>CALDSK010000023.1 GCA_937911865.1 uncultured Synechococcus sp.
TATGGATCTAGAGGTATGGATCTAGAGGTATGGATCTAGAGGTATGGATCTAGAGGTATGGATCTAGAGAAATGGAACTAGAGGGATAGAATGAGAGAAAATGAAGCTTGATAAGCGCACAGGTTAAACGTTGCAGACTTCAGGGAAGCGCTGAGCTAAGTCGATGCCTTTGTTAATCAGCTTCTCACCTTCGGCGTTGAGCTTTTCGAACGAATCAAAGCCGAATCGCTGGGCATCTCGCAGCGTTTTTGAGACTAGGATGAGACGACCCGAAAAGATGAGCGCCCAGCCAAAGCCTTCGTGGCTTAGGTCTACAACAACCTGAGAGAGCTGACCAGTTTCTTGTTCAATGCAGGTTGCGATCGCGCGATAAAAAGCCAAAATTCGACTCATTGTAATCGGATCGACCTCTCCTTCTACCGAAATCTCCCGGCGCTTTTTCTTAGAGATGATATAGGGCTTAAGGAGTGTCTCGTCGGCCCAGTTACGGTAGGTCCCATAGGCGTCGTTAGCACGGATTTGTTGAACAATTGCCTTGAGAAAAGCAGAGTCTTCAGCGATGACTGATGTTTCGATGACTGAGTCTTCGGCTGCTGATTTTTTTGCAGCAACTGGTGCCGGATTTAGGGTGTCTACAGAACTCATACGGTTACCTCTTCTTCTATGGTTTCAACACTATCTTCAGCGTCGAAGGCGCTTTCGAACTGGCTCCTCAATTTGGCTGATGCGGAGGCCGCCTGGCCCTCTAGTTGGCCCTTCAGTTGGCCCTTCAACAAAGCCTTTCTTAACCAGGGCGGTGGGGACGGGCGGTTAAGAATCTCGACTAGGGCTGCCAACGTCGCTTGGATTTCGTCTGTTTCGGCGTCCGCCTTGATCGGAACAATGTTGTGATAAAGCAGTCTTTTGGCAGCGCTGCCGCCAACTGCCAAAACATACACAATCGAACAATCTTTCAACGCCTTTACTTTAGGTGCTAGCTTATCTTCATTGCCATCTTCTTGAAGATTCCCTCCGAATTTTAGGGTCTCTAGAAAGGAAAATCCGCTAGCACTGGTTTCATAAACGTCAATTTTGCTAGCAGAACCGAAGTGGGCGTTAATGTGAACTGAATCGCGGGTGGCCAGTCCAACTTTCATAATAATCTCCTTTTTCTATCGTTCATGACTTTCTCTTACGCGTGATTTTTTTGAGGGTTTCTACAAATCACCCTTTCGCCAGGCATGGACTTGCTTATGGGCTGCACGCTCGCTGGTTTCTAGAAAAATGTTGCCAATATCAAACAAGAGTTGCAGCGTGCCTTTGTATCCAACGGTGCAACGGTGACCATTCCCGAGCCGATCGAAGATAGGGAACCCCATGCGGTAAAGCGGAATATCCAAACGCGCTGAGAGCGCTTTTGCACTAGAAGGGGCAATCAACAAATCTGCGCCCTGTGCCAGCTCTTCAAAGTCTTCTAAGTCGCCAATCGTGACGGTATCAATGGGCAAATCTTTTAGCAGTTTAGATTTTGTGGTGGTCACGGCGGCATGGATGTTGGCGCCAGTTGTTGCTAGCCACCAGGTCACCGTGTGAAGTAAATCCGGCTCTAGCGCTAGGGCGATCCGCTTCCCGTTAAAGAAGAAGTGAGTATCGAGAATGGCATCTTGCAGCTGCCGCCGCTGGTGACGAAATTTTTCAGGAATAGGGCGATCGCTCAATTCTGATAGCTTAGTTAAAAACAGATCGACAGTTTCTAGCCCACTCAAGTCATCAAACACCTGAAACTCAGTGCCAAATCGCTGCTGCAAAATCTCAGCGGCTAGCTTCATGCTGTGGCCTATTGCCAGCGTAAAGAAGGAACTGTTGAGCGATTTAATCTGACTGAGACTGGTGCCACCGCTGGTAATACTAGAGTAGCTATGCTCGGTTAAGTGGCCATCGAGCGAGGAAGATAAATCTGGTAAAACCACCGGATTGAGACCAAAGGCTTTGACCATGTCTTTGATTTCTTGAACATCGCCAGGGGCTAGAGATGGCCCGGCTAAAACGGTTACCTGAAGCGGCAGTGAAGGAGGCGCATAGCCATAGAAGGGATCATCGCTATCGCCAATCTGTCGAGTATGGTCCTGAGCATGTCCTGGAATATCTCTCACAATGGCTTCTACCGCCGCGGCATAGCCGTCTTGCAAGGCCCCTTTGAAGTCGGGCGTGGACGCAAAGGCAATCGGCAGCGTAGCTAGTTTGTCAGCGCGTGCGCGCAGCGTTTTTAATATCCCCTGCATGTCGTCGCCGCGTGTTTCGGTCAGCCCGGTTGTACATAGCCCAATAATCTGCGGTTTCGACTTCTCCAATATCGTCAGCATGGCGGTCTCTATATTTTCTTCGCCGCCTAAGATAGTCGAGACCTCAGTCATGGCAGTAGTAGACATCGGAATCGCTTCTCTAAAGTGTCGTACTAGCATGACTTTGGCAAAAGCGGTGCAGCCCTGTGAGCCGTGGAATAAGGGCATCATTCCTTTAACGCCAAGATAGGCAAGCGCTGCCCCCAACGGTTGACTTTGCTTGAGTGGGTTAACAGAGACAGGCTTACGGCGGGCCACCACTTTTGTGGACGGTGTAGGCGGTAGAGACGGTAGCTCGGCTGGAGAGACTTTCCAGGGTTCGGGCGATCGCACCTGCTCCCAAATTGGGCTATACAGCGCGCCGTCAAGCTCTTTAGCCATCTCCACCATGCCAACATAGCCCGCATAGGGATGGTGGCGCTCCTGGTTGATATCCAAGAAAGGAATTCTCGCTTTTAGCGCCGTATATTGATTGCGTCCACCTGCAATCAACATATCTGCTTTGGTTTGCTCGATCACCTTGAGGAGCTTTTGAGCATTGCCCTGCTCCATCATGATGCCGTCTTTGCTCAAAAGTTTTTTAATTCGCGCTTTGTCTTCTGCCGTACTCTTTTTAGAGCTAGTGGCTACCACTTCTATGCCCAAATCTTTAGCCGCAGAGATAATTGACCAGCTCTTTACACCGCCTGTGTAAAGCACAATTCGCTTCCCTTTGAGGCGTTGACGGTAGGGCTCAAGGGCGATATCCATTTTGGCGGTTTCGGCTTGAATCAGTGCCTCTGTTCTCGCCTGCAAGTCAGCGTCGCCTAGCTTAGCTGCCACATCTCGCAGCAAGCGGTTAATGTCTTCAACGCCGTAGATCGACTCTTCGACATAGGGAATGCCGTATCGCTCCTCCATTTTGTGCGCCATATTAATCAGCGCCTTAGAACAAATCATCACATTCAGCTTGGCCCGATGAGCGCAGGCCACATCGTGATAGCGAGCATCGCCCGTAATCTTGGCGAGCACACGAATGCCGAGCTTCTCCAACAGTGGCAGGACGCCCCACATTTCGCCTGCAATATTGTATTCCCCAATCAGATTAATATCGTAGGGTGTGGTGTAGTCAGGCTCGCGAGTGCCAACTACATAGTCCAACAGGGCCTCGCCCCCAATCCGATTGCCTAAGTTTTTGCTGCCCACAAAGCCTGGGGAGTTAACCGGCACAACGGGAATCTCGAACTTTTGGCTAGCGGCCTGACAAACCGCTTCGATGTCATCTCCAATCAGGGCAGTGACACAGGTGAGATAAACAAAAACAGCGGCAGGGCTATAGCGAGCTTTCACATCGTGAATGGCCTTATAAAGCTTTTTCTCTCCACCAAAGATGATCTCATTCTCGCTCAGGTCTGTTGTAAAGCCCATTTTATAAATGATGGGCCCTGAAGAAAGACTTCCCCGAGCACCCCAAGAGTTGCTCGCACAAGACGCAGGGCCATGGACCAGGTGGGCCACATCGGTGATCGGCACCAGGGCAATGCTGGCCCCATCAAAAGCGCATCCACCCTGGGCCGCGCCAGGCTGTGCCTGTTGTTGGCAGGCTTTGTTTTTGCCTTGTTGTCCTTTTTTATGGTTGTGCTCGCAGCCAGGCTGGGTGAGCAGTTCGTTGATTTTGCCAGAGGTTATTTTCATGGCGAGGCGGGGGAGAAAGGGAACAGGTCGAATTATGCGTTTTGTTCGTAAAGGAAGTCAGCGGCGCGGAAGCGCAGATCAACCAGCTCATCAGCGAGGGGATTGAGTTCGCAAGGAGAGGGCATGTGTAGCCAGGTGCGACCAAAAAAGCTGAGGGTATAGCCTGTAGAACAGGTGTTGGGAATCAATCGGCAAATCCGCTGAGCTGTCTGCACGTTTGTAACTTCAATCTGGTTAATCCATCGCCGTATGAACGCTAAAGGATGAACAAATGGGAACCGTGATTTTTGAGAAAGGGGTAAGAAGCTCATAGGATTAACTCCAAATGCAAGGAGTGAGGAGTGAGGAGAGAACTGGACATAAGGGCCGTCCTTACCATCAGCTTGTTCGGTGAGCGCCCCTGTTTAATCCGGCAATCCGGATTTTGTTTAATCAGAATCTTGTTCAAGAATCTTGTTCAATCAGAGGCGAGCGATTTTCGTCTTCAGCGAGTTCTAGTTCTCTGCCAAGACAGCCTACTACTCGGTTGGATTCAAGAAAATTCACGGAGTAGATGTAGGCGCGCTGTAAGTAAGTGCCAATGCTGACAATAAAGCCAATGTCACCAGGTTGTGCCAGCTTGAAGCCCTTGTCTTTGCCGGGAAAGGTGCCATCGTTGCGGATGACCTTTAGCACGCGCACGCGATTGCCAAGGTCGTAGATAGGCGGAGAGTCGATTTCGATTTCTTCACTCAGGCGCATGAGAAGAGGGGGAGTAGGGCTACTGTGTACACAAGAAATGTGAGATATTTGTGCGAGACATTCGTGTGAGACATTGATTGAGTGGTCAATGTCTCACATGCTTTTCTTCTAGCGAATCAGATCAAAGGAGATATCTGTCTTCGCTGGAACGATGGTGTTGCGATCGAGCTCGTCTAGAATCGTATTTATGATCCAGTTGAACTGGTTGATCGCGCCCTGGTAGCCGAGCGTGGCATAGCGGTGCATATGGTGACGATCGAAGATGGGGTAGCCAATGCGTACAAGCGGTGTGCCTGTATCGCGCCATAGATACTTGCCGTAGGAGTTGCCGATGAGTAGATCAACAGGCTCGGTGAACATGAGCGATCGCAAATGCCACAGATCCTTCTTACCCCACACCGTTGCCTCCTGGCCGTAAGGGCTGTTAGTCAGCAGCTCGCGAATCTCCGATTCAAAGTCTGGGTTGCTGTTTGTAACTACAATGTGAACCGGCTCAGCGCCCATTTCCAACAGAAACTGGGTGAGATTAAACACATGGTCAGGGTCTCCGTAGAGCGCAATTCGCTTACCGTGAATCCAGGCCTGTGAATCGGTTAGCGCATCGACAGCGCGGCCCCGTTCTTGCTGAAGCACTAGCGGAATAGGCTTACCCGTTAGAGCCGAAAGATTCATCAAGAACTCATCTGTTCCTTTAATGCCAAAGGGACGGAAGTTGTAGGTCTTCTGCTCCCAGTCTTTAGCGATGTAGTCTTGTGTTTTGGGTGTGGTGTACTTCTGGAAGAAGAACGTTCCTTCGGCATTGATTGAATTAGCCGTATCCTCTAACGTGGTGAGGCCGTTGTACATTTTGAACTCGCCCGTATTGGGAGAATCAAACGTATCGGAATTGTCTGACAAAATAGTGTAGTCGATGCCAAACAGACCTAAAATGCGCTTCAGCTCGCGAATGTTGCCGATGTAAGGATCAAAGCCCAAGTTGAAGTTGAACTTGCCGTTGGTGTTTTCAGCCTTTTTATCTTTGGTGAGCGTGCTAAGAATGCTCTTTAGCATGTTGTCATATCCTGTGATATGAGATCCCACAAAGCTAGGCGTATGAGCATAGGGTACTGGTAGCGTTTCGGGAATATGCCCTTCTTGCTTAGAGGTCGTGACAAATGCTCCTAAATCATCACCAATGACCTCTGCCATGCAGGTGGTGCAAAGGGCAATCATTTTGGGCTTGTACAGCTCGTAAGCATTCTCTAGGCCCAGCTTCATGTTGGCGAGGCCGCCAAAGACAGCGGCATCTTCTGTCATAGAAGAAGAGACGGCCTGAAAGGGCTCTTTGTAGTTACGGGTAAGGTGGGTGCGGAAGTAAGCCACACAGCCTTGAGACCCATGACTATAGGGTAAAGTCCCTTCGAACCCAGAGGCCACAAATAATGCACCCAGGGGTTGGCAGGCCTTGGCCGGATTCACCGTCAAGGACTGTCTTTCAAAGTTCTTTTCTCGATATTCCCAAGACTTTGTCCATTCAGCGACTTCAGCGACTTTCTCTGCTGTATGGGCCCCTTCGTACTGACGCTTGTTAGCAAAGAGTTCCTGGTATCGGTCGGTGGTAAATAAATCGAAGTGGTCTTGAATTTTTCCAGGGTCGGCGGCTCCATTCACAGGCCCGTCAGTAGCCCCGTTAACAGGCCCATCAGTAGCCTCATTAGTAGGCCGGTTTTTGTCAAGATTATCAGTCATAATGCTCTCCTTGTGAGAGAAGTTCTGGTAAGAGAAAGGCTAGTTATGCTGTTCTTTATTCTGTCCAAGGCGCTTTGATCAAGCTCCAGGTCGGATTGTTGATGGCCAGGTCCATGTCACGAGCAAAGACCTCAAAGCCTTCATAGCCGTGGTAGGGCCCGGAATAATCCCACGAGTGCATCTGACGGAAGGGCAGTGCCATCTTTTGAAAGACGTACTTCTCTTTAATTCCAGCAGCAATCAAATCAGGGTTGAGCTGTTTTGCAAACTCTTCAAATTCGTAGCCGCTGACATCGTCGTAAATCAACGTGCCGTTGTCTACATAGTCAGCCGTTCGCTTGTAGTCATCCGCGTGGCCAAACTCGTAGCCCGTACCAATGACTTTCATGCCTAAGTCTCTAAAGG
The DNA here is from genome assembly GCA_937911865.1 of uncultured Synechococcus sp. GTDB lineage: Bacteria > Cyanobacteriota > Cyanobacteriia > Phormidesmidales > Phormidesmidaceae > Phormidesmis. The sequence goes on from CALDSK010000023.1 coordinate 6,870, forward strand.
CAGGAATCACGTGACGAGGCCGCAAGCCACCGACCATCATCATCACCGTCTTACCTTCTAAACGAGGCCGATATTTAGCAATGATGCTGTCCATCCGCGCTTGGTTAGCCGCAATCACTTCTTCAGCTTTTGCCTGAATGGTTTCATCGAACTGCGCTGCGATCTTGCGGAGTGATTTGGCAATTTCAGACGGCCCAAAGAAGTTGTATTCTAGCCAGCCAATGCCGTACTTCTCTTCCATGAAGCGGCAGATGTAGTTCATGGAGCGATAGCAGTGGATCAAATTGAGTTTGGACAAGGGGGCCATGACTACTTCGTTAAAAGAGCCGTCTCCAGAGAACTGAGAGAGCACCCGTAGACCCATATCTTCCATCAGCTTGCGGCTAGGCCAGGCGTCACCCCCAATGTTGTAGTCACCGACGATGTTGACATCATAGGGACCAGGTTCGAAGCCCTCAGGCAGCTTACGATAGTCGTCAGCTTTGGGCAGCACCCAGTCACGCACGGTATCGTTTGCAATGTGGTGACCCAAAGACTGAGACACGCCTCTAAAGCCTTCGCAGCGAACGGGAACAACCGGTTTGCCGGTCTCTTTTGCTTTTAACTTAGCGACAGCTTCAATATCATCACCAATCAGGCCAACCGGACATTCTGATTCAATGGTGGTGCCCTGACTGAGGGGAAATAACGTTTCGAGTTCGTCAATGATTTTAGCGAGCTTTTTGTCACCGCCAAAAACAATATCTCGCTCTTGGAAGTCGGAGGTGAACTGCATGGTGCCAAAGGTATCGACACCGGTTGTGCCGACATAATAGTTACGCCGACCCGACCAGGAGTAGTAGCCGCATCCCACAGGTCCGTGGCTAAGGTGAATCATGTCTTTTACCGGGCCCCAGACCACGCCTTTAGCACCAGCATAGGCACAGCCACGGGTTGTCATTACACCGGGAACAGATTTTTTATTCGATTTAACGCCGCAGTCAGAAGCGGCTTCTTCTTTAACGCCAAGGTGCTTGGAACGTCTCTTTTTTCCTTTCGCTGGATACGCTTCCAAAACCTCACTAATGAGATCTTTTCTATCTTCTACAGTCGTCATAATGCCCTCTCAATAGATGTAGAGAGTTGAAAATTAGCGGTGTAGCGGGGGGTAAGCATCACCCCCCTTCCCTAAAGAAACAACTCGTTAGCTATCAATAATCCGCTGGCTATACGACAGCCACCACTTTTTCTTCAGCCGCCAATGCCTCTTGATATTTCTCGTCGCTGTCGAGAATACCGAAGTCCACCATCAGCTCCTCAAGCTCGTCCATCGTAATGGGCGTTGGCACGGTAAGCTTTTTGTTGTTGATGATTTTATCAGCGAGCTGCGCATACTCATCCGCTTGCTTACTATCGGGTGCATACTCATTTACTGTCATGCGACGCAGCTCAGCATGCTGAACAACATTGTCACGAGGGACAAAGTGAATCATTTGAGTATTGAGCTTATTTGCTAGGGCTTCAATTAGCTCGACTTCCCGATCTGTATTCCGGCTGTTGCAGATGAGACCGCCCAACCGCACACCGCCGGACTGAGCGTATTTTAGAACGCCTCGGGCGATGTTGTTGGCTGCATACATGGCCATCATTTCACCAGAGACCACAATATAGATCTCTTGTGCTTTGCCTTCTCGAATAGGCATTGCAAAACCGCCGCAAACAACGTCACCAAGTACGTCATAGGAGACGAAATCAAGATCTTCGTAAGCGCCTTCTTCTTCTAGGAAGTTGATAGCGGTGATGATGCCGCGACCGGCACAGCCGACGCCGGGCTCAGGACCACCGGACTCGACGCACTTAACGCCGCGATAGCCTTCTTGCAGCACCTGGTCAAGTTCGACGTCTTCAACGGCACCGAGTTCGGCAGCTAGCTGTAGTACGGAGGTTTGGGCTTTGCTATGGAGCATCAGGCGGGTGGAATCAGCCTTCGGATCACAGCCTACAATCATAATGCGTTGGCCTTGCTCAGCCATGGAGGCCAATGTGTTTTGCGACGTAGTGGATTTGCCGATGCCGCCTTTTCCGTAAAATGCAATTTGTCTCATGGATGGAAGTCTCCTAAGTGAAGAAGTAAATGTTGTAGGAACGTGAAGGTTATGAGGAAATAGCCGTCGTGAGAATTTAGGATAGAGCGTCGAGAAGTGAGAGTTGAGAGTTGATTCGGTGAACGCGATCGCTGCAATTATCTGTGTAATACAAGAGATAGCAACCAGAGAAACAGTGGCGGGGACCGTTCACCTAGAAGAATGTGATGAAGTGTTTTCATAATAAGAAAGAGAATGAAGGACAGATCTAAACAGCGACGACCGTCAGCTCAGTCGCAACGCTTGACTGTAGGCGGGTTTCAATCGACCCTTTGAGCGTAGCCAGGCTGCTATCGCACGAGCCGCAGGCTCCTTTAAGCTGGACTTTAACAACATCGCCGCTTACATCAAAGAGTTCGACATCGCCGCCATCGGCCATCAGCACAGGCCGAATCTCTTCGGCAAGCACTTTTTGAATTAAGTTTATTTTCTGAATGGGACTGAGTGAATCCGGCGATGCAGCCGAAATTTCTGCGGCGACTCGGGTGGCGGTAGCGGCTTTCTCTTGCTTTATCTCGATTAAGATATCTTCGATACCCGCGAGACAGCTGCCGCAGCCACCGCCAGCTTTGACATAGTTGGTCACCTGCTCTACGGTCGTGAGATCGTTTTCAATAGCAACTCGGCGAATGCGCGGCTCGGTGATGCCATAGCAGGTGCAAATCAGCGTGCCTTCATCCTCTTCGTGCTCTTCTATTTCAATCCCACGATAGTTATAAATGGCCGCTTCTAGAGCCTCCTGGCCCATGACAGAGCAGTGCATTTTAGCTTCGGGCAAACCGCCCAAGTAATCAGCAATGTCTTGATTGTTGATGTTGAGTGCTTCGTCGAGCGTTTTGCCTTTGATGATTTCAGTGAGCGCAGAGGAGGAGGCGATCGCACTCGTACAGCCAAAGGTTTGAAACTGTGAATCGAGAATCGTTTCGGTAGACTCCTGAATCTTCAGGTGCAGTCGCAGGGCATCACCGCAGGCAATGCTACCGACCTCTCCATAGACCACCGCCACGTCAGGCTCATGAAGATCGGCGATCACACCTTGGTTGAGCGGATTATAGAACAGGTCGAGTACTTTTTCAGAATAGTCCCACATGGCTTTTACGGGGTATAGGGTGAGGGGATAAGAAATAGGACGCGGGAGAGAGAACAACTTAGGTCGCACGAACCAAATCTCGACCTTGCAACCACTCGGACTGCTCGCTGTTGAAAGGAGAAATCGCGCGCAGCTTTTCAACAATGCCTGGCATCACATCAACGACCTGTTGAATTTCTGCCTCGGTGGTGAAGCGAGAAAGGCTGAAGCGAATGGAGCCGTGAAGAATGGTGTACGGTAGGCCCATCGCGGTCAGTACGTGTGAGGGATCGAGAGAACCTGAGGTGCAGGCAGAGCCGGAGGAGGCGCAGATACCGTGCTTGTCGAGCATGAATAAGATGGCCTCGCCTTCGATGTATTTGAAGCCGATGTTGGTGGTGTTGGGTAGGCGAGTGGTGCCACCGCCATTCACCTCACAGTCAGGGATGAGCGCGAGTAACCGCTGTTCGAGCAGGTCTCGCAGCCGACTTTCACGATCGACGTTGAGCAGGTTTTGGCGTGCTAGTTCTGCTGCTTTGCCAAGGGCGACAATGCTGGCAACGTTAGGGGTGCCTGCTCGGCGTCCGCGCTCCTGGTGTCCGCCAAGTATAAACGGACGGAAGCGAAATCCACGACGACAGTAGAGAGCACCAATGCCTTTGGGCGCGTGGAGCTTATGACCGGAGAGCGTCAGCAGGTCAATGGTGCTGTTTTTTAGATCGATCGGCAGTTTACCGACAGACTGTACCGCGTCAACGTGGAAGGTGGCTCCGCATTCTTTAGCGATCGCGCCAATCTGTTCTACCGGAAACACAACGCCCGTCTCATTGTTCGCATGCATTGTCGTCACCAGGGCCGTGCCCCCGGTAATCGCCGCCTCAACCTCCATCAGGTCTATTTGGCCGCGCCCGTCTACCGATAAATAGGTAACGGTGTAGCCTTTTTTCTCTAGATGCTTACACACGTTGAGAATAGCCGGATGCTCTACGACTGTTGTGACGATATGGCGTTTTTCTGGCTGGGCGGCAAGGGCTGCGTGGATAGCGGTATTGTTGCCTTCGCTACCGCAGCTTGTGAAGATAATTTCAGTATCTTCCGCACCTAAGAGGTCGGCCACTTGTGCCCTGGCATCTTGGACGGCTGCGCCGACCTGTCCACCAAAGCTGTGCATAGACGATGGATTTCCGTAGAATTCGCTGAGGTAAGGAAACATGACCTTGAGAACATCGGGGTCAATCTTGGTGGTGGCGTTGTTGTCTAAATAAAGGACCATCACGGTATCTCTGCTAGCGCAGGGGTAGAGGGTGGAGATAATGCGAGAAGGTGGCTACGGCATCAAAGGAGCGTTTTTAGGCGCAGTCTTATTCTGTTGGGCTTGAGTTTTTAAGTGCTGTAGGTTTTGAGAGTAGGCATCAAACCAGTCTTGCCAGTAGTCTGAGTTCGACGATTCTTTGAGACGCGCGACCTGATGACTGTAGGCTGAAAACCAGGTCTTCCAATAGTCTTTGGACGTCTCTAAAGCGCTGCCCAGTGTGAAGACATTGGTTCCGGCTGATAGAGAGACACAGCCATCGTTAGTTGGGCAAGCAGCCCAGCATTGAGGCACGCTGTGAAACCCCCGGCAGTTGTTGCAAAGCGCTGCATTGATTTGAAAAGTAGACCCTTTGGCCTCAATTGCATTGGTCGGGCAGGCTGGAAGACAACGTTGACAGCTAATGCAGTTTTCGGTGATAGCGTAAGTCATGGCTGGGACCTCTGTAGAAAGAAGGGAGTTGACTGTTCCTCACACTGGCCGCTTTTTATACATAGACTGTTTCAAGAACATGTTCGTTATAGAACTCTCGGGCAACGGCCTCAATCACGTCGTAGGCTTCAACAACAAACAGACCAGATTTTTGCAGTTCCTTTTGGGGGCAAGGACCTACTTTGGCGGCCAGTACTGCTTTGCAGTCAGCAATGGTCTCAATAATGTTGGCTAGCGTAGCGTCTTCGCCATATCCGCTCTGGCAGTAGTTAGCGACCTTGCGGTGACCAACAAACCTCACGTCTGTTGCATCTACCTCGTAAATCATGAACTCCTTGGCATGGCCGAAGTGCTGATTTACCAGACCGCCACCTTTGGTCGCTACTGCCACGAGAACCGCCGTAGCGTTATCCGCAGCTTCGGAGGTTGCCTGAGCGATCGCCTCTTTTGCTGCCGCTTTCTTCTCGGCAATCACCGCTTTAGTCTTTTGAATGCCTTTGCGAGTAGCCTCACGCTTTTCGGCGTTATAGTCTACTGACATATCCATAAATTTCTCTTTCGTGAATTCCTGGCTGCGATCTTCACCCAGTAACCCCACCGCATCCGCCCGGCACTGGCGGCAGTGACGCATGATTTTCATGTTGCCAGCGCAATTGTCTTGAACCGTTTTGAGCTCTTTAGGTGTGGGCCCGCGCTGACCATTCAAGCCAAAGTAAGTACCATGTTCTGGCGCAGAGATCAGCGGCATAATGTTGTGTAAAAATGCGCCCCGCTCTCGAACAGCCTGATTAATCTCCGGCATATGCTCATCGTTGATGCCAGGAATCAATACCGAATTCACCTTACAAAGGATGTCAGCTGCCTGCAGCGCCTCTAAGCCTTCCATTTGTCGCTGGTGCAATATCTTTACCCCTTCAATGCCGCGATAGCGCCTACGGCGATAGTGCACCCAGGGATAGATCTTTTCACCAACAGCCGGATCCACCATATTAATGGTGATAGTGACATGATCCACATTGAGCGCCTTGATACGATCGACATAATCAGGCAGCATCAGGCCGTTTGTAGACAGGCAAAGCTTAATATCAGGCGCTTGCTCGGCAACGAGTTCAAACGTGCGAAACGTCTTTTCGGGGTTAGCCAATGGGTCGCCGGGGCCTGCAATGCCTAAAACAGACATTTGAGGGATCTTACCCGCTACGACTAATGCTTTGTGTGCGGCTTCCTCGGGTGTGAGTAATTCGCTGACTACACCAGGGCGGCTTTCGTTAGCACAGTCGTATTTTCGGTTGCAAAAGTTGCACTGAATATTACAGGCAGGTGCAACGGCTACATGCATGCGAGCGTAGTGGTGGTGGGCCTCTTCGCTATAGCAAGGATGGTTCTCAATTCGAGATTTGATCGATTCTTTGATGGGCGTATTAGTTGTTGAAGTACAGCCACAGCCGCCGCCAGAGGGTTTAACCTTTACGTTGGTTTTCGTTAGGGTAATGTCCAGATCGGGCGTCGAGTGGGGCGCGGCGGTAAGGGCAGAAAATGACGGGGACGTCATGGGCTTATGAGTGATAAGGAGCAGAGGATGAGAAACAAAAAGAGAGAAAAAGCGGCGATGCATTGATAGCTTGTCAGCGGTGTAAATAAATAGGAGAAATATTTACGGCTGTGTTCTTCTGTTTGTTTTCTGAGGGAGTAGGCCAGAGAACGTAAGAGAAGAGAAGCTGCCAATGCATCACCAGGAACCATGTCAGGAGAAAAGAATATCTCCGAGCAATTAAGCCTTCAAAAGGCAAAAGAGCGGTTTCGACAGTGCATAGGTTTGGGTTGCGCTTGTTCTCTTATTTAAGAAACCAAGGGCGACCAGCTAAGGTTGAGTACACTTGAAATCGCACTGGCCTTGACTAGCTAAACGGCTGAAATGATTCAAATGCAAAACGTACAAAACAGATGAGAGTGCTCTGAACTGAGCCAAGTTGACGTTGCCTTTGAATTGACTTCACCGAGTCCAGCTAATGCTTGAAGACTTAAGTGCTCGTCGATGAAAGAGTTATAGCAAGGTGGCGAAAAGTCTCATCGGGGCGGCCGCTCGATAGGATTTATTGAATGATTAAGGCTGTACTCAACCGCTGCATCCCGCGAAAAATGGGCGAAAAATATTTTTCACAGGATCGGGGTACAGGTATTTCTCAACGGGTGGGCTGTCATTTATTTACCCCCGTTCGATAATTGCTGCACTCAGCTAGGACGTTATCGTAGCGGGGGGTGAAGACTATTCAGCCTAACTTTGAGGCCGCTCTCTTTGAGTACTCAGCACCGTACATTCTGCATCATTAGATACCAAATATAGCGCTAGCTCAGCTGCTTAAATTAGTTGTCTGTATCACTGCTAACGGTTTTCTGTTTTTCACGGTAACAGAATTAACGCTTTTTTGTTAAAAGATATGAAAACGAGCAGAGACCTTATCCTTCTAAAACTCTATTCATAGGCTCATGAAAGAACGCTTTGGCCTGCTACATAGAGATATCTAAATGGCGTCCTAATTTAAAAAGAGAGCTTAACGTCTACGCTTTATTCTACGCTTCTACTAGCATAATTAAATAAGAACGTTTGTCGATAGTGAGAGATGAAAAATAAAAGTATTAGGAACTGTGGTTAGCAGTGCTGGAGCAGGCATTCGACGCTGATTCGGTTCGCTAAGGCTAAGCTTAAACCTCAGCCTCCATAAGCTCTGGGGAAGGCCTGTTTGTAAATCTGATGCTGTTGGGACAGTGCTGGGACAATGTTGGGACAGTAAAGTGTTGGGACAGTAGAGTTTGAAAATTATTATCGGTAGCCGATGCCGATGCCGCTATGGATGATAAGCCAAAACAGACACTTTCATTTCTGTTATCCGAGGCGCAGCCTGGTGACTCTATCTGGGTTGTAGATGTTTTAGCGCAGGGTGGTGCGCTCAATCGCTTAGTCGGTATGGGGCTGACGCGAGGCGCCCAGCTAGTGGTTACTAATCGGGCGGGTGGTTTGCTGATGGTCGCGCAGGGAAACACTCGTTTCGGGCTGAATGCACAGGCGGCCAGGCAGATTCTTGTGCAGCACTCGGTCACAAGCACTTTTCAAGAGAGTGCTATTCAAGAGAGTGCTATTCAAGAGAGTGCTATTCAAGAGAAAGCTATTCAAGAGAAAGCTATTCAAGAGAGCACTATTCACGAAAACACTATTCAGGAGAACGCTATTCAGGAGAGGCCTATGGAGACACCACGAGCACAAAAGCAAGCACAAAAGACAGAACAGACAGCACACACTTATTTACGCGATCTGGCTGTGGGCAGCCATGGACGCATTATCGGTTACGAGCAGGGCGTGAAAAGCTACCGTCAAAAGCTATTAGCGATGGGGCTTACCCCGGGAACAGAATTTACGATTACCCGCCAAGCGCCGTTAGGTGACCCGATTGAGCTGCAAGTTCGCGGCTTCCAGCTTAGTCTACGCTAGTTTGAAGCGGATGCTCTCACTGTGGAGGCCATTACTCATGCCTGATCGTACGCTTTGTCTCGTGGGCAACCCAAACTGCGGAAAAACGACGCTTTTTAATCAGCTAACTGGTGCCAACCAGCGAGTGGGTAACTGGCCCGGTGTGACCGTTGAGCGCAAGGAAGGCCGTTTTCAGCTGGACCGCTGGCAGATAAATCTGGTCGATTTGCCCGGTATTTACTCTCTAGATGTGCTAGATGAACAAACAGGGCTAGATGAAAAGGTAGCACGAGATTATCTGCTCTCTAGCGAGGCCGATCTGGTTGTTAACATTGTTGATTCCTCTAACTTGGAGAGAAATCTTTACCTGACTACCCAGATTATGGAAATGCACCTGCCTATGGTTGTGGTGCTCAATATGACGGATGTGGCACGCGATCGCGGTCTTAAGCTCAATGCAGTCAAGCTTTCTGAACGTTTAGGCTGCCCTGTCGTGCCCATTGTCGCCTCACAGGGAAAGGGCCTACCGAATCTGGAGTCTGTGCTAGATCAGGCGCTGCAAAATCCAGCTAGACCGCATTCATACGTGGCCTATCCTGCTGTTGTTGAAGATGCGATCGCTGCTTTAATCCCACTCACGCTGACGCAAGCAGCCTCATCTTCAGCCCCCTCTGAGGCTAACACCGCGATAGATGCCCGCTGGCTAGCTATCAAGCTATTAGAACAAAACAATCAGCTAGCGCCGAGCTTGAATACGCCCGAGCTGGTGAAGCTCGCAACCGAGCACCGCCGCCTGATCCGTCAGGTACAGCAAGACGATATCGATATTGTTCTAGCTGATAGCCGCTACAGCTGGATTCGGCAGCTGGTTTTGAGCGCAGCAGAGCGAGTCCGCGAGGTAGATAGTACCACCTCCGATAAACTCGATCGCATTGTTCTAAACCGCTGGCTAGGCATTCCAATCTTCTTAGGGATGATGTATCTGCTGTTTTTGCTCACAATTAATGTGGGCGGAGCTTTGATCGATTTCTTTGACATCACAGCAGGCGCACTTTTCGTCGATGGCTTTGGTGGACTACTCGGCGGTATCGGGGTGCCTGAATGGCTGATCGTTGTTTTGGCTAATGGTATCGGCGGTGGTATCCAAACCGTGGCTACCTTTATTCCAATTATTGGCATTCTCTTTTTGTTTTTAGCCCTGCTTGAAGACTCTGGTTATATGGCACGGGCGGCGTTTGTGATGGATCGCTTTATGCGATTTATTGGCCTGCCAGGCAAGTCTTTTGTACCAATGCTGATTGGGTTTGGCTGCAATGTTCCGGCGATTATGGCCACGCGTACGCTGGAAAATAGACGTGATCGCCTGCTAACTATCATGATGAATCCCTTCATGTCGTGCGGCGCGCGATTGCCGGTTTACGCCCTTTTTGCAGCTGCCTTCTTTCCCAGATCTGGGCAAAACATTGTTTTTGGCCTTTATCTCATTGGAATTGCGATGGCCGTTTTCACCGGGCTAATCCTTAAGAACACGCTGCTTCAGGGGCAAACCTCACACTTTATTATGGAACTGCCGCCCTATCACTGGCCAACAGCAAAAGGGGTCGTTCTCAGGGCGTGGGAACGCCTGAAGAGCTTTATGTTCCGAGCGGGCAAAGTGATTGTCCTGATGGTGATGGTGCTGAGTGTTTTAAGCTCAATTGGTGTCGATGGCTCTTTTGATAACGACGATAGCGACAATTCTGTTCTTAGCCATGTTAGTCAAACGGTTACGCCCGTATTTTCGCCTATCGGCATCCGTCAAGAAAATTGGCCTGCAACGGTGGGTATCTTTACCGGTGTCTTTGCAAAAGAAGCCGTAGTTGGCACCCTCGATTCTATTTATGGGGCTTTAGGTGACGAAGCGGCCATTGCTGCGGGCGTAGCGCCAGAAGCCGACGTCTTTAGCTTTTGGGGGAGTATTGGCGAAGCATTTGCGACTATTCCTGCCAATTTAGCTGAAGTGCCCAATGCGCTGCTAGACCCGCTAGGATTGAGCGTGGGCGACGTTAGCGAAGTTGAGACAGCCGCAGCGGAACAAGCCGTGGGCGTAGGCACCTTTGGGGCCATGGTTGTTCGCTTTGATGGGAGAGTCGGTGCCTTTGCCTATCTGCTCTTTGTCTTGCTGTACTTTCCCTGTGTTGCGGCGATGGGCGCGGTTTATCGAGAAACTAACTGGGGCTGGACGACCTTTGTTGGCTGCTGGACTACCGGCTTGGCATACGGAGCGGCCACGCTATTTTATCAGCTGGGAACGTTTGCTCAGCATCCCCTTCAATCTGTTGTTTGGACTGGGGTAATTGCGATCGCGCTTGGACTCACCTTCTTAGGTCTTAAAATTGCGCGTCCGAAGGCACTTAAGGGCCTATCATTAAGTCCTGATGCACAGTAGCACGTAGCCCATTGGCGCGTAGAGCATTAGAGAAAATAGAGAAAAGATAGATCGTAGAGCGTTAGAGAAAAGAGCTTCGGCTGTTGATCTGGTAATTATGATTCTGAGCGAACTTCAAGCCTATATAGCCGAGCAAAAAAGAGTCTCGCTAGCTCAAATAGCTGTAAAGTTCGGCATTGATGCCGATGCTTTGCGAGGCATGCTCAGCTGCTTAATACGTAAAGGAAGAGTTCAGAAATTGCCTATCCCCAGTCGCTGTCATGGCTGCATAGTGTGCGCTCAAGAGGCTATCGAATTCTACGAATGGATGGCCTCTGAAGCAGCGCTTGGCGCAGCAGCTCCTGACGTAGCAGAAACTAGCGGACTAGACCGCGAGCGAGATTGTGCTTTGCCCCGCTGCGGCTGAACTTGTAGAGATTAGCCTTGACTAATGTTGTGGTGATGATTCGAGAGTTTCCTGGCGCAGACACCCTCAAAACAGTGAGCGAGATAGCGACCGAGTATCACCTGCTTAGAGACGGCAGGCAGCTCGCGTACACCCGCTACGGACGCCCTGGTGGAACACCGGTTTACTATTTTCACGGCTGCCCTGGTTCTCGGCTTGAGGGCATTCCTACTGACGGCCCTGCTGCCGCCGCAGGGTTTGACGTGTTTGCCCTCGATCGGCCTGGCTGTGGCCAATCCTCCTATGCACAGCGCTATCGTATGCTCGATTGGCCGATGGATGTTGTCGATTTCGCGGACGCCATGCATCATCAGAAATTCGGCATCATCGGTCTATCGGGTGGCGGTGCGTACATTGATGCCTGCGCCCATACCATTCCGGAGCGACTTCTCTTCGCATACGATCTGGCCGGTTGGGGGCCTGTCGCGCAAGCGCAGGAATTGCAACGTCATCTCGCACCTCTCGACCGCTTCTTTCTAAACCGTGCATCGTCACTCGCTGTTTTCTTTCGTCTTCCTTTCACCATCATCGGTCTTATGGCTAAGCGCCTTGGCGATCGAGGGTTTGCGAATGCACTTCGCTCTTCAATGGGATTAGACGACAGGGAGCTCATCTTGAGCAATGAGAATATGATGCGGTTCTTTCGAATGATTGTGAAAGAGAGTTTTTCTCAAGGCGTTCGAGGCCCCGCAGATGATGCGATTCGTTGCTACAGCGACTGGGGCTTTGACCTTCACGATATCGACTTTCCGCTACGGCTATGGCACGGCACAGATGACAAGTTTGCCAGCGTCGAATTTGCCAGATTTAAACATACTGCCATTGAGCAAAGCTCAATTAGGATATTCCCAGATCGAGGTCATCTTCACTTTGTAACGATATACGATGAGCTGTTTGCAGATATTTAAGCTCGGCGAACGCTATTTGAACTTATCTGTTTGAGATTATGTAGAGATTATGTAGGCTGAGGGCCAGCGGTCCCAGATTAATTTGCGTGCAGACAGTTCAGGTGAAAATAGCTATGGATAAAGCTTCAGCAATGGCTTAATTTAAATCAAAAAATGCCTCTTTAGTTCGTTATCAGCCATCGTTTATGGTTTGCGTATACAAGCAAATTACAGGAGCCTTGGTTGAGAAAACTCATGTCAAAAGCAAAAAGAAAGCTGGCGAATATTTACTTAGACGATTGGGCGCTGCCGTTTTGTTTGTTCTTGACAGTTTCTGTGCTGATGTTTTTTGTCGGCGGCCTATGTGCCGACCCCGTATTGCAAGGCGACACTGTGTTGGCGGCCAGAGCCATAGAGCAACTTGATATACAGGCTATTGCCCTTGTTTAACCCGCATCTAGGCGAACTAAACGGCCATTGGATTCATCCGTCAGAATATAAATCTCTCCATCTGGACCCTGATTGACTTCTCGTACCCGCTGCCCAATATCAATAGCGGTTTGATTGGCGACTGTCCCCGCTTCGTCTAGTTCAATGTGTTGAACAGATTCTGAAACCAGGCCGCCCGCAAACAGATCGCCCTGCCACTGAGGCACCTGATCTCCCTGATACACCATTAATCCAGATGGGGCGATCGCAGGTGTCCAAACCACTAGCGGATCTACCATGCCCGGGCGTGATCGCTCCGATGAAATCTCTCCACCAGAATACTCACGGCTATGGGTCACCAGCGGCCAGCCGTAGTTCTCTCCCGCTTCTATCTGGTTTAGCTCATCACCACCGCGAGAACCGTGCTCTGTAGCCCACACTTGACCGGTCGCATCATCAATCGCCACCCCTTGAATGTTGCGATGCCCGTAGCTCCAAATCGTGGGGTCAGCGTTGGGCGTATCAACAAAAGGATTATCAGCAGGGGCCGAGCCATCATCATTGAGCCGTACCAGCGAGCCTAAATGACTGCTTAAGTTTTGGGCCTGGTTTCGAATTAACTCGCCTTCTAGCTCTACTGGCGGATTGCCCCCATCACCCACAGAAACGAGCAAAGTGTTGTCTGGTAGCCAAACCAGGCGAGAGCCAAAGTGTTGGGTCCCTTCTTTGGTGCGGTTCACCTCAAAAATAACCTGCCAGTCGGACAGGGCGCTGCCATCAAACCGGGCGCGTGCGACCTGCGTCCGGTTAGCCGAGCCAGTGCCATCGGCATAGGTAAAATACACCCACTGATTTTCGGCAAAGTTCGGATGAACAGAGACATCCATCAAGCCCCCCTGCCCTCGGCTAAACACTTCGGGCAGACCGCTCACCGGGGTCGGGTTAAGCACCCCGTCTTCGATAATGCGCAGTCGCCCTGGGCGCTCTGTCACTAGCATGGTGCCATCGGGTAGCCAGGTAAGTCCCCACGGATGCTCTAGCCCTTCTGTGAGAGTGACTGGCTGCGGCGTAGGCGCTTGCGCAAGCTGCTCAGCGGATGGGCCAGAATCTGCGTCAGGTGCGTTGGTTGGCTCAGGTGCCTCTGTCGGATCTGTCGGCGCGGTAGCAGCTGGTGTCGTCGCAGACGGCGTACAGCCTGCTAGCGTTAGACCTATCGCTAAAGCTCCGAAGATGTGAAGAGACCTGTTTCTAACGCTTTCCATAGTTAACCGAATTCAAATTGTGTAAGGCCGTAAAAACATAGCGATGTTTGGCCTACTCTTTATTTAATCGGATTTTTGTAGATTCGACACTGAACGCAAATGAACAGGGCAAACGAACGTCTCATAGTTTTATTTTCTACAAAATATAGCTTTCGAAGAGCTGTTTAAGACACTAACGAGAAGGTTACAACCTACAGCGAACAAGCAACTCTTCTGAGCAAATGCCCTAATGCATTAGGACATTTGCTATAAATCAAAATAGAATCGTTTCTTCTACTTTGCTCTGTAAATTTGCCTTACGAATTTGTTCTATGAACGCAGACTTACCGAATGTAGGCATCCTAGAAAAATTAGAAACCGGTCGTACGAGCCGCCGCCGTTTCCTACGGCGAGCGACCCCCTTTTTCACCACTCTGGCACTCGTAGCCTGCCGCCCATCTTCAAATTCACGCTCCCGTTCGCGCCTAGAAAATACTTCAGAAAACGCTCAAGCCCAGGCCCAAAGCCTATCACCCACGCCTACCTGCGGTGACAGCGATCTGAATGGTGACTTCAGCAGCGGCCCGACGCCTAGTCAAACGCCTGGCCCATTTTATAGCCCCAACTCACCCCAACGTCAGTCGCTGATAGCAGCTGATACGGTGGGCACTCGGCTAATCGTGACTGGTCAGGTGCTAACAACAGGCTGTGTGCCGCTAGCCAACAGCCTGATTGACGTTTGGCAAGCAGATGATAAAGGGCGATACGACAACACGGGAACTACGCTGCGAGGGCATCAGTTCACCGATGCTGAGGGCCGCTATTGGCTCGAAACCATCGTTCCAGGGTTGTATCCGGGACGCACTCGCCACCTGCATATCAAAGTGCAGGCTCCCGATCGTCCGGTGCTGACCACGCAGCTTTACTTACCTCAAGAACCATTTAACGAGAGAGATTTTCTCTTTCAGCCAGAGCTATTGATGGGGATTGAAGAGACGGCTGCTGGCAAGCAGGCCCAATTTAATTTTGTGCTGGATAACTTTCGGTAGAGCTGCATAACCAGCGCAATCGACTGCACTGTAAGATGCTCACTGCCAATTTCCGACCAACACATAATTCGACCAAATATACGGCGTCGTGTAGCCATCTTCCTGCATCAACGCCAGCTGAGCCTGGCGTACGCTTTCTGCAATAGAGATATTCGGCTGTGATAATTTTTCGTAGAAGCGAATCATCAAGTCTGTATTTGGCGTGTCTTGAGCGATCCACAGGGTCGATAATACGCTGCGTGTTCCGGTTCTGGCCGCTAGCCCGGCAAGCCCTAGCACCGCACGACTGTCTCCTTGAGCGGTTTCACAGGCGCTGAGCACAAGCAACTCTAAGGGCTGCGCTCCGTTCTGGCTGCCTAGCTGAATTAAGTTGTTGAGCGCTGGCGCAACGATTTGTTCGTTATAAGCAACAATATAGGTCTCTTGCGGATCAGAGCTAAAGACGCCGTGGGTTTTCCAGTGAATTGCTGAAAAATCACCCGCTTGCAGCTGTTGGCGAATGTTTTCGGTTGTGAAAGATTCGTTCAAAAGCGGGTCGCTGACCTGCACATGCTGGGCGATACCCTCTAATTCTTCACTGAGCTTGTCAATGGGTGGAAACTGAGTGTCATCAATTACCTGAGGGATTCCTACACCGCCAATTTTCACCTTTAAAGGTGAGCGAGTTGCGCTAGGTGAAAAGATTTGTAGGCGAGGGGCGATCGCAACCGCATAGCCTTTCTCAATCAAATACTGTTCTCCATCGTGCAGCACCGACATCGGAATATTGCGCAGTGCACCGTCCAACACAAACACCAGCGTTGTAACAGACGCCTGACTGAGATCTGCTTCTAAAGGACGCAGGAGCCAATCGTAGACTTTTTGCGCATCTGCAAGGACTTCTGGCGTTCTACCTGGGATCGCTAAGTTAGTTTGTAAAGATGTCAGCGTTGCTTCGAGCGTCGCCTGGGGAACAGACGTTTCATAGTATGCGATCGCCGTAGAAGCGCCTGGCAGTTGAGCAATCATTGCAACGCGATCGCTCAACACAATCGGATAAAGCAGCGCCGTTTGCTCATCTTGCACCTGCTCAACTTGACTTACCTGAGTGAGCGCGCAGCCTAAATAATTTTCTATTTCTGCGAGCTGAAGGCGATCGACGGTTTGGATAGCTTGCGCTAGCTGTTGGGGCTGAGGCTGAGGCGTGTCAGATGTCGATAATAGCAGCTCAATGTATTGCCGATAAACGGGTTCAACATTGTCTCGAAACGAAAACTGAACCTCTGCATTCACCGCCAGCAGGTCATTGCGAACCTGTTGCAAGCTATCAACAGCCGCCTCATAAAATGAAATCGCTACTGACGGATTAGTCTGTTTTTGGTTCAGTCTCCCCAGCTGCCATTCCCAACGGTAGCGAAGCTCAGGCGCTTGAACCGTCTCTAGCGCGAACAAGGCCTGTTGGCTCAGTGATTCGGCTTCATCCCACTGTTGGGTTTGTTCGTACACATGGCCTAGCTGCCCTAAAGCATAAGACTCTGCTCGCTTATCTTCTAGCGTTTGGGCTTGCTCAAGGGCGGCTGAGAGTCGTTGGGCGATCGCCAACGGCGTTAGCGTATCTGCGCTCGATACATCTTTCTCCCAACGCTGTGGGCTGGTCGTCTGGCCAGCTGCCATCAGCTTAAGAAGACTCTCGGCCAGGTGAATATTGGCATATACAGTTGTGCGACTCGGTGGGAGTGCATCAATCATTTGCTGCGCCATCGGCAATGTCTGAAACGCCTCTGCCGCGTCTTCTTGATCAATCCACAATCGCAGTAAGTTGAGCCGTGCTGAGAGGTTGTTATCAGTATCGATTGCCTGTTGATAGGCTCGCTGTGCTGTTTGAAGCTGTTGCTGAGCCTCAGGCGATCGCCCAGTAGCGGCCTGTCGATTAGCCATTCCCCATGCTGTATTGCCCAATTCTAAAAAGATCAGGCTCTGGCTATTGGGTGAAGTCACCAAAGCCAAACTCTCTTGCAGTAGGCTCTGTGCCGTTTCTAAATCGCCTATTTGCCTTAGAACACTACTGAGATGACGTAATCCTACCGCCTTCAAATCGGTGTCAGGCTGTTGCTGAATATGCTGGTATGCGTCTTGTAAAACGTGCTGTGCCTGGGCGTTTAACCCCAAATATTGCAGTGCCTTGGCCTGATTCATTTGTGCGATCGCCATGCCGCCAACATCTTTTGCCTGCCGATAGGCTTGTTCTGAGTCCTGCCATATTTCCAAAGCCGCCTGCGAATTTCCCTGTAGCCAACGCTGCTTACCTTGTGTATTCAATACTTTTGCGTAAATAACCGCTTGGCCTGTAGATAGCGTTCTCTCCTGTATAGAACTGATGTAATCTAGGCTATCCTTCAAGCTTTCTTCGGCTTGCAACAAATCGCCTAGCTGTTGATAGGCCAAAGCCAAATAGCTCAGAGATGATACCTGGCCCCAGCGATCGCCTTTAGCCTCAAAGCCTGCATTTGCCTGCTGCCACTGTTGAATAGCCGCCTGAAACTGCTCTGCCTTGTAAAAGGCTAGCCCTTCCCCCATCGGCTCTTGAGGCGTTTTGGTGGCTGCCATTACCGTCGGATGGTTTAGCCCAGGAGAAAGCGCTATGCCTACAGGCATAGCCACTGTTAAAACTAAGCTAATCAAGCCAATAAGCACCCATCGAACCACGCCATTATCTCCCGTTTAAATATCTCTCCCGTAAATATCTCTCCCGTTTTAACGCCAGCATCGACTTTGATCGCTCTCATCTCCTAGCGCTGCTGATAGCACCACTTCACCGCGAGCATTCTCGCGCCAGTTTTGCGCTTCTGTGATAGGCATTTCTGTTACGGCCAAGTCCTCAGTCTCTGGTAAGCGCAAGTCGTCTATTACGTCATCACTACCCAACACCTCTGAAAACTGTGACGAAATGCCACCTCGTCCCGATGTATAAAACGCCCCTTGCGATGCAGTTTCTCCCCCCACTTGTTCACACCCTTGCGCCAGCTGCTGTGAACTATCTAACAGCCCTGATGGAAGCGCGACCAATCCACGATCTGGATCTACATCGGGCGTATTAACTTGAATAGTGCCATCTATCCCCAACTCAGAGCTAGCTCGAATATCGCTAAATTCGGTAGGTTCATCTCTAGGCTCTATCCCTAAAACACTCTGCGCAGTAATTGTAATATTGCCTCCTCGCCCCTCAAATGCATCGGCAACAATATCGCTATTTTCTTCAGCAACCGCTGCAACAACACCCTCTTCCACCAAGACGGTAATATTTCCCCCATTCCCACCTGCTTGATCCATTCCTGCGATTGTTGAAATTTCACTGCCTCTGCGCAGCAATAGAACATTTTGGAGATCAAGCCTAATATTTCCACCTTGACTGCTGTCGGTTTCAGCGGCAAGCGATGCACCTGTATCTAAACTCATTGCATTGGCACTCACGGTAATACTTCCTGCTTCTCCCTCGCCAGTAGAGCTCACGCTGACCCGTCCTCGCTCACTGATAGAAAATACCTGGCTATCGATCGTGATATTGCCACTTTGTTCTGCGGTAGCGGTACTTGCGAATAGAAAAGCGTTGTTCGTCAATGACAGATCGCGAGTCTCAATTGAGATATTTCCACCTGCTCCTTCTGAACCTGGAAACGTATTAACAAATACGCCAGAGTCGATAAATGCATTTCTAGTCGGATCATTGAACGCTACCGCATCGAACAAACCACTGCCGTCAATCAGAACGGCGTCAGTGAGATTGAGCATCACGTTGCCCGCATTACCCGTGCCACCCGTTGTATTCGTAGCTGCTATGAGTAGAGATCCATTTTTTAAGGCCAATTTGCGACCGGTAATTCGGATATCGCCGCCGTCGCCTTGACCTGCTGCTGTTACAATCCGCGTGGGGCGAGCCTGTTCTAAAGGCGAGGTCAACCCGTCGAGCACCGCTTCGTCAGTCTGGATAACAACATCACCAGAATCGCCTACGCCAAAGGAGCGGGTTGCTAAAGACGCCCCATTGGTTAGCGCTAGTTGGGGTGTAGCGATGGAGATATTTCCAGTTTCTCTGGGGACACCGACAAAAGTACTGTTGATTAAACTAGACGAGCTCTGAGTCAACGGATTGACGCCATCTATATTTACTGACTCTGTGGCCGTTACATTGATGTCACCTGGCTGCCCGGCCCCCACCACAAATGAAGCTACGCTGCCGCCTTGTACTATATCCAGTTTGCCAGTCGTAATATTAATCTCTCCGTTTGCTCCGGTAGCCGTCGATTCTAATTGAAGGCTACTGTTATCAACCACCACAGTGTCATCAGCCTGAATTGTGATGAAGCCGCTTTCTCTTACGCCCGTTGTACTCGCCCCAATGTTGGTTTCTCCCAATAGAACAGAGTCAGCAGTCAAAGAAATACCGCCTCGTCTGGTCGATGGGGTGTTGCCTGTACTCTCTCTGCCAATAAAGCTGCTTGTAGCCCTCATTACGCCGTCGCTTTGGACGAGAATATTGCCGCCCGAAAGACCGTTGGCTGAAATGCTAGAGCCGTTGAACAAGGTAAGATTGCCACCGGCTTGAAGACTGATATCACCCGCATCTGCATTATCAGCTGAGGTGGAAAGCATGCCGTCTACAAAAATATTATTGTTGGCAACAAGCTTCAGATGATTTTCGGCATTAAGCTGCCCTTGTATGGTCAAATCACTTGCTGTGAGCGTCAAATCTTGGCCGACCGCAAGATTTCCCAAGTTAATCAGAGGCGCTGAAGCGTCTTGATGGGTACCCTCTTGCAGTCCTAAATCAGTACTGACGCTGAGCAAGGGTGGAGACTGCGGATCTGTTGCGCTGAAGGTTCTGCCATTGGTAAACATCAGCCTATTGGCGGTGCTAGCTGTCAGAGATCCGTTGATATTTAGCTGTGCATCAGAACCAAAGAGAATACCGTTAGGGTTGAGTAAAAACAGATTAGTATTGCCTTGCGTTTCAACTAGGCCATCAATCGCTGAGATAGCGTCGCCCGTCACGCGACTAAAGATATTTTCAATATCAATCGCATGATCAAAAATAGCTTGACCGTTGGTAGGCACTGAAAATTCTGTAAAACTGTGAAACAGGTTGTTATCTTGCCGCGTGCCTCCTTCAATAGTACAGAGTGTGCAGCCTGCTTCAACGCTGGAGGGAGCGGGCAAGGTATTGTCAGGCACGATTTGGGCAGGGGTGGGAAAAGAGAGCGCAACCCATCCCCCTATCGTCAAGCTAATAGCCCAATCCGCTTTCCAACGCATTCCTTTTATCCGTTCCATAAGCTAAACTCAGAACTCTCTTGTCGCGTTTCCCAAAACACATTTACCCTAATCTTCTAAAGATAGAACAGCGCCAGCAAAAGGAGCACCACCGATCTCTTCTGCATCAATAAATGTCAGCAGCCGCTGCCATTGAGCCTGTAGCTGACTATCTTGTGGAGATGTCTGTAATTGCTCGGCAGTCGTTGAGAGCGCATCGTACCAAATCTCTGGAGAGCCTGCCTGGATTTGTTGAGCACGTTCAGGAGTTAGTGCCACTCGCTGCACCGAACCGTGCAGGGTAAAGTCAGGTGAAATAATCTCCTCTGCGTCATCGGCTAGCTGAAAATACCAGCGATAGGTCTGGTTTTCTGCTAGTGCATAGGTAGGTATTTCTGGAATCGTCACGCTGACGATGCCTCGCGATTCGGAAAGCCTGAAACGCGTTCTGTAGTGTCGAATTTCTTCATTAGGCCACAGGAGTAAAGAGAATTCTCCATATTGCACCGATTCACTCCCTTCAGGCACATAAAACAAAAATGTAGGATAGGCGGCGGTTGTCAGCACCGGATTTTCAACAGGAATAAGGGCCCGTAGGCCGTCATTGAGAATGCTATGAGGCGTTTCGTCTGGGCTGAGTCCGCCACCGGGACGAGTGCCGTTAGGCGGCGGTGTATTGGGCGGGGCCGGTGGACGGCGCTCGTTGGCTACAGCGCTAGACATTGTCTGGGTATGCGCTTTTTTAAGCGCTGCGCGTTGGGTGTCGTGCTGAGGTAATCCTAGAAAAGACAGCAATAGGCTGCTGGCGATCGCACCTGTAAGCGCAATGGATAGTTTCTGAAGAATCATCCTGTATTCCGAGGGGGCTGTAGGTCGTTAGACGCCTCGCTGTTTCTATCACCTGTGGGCTTAATAGCAGGTTATAGATTAGAGACGATGCTTGAAAATCTCCCTCAATAATACAAATCCTCCTGTAAGCAATACGGAAAGTAGTGCAGGTACGACCGGTAGCCAGAGTCCTTGAACAATAGCCACTGAGCACAGAGAAAAAATTACCCCGCTGAGTCCTCCGAACGCCAACAGACTCCCCAACAGCCCAGCTAATGAACGCGACCTAACTCTACGAAGGCTTAACAGGCTACCCGCCGCGCCGCCGACCAACGCCCAGCTAAAAATCCATCCAGTTTCTCCCCACTG
Source organism: uncultured Synechococcus sp. (assembly GCA_937911865.1). Classification (GTDB taxonomy): domain Bacteria; phylum Cyanobacteriota; class Cyanobacteriia; order Phormidesmidales; family Phormidesmidaceae; genus Phormidesmis. The sequence goes on from CALDSK010000023.1 coordinate 28,234, forward strand.
AAAATTGCGCCACTGTGGCAATACTCTAATTAAAGGGCGCTGGTCTAGCACTGTGCTCAACAGCTGACTCAGCACATGTGCATGAATCCAAACCCCGGCCATTTTTCCCTGCGGTGTCTTTAGCACATCTCTGGCCACTGGAGCCGTATTTCCCATCAGAACTATCCGATTTCGTACGCTTTCGGTTTCTATTTGACCTGCTAAAACGTTTTGCAAAGAGACTTTTTGGCCTGGCTGTGCCATTCGATAGTTCACCATAATCTGAGCATTGAGACGCTCTAAATTTTGATATCCGCCAAATCTAGAGGTCAGCGGTTGAAAAACGGTAGAGCCTAACTGCCAATAGCCATCACCTGTGACGGTCAGTGGCTCAATGCCCGCCTGGTCTAAAAAGCGGTAGGCTAGCTGAAAAGCGAGACTGTAAGGTGTGGCACACAAAGACTGTGTTGCAGATAGCTCAGGGTTGTAGGACAGCGCGTGACGACGAACAACATCGCCTGCTTGTGATGCAATATTCTGCGACGGATTATTGTGATGGCGGGTCGGTAAATCTAAGATGAGATTGCTGAATCCAACTTGTTCTATCAGCTGATTGTCTGAAAATTCGGGTGGTGGCCCATAGTCTTGGTCAACCTGATCGAAGGCGCAAACAGCAAAGAGATTTGAATGCTGGCTAAATTGAGCTAGTAAAGCCTGACGACCGTTTCCTCTAGGACGATAGCGATGCATATCCAGGGCAATAGCGCTGGGTTCAAGCGCTTGCAGCTTATCAATCGCTTCAGCCAAAATATTGTCGGCTAAGGGATAGCCGCCTAGCTTATTCAAGTCGCTTTGGGTAACTTCTATCACTAAAATGCGCGAGTCAATTGTCTCGGCAGGGCGCGATCGCATTAAATAATCGTAGGCCGTTAGTTCCAACGGTTGCAAACAGCCAAAAAACCTTACGGCCACAATAATGATAGTGACAACAACACTAATCCACAGCACTCGCCATCCAGGAAGCGTCTGGTTTTTGCGAGGTCTTGCCGGAGGCATCGAAGAGAGCGCCGATCTCTTTAACGGTGCTAATTGAGCCGATGATGCCACTTTACTCGGTGGCAGTGCTTCTGTGGCCTGTCCTTGCAGGCTTAGCCAGTTGGGCGGCGTCACCGACGGATTTTGATAAATGACCGGTAACCAGCTAGCACAAGGGAACTGATCCTCTAGCCCTTGCAGTCGTTCACGGGCCTGACGCACACACAAGTAGAGAGATTCGCCAGTCGCAAAGGCCTCTAAAAAGTACTTTAAAAATGTCTCAGCGACCTGATCGGCTACGGGCTCACGCATGACAATCGTCTGCGGAATACAAAGGTTTGCCAGTTCGGCGGCGAGCCCTAACCCATCGCAAGAGTTAAAAATAGCCAGCTGTAAACCCTGATCAATTGCTCTGCGCAAGCCATAGCGAAGTTCTGAAACAGAGAGGCTATCGGTACGATTGATAAAAATGCGACCCTGATTGCGGTGGGTCTCACTGTGTCCAGCAAAAAACAAAATGTCCCATGAGGTAGCCCACAAACAATCGTTAAGCTGTTGCCTGTCAGGCTCTAATAAAAAGGTCACTTGCGCCTGAGGCAGGTGATCCAGCATCTGGCGATCGGCCTCAACATTGATGCCGTAGCTATGACCTAAAATAGCGAGAACTCTTACGGGGTGAAGCCCACCCCGCCGAGGTTTTGATGGGAGAAGACCATACTCAGGTGTGCTGAGTGCCACCTCAGCATAGGGGTAGCGTTCAAAAAAATTCCACTCGTGCCAGGGCAACTTTTGAAGATTAAAATCCTGGGTGCGAATCAAAAATCGAATCGTCTCATCTCGGCTGAGTTCTTCTCTTAGGCGGCGATCAATCGGCAAAAAAGAGTCAGCGTTCAGCCAGGATTGAAAGCGATCGCAAAGCACTTGTGCCGATCGTTGACAGTCTATAAAGCGCTGATTAATAGAGCCTTTGTGAATAATCTTTTGCCCTTCAATACGTAGCGGAATTCCCAGTGGACGGTATACGTTTTGCCAATGATGGTGCAACTGGCTCGCGACCATTGGGTTTGGCGGCAGAGTCCCTTTTACTTGAGAGGTTTGAAAGTCTTTCACCGCTCGAATTTCTAACGTTGCCCGAAATCCGGAGAGGACTAAATCGCCCTCTAGTTCTAGGATGACCCACTTATCCATCCATCCATTCTCCCAAAACAGGCCAGCACGGCTGGCTATATATTCATTAGCTATATCTCAAACAGCTCTGTTGTGTTGAACTGCTCACAGCGAATATGAACGCTAAACTGTTCACCCGAGCGCCCACTGAACTGGAATTCTAGTCCCTCGCTCTGGCGTCCTTTTGCCTGCAATACAGGCGTATTTGCTTCATCCATCACTGTCATGTGCAGCGTCGGAGGTAAATAAACGTCCTCTCCTGCAGGATAAACCTCAATAGTAATATCAAATACAGTACTGTCTGCCGCGGCGCTGTTGGCAGGTGCCGGGCCATTTCGACTAGCAGGCGCAATGCCAACAACCAACAAAATTTGATCCTCAGATCGATGCTTAGATACCTGGTCCAAGTGCAAAAACTTACCCTGTTTAACCCCTGTTCTTGCCGGTTTAATCCAGTCAGCTTTGACCGATAGGGTCCGAAAGCTGAGCGCAAGGTTCTGGTTTTGCCAGGCTTCTATTAAAGTGTTTACGCTAGTCCATTCAGCGTCCACGACTTGGACTAACCAGGGCTGCAACTTTACTCTCAAAGGTAGCGCAACTGTCGCAGCCTGAGATATCCCGGCGAGGTAGTCTGGAAATGTCTCTAATGGCTGAAGCTGATCTAACCCGATGAAGGCCTCTTCAATCTTTGCCAAAGACTCTTTTGAGATAAATCCTAGTAAAGTTGCTTCGGCCAATGTGGTGTCGAAGCGGCTAAATACATAGCCAATGCGATCGCTGCTGCGCATCTCAGATGAAATCTCTAACGTGGATGATTCTGGCAGCACCGGGCGGCAGTCTAAACGCCCCAAATCATTTACCCATAGGTCACTAGGAGCTGATAGAACCTGCAAAACCGGATGCCAGCTTTCACTGCTTTCTAAGTCGGCTTCAATACCTAAACAAGCCAGATAAAATTTCACCGCCTGCACGCTCAAAGTGTTTAAGTAAATCTGCTTTGCCTTTTTAGGATCGCTATGGCACTGATAAAACTCCTGAGCCGCCCGATGAAAAGCGTCTGTAATCGGAACTTTAAAGGTGTGGTGGTCGCGTTTAACTGTCATTTCCTTGGTTGTATGCCTTTGAATAAAAATAGGCCGTTTACGTTAGGGTGAGAGACCTTGAAGATAGCGGTATAAGAGAATTAAACAAAAAGGGGCTTAAATAAAGAGAGGCATTAAATTAAAAAAGCATTAAAGAGCCTTAAACAGACACATAGGCCTTGAGAACTGGCGCAAATTTAGTTAGACATCTGAGATAAAAAGAGCTGAGCGTAACCACTTTGACATCTAGCTCCGCAGAGATCTCTTTCCATGAATAGCCTCCCAAAAAATGTAAGGCGATATACTGAAAAGTTGCTTCGGGCTTTTTCTGAATATGGGTGCTTCTAAATAAGCCATCTCGATCCTCTTGAATACACTGAATAACTGCTTCGGAAAGAGAGGGTACTGACTGCGATCTTAGATCCATCGGCTCTTGTTTATCGAGCACATCAAGTGTAATCCGCTTGATTTTGCTTCGATCCATACCTTTAGGTGCACTCGGCATCACATCGCGACTAGCCTCCACAAAAAAACGTCTTTTCATCAAGAAATTCGCCCATTGCAACACCTCGAATTCTGGATTGTATCGATTAATTTGCTCACAAATATACAGAAACAGACGCTGCTGAGCTTCAGCATAAATATCCTCATAAAAGCCAGAAAACTGCCCTCTATAAGGACGAACTAGCCGTTTGGATCGACAAATCATATCAACCAACTGAGCTAAAGCTCGCTGCCGCTGAGGCGTTTTAGGCAAAGACTGTTGAGCCTCCACAGCCAGTTGTTTGAGTCGTTCGTCTAAAGTCATTACTTAAGCAAAGTAAGCTAGCGAGGCGAGACGTTATCGTCGTTCACCTTTTAATCGGGCAACCGTTCTTTTTCCCACTCTTTATTGAAGAGCGCGGACTTTCTAAAGGGAGCTCTTTACTTGAAGCTCCAAATTCTGCCAGTAGTCGACTTTCTTACAAATGTTTACATTGATGCTGCCCCTCTCTTTTTGCACATTGTAAACTTCTGTAACGACGCCCAAGGGCTTGCAGAATCTCATCACGACTTTTGTGAGGTGCCTTTAACCATGCATGGCTAATGTGCAATCTACTCAATGCGCAATCTGTTTAGTGCGCTTGGCAATTAACTCAAAAAAATAGTCGAAGGAGATTAACAATGGCAACATTGAGGGTTTATTTTAGAACAGGTGGCGATGATTTACGTGAAGGGAGCTGGGCTAACTTTTTCGTAAAACTCATCAATCAGCCAGAAATTAAATTTGAGAAGATTACAGAAGGCAAAAAGCTCGATGAGAGTTCAGATTTTGAGAGACTTATAGATGTTCCTGCATTGACAAGTCCTGAGCAGGTGGAATCTTTTCGCGTGGAGCACGTTTCGCAAGAATCGTTGGGCCAAACCCGAGACAACTGGAATATTTTAAGAGCAGAAGTTAAGATTGCTTCTGGGCGGTTTCCTATAGTTGTTGGTGAATATGGCTATCATCGGTTCGACGGTAACTCACCCAGTATTACTATTGCGCCGCCGCTGCCAGTGTAATTAAGCTCAGTTTAATTAGGCCTTTTAGCTCAAGGCCGTATTGTCAGGCACCCTGATTACAGGCCGTCGTCGTCGCAGCATGGCGATTGCGACGGCCACTACAAAGCCATAAGGCAGGCTAAGCCATGGTTGATTCTGTTTCTCAGCATCCAGTACCTTTATTTAATGAAGTGGCGATCGCAGACTTCGATCAATTTCAAATCGCGGTTCTAACAGCGACTCAAATGGTCTATAGAAACCTTCTCTCCGCCCGTGTCTTGGTGCCTGAGAGAGTATATCAGACTCAGGGATGGCTTATTTGCGATCAACAAGTCATTGCTCATATTGATGCGCTTAAAATAGGATTGGTCTTCTCAAAAAACTCACCTTTTAGATCTATTCGAAGGTTGGCACCCTCTGTTCCAGTGTTTTTTGAGGTTATGAGCAGCCAACCACTGCCGACCTCGATACAATCTCGCTCGTTTTTTGTATGCAACCTACCCAGCAGCGATTTTCCGCACCATACCGTTTTTCGCTGTATATCCCCCCGATTCGTAAGGATTTATCCGTTTAGTTCCAGCAGCTCTCTGCTTGAAAAAGTTAAGTGTATGCTGGCGGAAAGAGATTCCTTCATCTCGCAAAACTATAAGCGTCTTAAGCAAGTGCCCTTTTATCAAAAAAACTTTGGGCTATGAAAAAGTTAATCAATGCATGGTTACACCTGTCCCACACAGCCTGAAACTATCTGTTTATTTTAGTCTGTTCTATTGTAAGAAGCTGGCTGTGCGATGAATCTGTGCAATAAATTAGCATTAGAGCCACCAAACTGATGCTTTTCATCAACGCTGACACCCAGCCTTTGAATATCTTCAAAAAACTGATTGGGTTCAACAATATTGGCTTGAAACCACAGTCCAGGCTGTTGAATATGTCCATTCAGATATTGGAGTATGCAAGCAACAGCCGGAACAGCAGTTAAAACATACGCCTTATTGTGAAAAAGCCTCATCGACATCTCTTTTGCCTTATTGTCTTGCATGCCCTTCGCTTTTAATTGAATAACTGAACCAAACGGAGGCTGGCTAAATTTCTGTAAGCTCCAATGAAAGAGCCGACTGGCAAGTCTTCTCGCTTTGGCCTTCGATATTTTAGACATTGCAACTGTGATGGGCATAACGACATAGTCGGTGACCTTATTAAATCCTCCGATATAGAAGCCCGTTTCATTGAGGGATGGAATTTCGTTAGGCAACGAACGGAGTTCTTCTAAGAACAGAGGGAGCGTATACCGCTCACCAAAATCAGCCCCAAAGTCGATGGTAGGCGCTTCTGCTATGCTCATTTTCACCCATGCTTTGTTTTTCCACACCTGTGGATTGAAGTCAGTCAATTCTTCCATAAATTCAGACACGGTAGCGTCCGAGAACTGTAATGCACTCCAATTCAGCTGAAACGTAGCGCTGACCATCGCAGTCTCTAAACAGTCGAATTTAGTGGCGGCATATCTCACCATAGCTGCTGGAATCCCTGGGTGCATGCCGCCATCAGTGATAAAGCAGCGGCCTGCATTTTCAATCTCCTGCTTTAAACTGTTCAGTACGGCTAGCTTCTTATGAGAAGAGAGCTGAACATCCAAATAATCAACCCCGGCCCTAAGCGCTGTGGATGCAACATTATTGGTGTATTCAAGGGTGCTGGCAGCGACGATAACAATATCGGTGCCTTTAAACGCAGCGGTTAAGCTAGGAGTGCTGGCGGCGTCGACTTGCTTACTAGAAACGCGATTCTCTCCAATTGCGTAGAATTCCTTATTCAATGCCTGAGCTAACTGCTGCCCCTTGTCTTGATGCCTTCCCGCTATTATCACTTGGGCATCACTGTGCTGTAAAAGTAACCTCGCTATAAGGGTCCCTGTATTGCCATAACCACCTATGATGAGAACTGTTTTGGGCATGGTGATTGTCCTCTATAAATTTGGAGCCTAGAAAAACTTGAAGCCTAGAAAAATTTGAAGCTTAGAAAAACTTGGAGCCTAGAAATGTTAAATTTAGAAACCCTAAGTTTAGAGATCTGGATTTTCTAATCAGAGAGCTTCTATCGCTGTGACAATTGCCCGCTCTTTTTGTGGATCTGTTCCCTGGGCATATTCAATGGAGAAAGGAACCACCACGTCAGGCGTCACGCCTATGCCCTCTAATCGTACCTCCTCATCCAAATACACATCAGCTACCGCAACATATAGCAAGCTGTTGTCTGGCATGATGAAGGCACGCCCAGCTGTAACAAATCCAGCAGTGGGGCTACCTACTACTGGGCCAATATCGTACTGTTGAAACCCATAGGCCAAAATCTCTTTGGCACTGCGACTGCCTTCGTTAACCAGCATGACAACGGGTTTATTCCAGTGGCTGCGATAGATGACTGGGCCCTGATCGCGTCCAATGCTCGTCAGGCTCGGTCCTCGGGCTGTAAATACATTTAATGCCGACAGCGGCGCACCACCCCAGCCGTCTCTAAGGTCTAGCACCAAAACATCTGCATCTTTTAACCGACCGTAAAGCAGCTCTTCTTCGAGCTTCTCTTGATACTGATCGCCTGCATAAGACCAGATATGAACATAGCCAATCTGTTTCCCTGACTTTTCTATGATGTCTATGCTGCTGTCCATCGCTTCTAAGTACATCGTTAGACCGTCGTACACCTTGGGTGTCACCGTAATCTCTTTTTGACTGTCCGGGCTTGGCGAGGACTGTATTTGGAGGCTGACAGTTTGCTCAGCTTTATCAGTAAAAGATTGAATCGGATGAAACGGTTGACCCGCTACGCTAAGAATTTGGTCACCCACCTTAAGTCCAGCAGTGGCGGCGGGGCTGCCATCTAAAATAGCTTTGACAAAGGTTTTGTCTCCTTTTGTGCGGGTAATTGCACCGATGCCGGTGTACTCAAGTTTGCCATTAGGAAAGGTGTCTTCTAGCTGAGATTGTAGTTCGCGCGATCGCGGATAAAAAATGCCAAGTAGTTGATAGTAGGCTGGTTCATCAGCTGTGTAAAACCTCGTGTGGGAGGTTTTCAGCTCGGCTAGCATGTCATTAATCAGCGCGGCTTTTTCTGCCTTGGAAGAAGCTTGACTTACCTGTGGGCGGTACTGCTCTCTCGCCTGGGCCCAATCCACACCGTTAAACTCAGGGTCGTAAAAGTTCTCATTGACCGTTTCCCAGACGGCCTCAAATACAGCTAGCTCTTGGGAAGATGCCGATATCGCAGATCCGTACAGCATTCCAGCAGAAAGCCCAAGCAAGATCGCAATTATGAGGCCTTTAGTCCAAGTCTTGTATTTTCGGAGCATTATCTGATCGCTTTAAACCTATGACGAGTCTTCTAGGATAAACGAACTAGGAAAAAACAAGCCATGGCGCTCAAGCTACAGCGTTCAAGCCACAGTGCTCAAAAGCGCTCAAGCCACAGTGTTCAAACGGTGCCCAAAGGCGAAGGCATCTACCGGCTGAAGCAGTCTACTTTTTCTAGGAGACTTGTCCAGATAAATCTCTGTAGAATTGTTGAGTAGAACTAGCTCGTTATAAACTTTTACAAAGTTGTTGAATCGGTTGCAGATTTTTATAAGTTCTCTTCTGAGATGCCCTTGGCAATGCTCATTAGCCCCTCTTATTAGTCATCTTGTTCCAGGTAGATGAAGGGTGATGACGTATTGTGAAAATACTAAAAGGGATTCAAATAATATGGAAGATACACTGTTAGGAAATAGAACAGATGCTGATGGCTTTAAAGCAAAAGAAGTGTCAAGGGAGCATATCCCAATATCAGCTATTTCCAGTTCGCCTGCATTCTCAAAGAAAAGGATTGACTCAGGCCAGAAAACGACTAAAAAAAGTCAGCTAGAGTGCGAACTGTCGCAGCTAAGAGATTTGCAGGCTAACCATTCACTTTGGGAAAATTCTCTTTTTAGATCTTGTGAGTCAGGCCGATTGAGTCTGAGTGATTTACAGTTCGTGTTTGGTCAATACTCTTTCTACAGCCGTAATTTTACCCGTTACTTAGCGGGCTTTATGGCGAACAGTGATAACGATATGCATCGCGCTCAACTAGTTGAAAACCTTTGGGAAGAGAGCGGTGAATCCGATCACAGTCAGCGACATGCCGAGCTTTTTCGTCGTTTTCTAACCGATGGATTGGGCATTGTCTTGGCTGACTTAACACCAACATCTGCTACTCAACTATTTGTCAATGAAGTGCTGTCGTTTTGTTTGCGATCGCCCGCCTGTGAAAGTTCAGCCTTCCTCTCTTTAGGCACGGAGGGTATCGTACCGCGCATGTATGCCATCTTTATCAAAGGACTTCAGCAGGCCGATATAGCGATGGAGCATCTGACATTCTTTCAGCTTCACACTGCCTGTGATGATGAGCATGCCGTAACGTTAGAAAAGATTATGCTGTCCTATGCTAACGCCCCCGGCTGGTTCGAGTCCTGTCGTAGAGCGCTGACATTGGCGCTAGATCTGCGCGAACAGTTTTTTGAGCAGCTTTATCAACAGCTTCAAACTCGGCGAATTGAACCTACCCTCACCCGTATCCAAAATCGAAAATCATTGGCTAAAGCGAAGCAAAAATTACACTACACCAATAAACAATCAGGGAAGTTGCTCTATCAGAACAGGGGCGTTTGGAGGAATCAGTCGATTGATTTTACGGTTGAGCGGCTTGTTTTATCCTCAGAAGTGCTCGACCCTCGCATCTTGTGTATTGCACCAGATTCAATGAATGAACGCCATCGGCATGCTCACGAGGCATTGTTTATCGTTAAATCGGGAAAAGGTGTGGTCTGGATTGATCAAAAACAGCTAGATATCGAAGTCGGTGACATTGTTTTTGTACCCCGTTGGTCAGCTCACCAGGTCAAAAATACAGGCGATCGCGTGTTAACCATTTTGGCAATTACAGATTTTGGCCTTACGAGCAAAGCCTTTATCGGTAACTACCTCAAAACGGCTCGTATGCGAGTCACTCAAGATGCCGATTATACCCGCTTATCTAGCTGAGACGCCTTCACCCGGGCACCAATGCATTGACGCTACTTAATCATACGTATAGGAGAAAATATCAGCCGTTACGGTTCGTGATCCAAACACATCAACTAACATGTTGGCTTTGAGGCACTCTGTTTAGAACGGTGTTCTGAAGGGAGTTTTCCAAATAGAGTGCCTTAAAAGAGTGTTCTATCACCATGGACAGCAATGTCTTCAGAGTTAAAAGTTTTAGGACTCCCTGCACGGCAGGGAAGATGGCTGCTGGTTTTACTGGGCATAAGCCTTTTGCTCTGTACAGGCAGCGTTTACACGTGGAGCGTCTTTCGTACACCCTTAGAGTTCGAGCTAAATATCGGTGCCACTGAGAGTTTGTTACCCTACACAATGGCTCTCGTTTTTTATGCCATTTTTGTGACCGTGGCAGGGTTTTATATCTCTCGAATCGGGCCGCGAACGGTTGCGATTGCTGGCGGGCTGATGGTTGGGCTTGGCTATATTCTCTCTAGTTACGCTGACAATATTGCCGCGATCACGCTTACCTATGGCGTCATTGCGGGTACGGGCGTGGGCACCTCATACGGTGTTCCGATGGTGGTGGTAGCGCAGTGGTTCCCTGATAAAAAGGGGCTGGCGGTTGGCCTCACGATTGTTGGCTTTGGGCTTTCTCCTTTGATCACGGCTCCATTGGCCAACAGTCTGATTGGTATCTACGGCGTTAGAGTAACCCTGCGAATTTTAGGCATTGCCTTTACTGCCATTATTTTGTCAGTTGCTCTATTACTTAAGCTGCCGCCTCAAGGCTGGCATCCTCAGAAAGTGGCTGCTCGACAAGCTGGTGCGACACCTATCAAAAGCTATCCAAAGAAGCTGCTGGGCAGTCGTTCTTTTTATGGACTGTGGATTTGCTATGCGATTGGTACGTTAATTGGCCTGAGCGCTATTGGTATTTCTAGCCCTGTCGGTGAAGAAATTATCAATATTGAGCCCGGGTTAGCCGCCACGAGCGTTTCTCTTTTTGCCTTGTTCAATGGCATTGCACGTCCGTTCTTTGGTTGGCTAAGCGATCGCTTTAAGCCACACTATGTTGCGATCGCCACTTACGTCCTAATTATTATTGCCTGTCTCCTCATGGCAAATGCTCAGTCTGGGCAAGTGGTTACCTATCTGGTCTCCTTTTGTCTATTTTGGTTTTGTCTGGGAGGATGGCTGGCGATCGCCCCTACGACAACGCTTCGATTTTTCGACCCTAGCCACTATGCTCAGCACTATGGTGTCGTATTTACGGCTTACGGCGTCGGGGCCCTACTAGGAACGCTCGCCACTGGTCAAATTAGAGACTGGTTTGGCACCTACACCTACGCCTTCTATCCGATGGCACTGATCGCAGTGTTCGGAATTATCGCGGCCAGCCTCTTGCTCAGACGCGACCAATAGCGCAATTAATCATGACAACAAAACATTCGATCTGTGATCTGCGATAGATGTTAAGGATTGGTGAACTTATAAAAGAGAGTTTTTGCATCATCTGTTACTGTTTATTTAATGAGAGTATGAACGGCAGGCTGAAAAGCTTTGAATTGAGTACAGCAAAGGCTCTCTGCATACAGACGAAGGAACAGCCTTCTAATTGGCTCACACACAGGCTTTTCAGCTGAGTACACAATACCTGTGCCTCCTATTAGAAATACTCGCCCCTCCACAATGAAATACTCATCGCCTCTACTGCAATAAATTCTCAGCCCTATCTGCATCAGGGCTATAGCGTTTGAGTACAGCGTTAATGGTTTTAGTAAATCTGGATTGGACTCTAGCGATCGCCCTATCAAAACGCGGTTGCTATAAACAGGAAAACACAGGCCCCCAGCGAAATATCGATGGAATAGACATGGGCCAGCACTCGCCCTTTTAATGTCATGTTTTCCAACTTAAAGAGAGTCTTCGCTCACCGTCTACGACGTTTGGTCTTCCTGGTTGCTAACCGACAACAGGCTGTCAATCAGCAGGTTGTTAATCAACAGTTTCCCAATCAGCAGCCATGGCCAATCGTAACAGACTTCGAAATAATCTTTAAGCGAGATCCGGCTGCTCGTCACTGGCTAGAAGTGCTGTGCTGCTATCCCGGCCTCCATGCGATCGCTTTTCATCGTCTCGCTCACTGGCTTCACCATCGTCATATTATCTTTCTCCCTCGCCTTCTTTCGCACCTGGCTCGCGGCCTAACAGGAATTGAAATTCATCCAGCGGCCCAGCTTGGTAAAGGTGTTTTTATCGATCATGGCATGGGCGTTGTTATTGGTGAAACTGCCATCGTTGGAGACTATACCCTGATCTATCAAGGCGTCACCTTAGGCGGAACTGGCAAAGAAACCGGCAAACGCCATCCGACCGTGAGCAGCCGAGTTGTGATTGGTGCAGGCGCTAAAGTGCTTGGCAACATTCGTATTGGTCATGGCGCACGTATCGGCGCTGGTGCGGTTGTTCTGCGAAATGTGCCCGCTCACTGTACCGCTGTTGGTATTCCCAGCCAGAACGTATGCGAGTGTAACACCCTACGTACGCCGTTAGAGCATGGTCAACTGCCTGACGCTGAGGCCGCTACTCTCAAGCAACTGTTAGCTCGGGTCGAGGTACTCGAAGAGCAGTTGAACAGTTTTCAATCTTACAGCTTTTAAGATACCAGTCTTCAAGATACCAGTCTTCAAAGTTTTAACCTTCAAAGTTCTAACCTTCAGCATCACTCCCATTTCCCCTTACCCAACTTGGAGTATCAATCTCATGGATAAATCTACACCTGCTACTTCTACAGCTGCTACTTCCACACCTGCTACTTCCACACCTGCTACCCCTGCGCGCTCAACTTTGGGCCCAGTAGTTGAAGTCCCCCGGGTCGATCGCTGGTCGATTAACCATCGTCTGCAAGAACTCAATATTCCCTGTGCCTGTCCTGCCGATGGAACCTTGCGCGTCAATGTCAACGATGCGGTTGCGCTCTTGCTGGTAAATAGCGTCGTCCGGCGATTCAAGGCGCCACGCCAGGCCGGTGTGGATTGGTTAGAGAGATGCTGGGGCACTCAAGTTGCCTGTCCAACGGTTTCCCATTCACCCGTTGCCTGTCCAATAGTTTCTCGTACGACGGTTTCTCATACAGCGTCTTCTCATACAACGGTTTCCTGAAATATCCAGACTGTTTTATAACAGCTGTTCCTTTGAAAATCGTCTATCTATCATTTTGTACTTTTGGAGCAAATTCTATGACAACTCAAACCACTCAAACGATTCAATCTCTAGTTCGTGCCTTTGGAGATGTTGGTAACAATCCGGTTGGTCTTGAAAAAGAGATTACGGTATCTGTCTGCGAAGGGCTAAATCTAGCCTATGCTAGCTTTCAGGTGCTCTATTTGCAGTATCAAAAGCAGCACTTCGTAACCGAAGGCGCAGAGTTCCTCTCCATCCATGAGTTCTTTCAAGAGAGCTACGGAGATACCCAAGGCCATGCGCACGATATCGCTGAACGATTGAACGGGCTTGGCGGTATTCCGGCCGGGTCTTTGGTTACCCTGGCCGATCTCTGTTGTTTTAATCCTGAGCCAGACGGTGCCTATGTCTGTCGGCAGATGATTGAAAATGATTTAGCCGCTGAACAAGATATCATTTCTCTCCTGCGTCGATTGGCTACCCAGGCAGAGAGTGTTGGCGATCGCGCGACCCGCTATCTCTATGAAAAAATCTTGCTCACCACAGAGGACCGAGCCTTTCATCTAGATCACTTCCTAGCAGAAGACAGCCTTACCTTTGCCTTTCTAAGGTAGGACGCTTTGCTCACTTAGTCATGTGCTCACTTAGCCGTGTGCTCCTTGTCTACATGTGCTACCGACCTGCCTCGCCCTTGTGGACATCCCTCCAGAGGGGGCGCGCTTAGCGACGGGGTGGGTCCATAACGCAGTCTGTTTACAGCGTCTTGCACTTATTTACTCGCAGAATCTCCATCCATCAGGAGCCTTCTCCTATGTTTGATACCTTAATCGTTGTTTTTAGCCTAGTGCTATATGCCTGGCTCCAGCAGTTTCTTTTAACTCACGTCCTCCCAGATGACTTTGAGAGACTCAAGCAGTCTCAATCAGCTGATGATACGTCACTAGACTAGATTCTCTTTTAAGGCTGCCATCATGATATTGCCTCAAATTTGCATCAACGACACCACTTTACGAGACGGTGAACAGGCTGCCGGTGTAGCCTTTAGCCTGGAAGAAAAGGTGGCGATCGCCAAATTTCTCGATACTATCGGCATTCAAGAATTAGAAGTGGGCATCCCCGCCATGGGGCAAGGCGAAGCTACCGCTATTCGCGCAATTTCAGAGCTTGGCCTAAACGCACATATCTCTGGCTGGAACCGTGCCATTATTGCTGATATTCAAGCCTCAATTCATTGCGGGCTGAAACGAATTCACATTTCTATCCCAGTATCTGATAGACAGATCCAGGTCAAATTTAGAGGCCACTGGAACAGAATGCTGCAACAGCTACGAGACGCCCTGAACTTTGCCTGCGATCACGGTCTTGACGTTAGTGTTGGCGGAGAAGATAGCTCCCGTGCCGATGAGCTGTTCTTAATAGACGCTGCTCAATTTTCTCAGGAGTGGGGGGCCTTTCGCTTCCGCTTTTGTGACACGGTGGGCATTCTCGACCCGTTTACAACCTTTGAGAAAGTTGAAAAGCTGGTTGCTGCTTTGGACATCCCTGTAGAAATGCACACCCACAACGATTTGGGCTTGGCTACCGCCAACGCCCTGGCCGGTATTCGAGCTGGTGCAGCTTCTGTAAACACGACCGTCAACGGTTTGGGTGAACGGGCTGGCAATGCCGCGCTAGAAGAAATCGTGATGACACTAAAGCAACTCTATGGACTGAAAACCGGCATTCAAACTCAGCATTTGCGAGAGCTGTCTCGCTCTGTGGGCAAAGCTGTCAACTGCCCGGTTCCACCTTGGAAAGCCATTGTGGGTAACAATGCCTTTGCCCACGAGTCTGGCATTCACGCTCACGGCGTGCTGCACGACCCCAGCACCTACGAGCCCTTCGATCCGCAGGTGATTGGCCAGCAGCGATCGCTAGTGGTCGGCAAGCATTCGGGCCGCCACCTGTTGAATCAGGTTTTTCAGGACTCTGGTATTAGCTCAGATGCCGTTAATAGCCAGTCGGTGCTAGATGCTGTACGCGATCGCGCCACCCACCTCAAGCGATCGCTCACCGTTGATGAACTGCTTGACCTAGTAGCAGATACCCCATAAAAGACCATTGGAAAATCTCTAAAAGAAACTATAAATCAGAACAACAGAGGAACTCCGATATGAAAGTCATGCTTCATACCAACCGCGCCGGTAAATTAATGGCTTATGTTGCCAAAAAAGATTTAGAAGAAGAAGTGACCCAACAGACCCAATCAGAAGAAGCTCAAATTCTCACACTGTCCAACGGGTGGGAGCTTCAGATAGCAGGTCTTGACAATCCAATTCAAACGCCTCAAACAGTTCGTGCTAGACGTTTAAAGTAAAGTTGCAAGAGCAAATCACAAAATCTATTTTTGCGTCGTCATTGAGATCGTCATCTTTTTCCGCTCTATTACTCTGAAAATACGCTGAAAAAAGTAACTCTATAGGAGAAAAAACATGTCGCATATCGCCTTGAATACCGTGTCGGATATGATTTCAGATATCAAGTTGGACACGGTGCTAGAGAACAAACCTCTACCCTCTTGGATGTTTAACCTGGAAGGATTTTTTCTCGGCTTTTTAGGTGACGATCCTCAAAAAGTAACGTCCATCGTTATCGAAGTTGAGCAGGAACAGCTGGTTATTGAGCTGCCCCAGAATCTACTGGCGGCAGCCCGTCGCTCGGTTCAACAAAAGTCTTTGCAGCCGGGCGACGGGCTTCGCTGTATCGGTCGCAGCCAGCTTGACTATACCAATAGCACAATCCGGCTAAACGCCTACTGTCTCTTTCTTGAATCATCGAATTCAAGCTCAGAACAAAACAGGACGCAACCCCTGCCTCAATTGGTTAAACAGCCAAAGCAGGCTAAAATCTTAAACTATCAATCGAAAAATACTTTTGCGCAGCCGATTAATATCTAGTCATGTCGCCGACTAACACAGAATCCTTCTTTTACTATTTTGCTTACGGTTCCTGCATGTGCCCTGTTGACCTGAAGCGATCGCTAAAAGAAAGCACCCATCACTATATTGTTGGGCCGGTCACCTTAAAAGCGCATCGGCTCAGTTTTCACTATTATTCTCGCAAGCGTCAGTGCGGTGCGCTAGATATCTCTCCCGATCCCCAAAGCGAAGTCCAAGGCGTTCTTTATCGGTTACCCTGGCGGCTGAGCGATCGCTTAGATCAACGAGAAGGCGTACACCAGGGTAACTATCGTCATCAGTGGGTAAGTGTCAATAGCCACGATCGTCACTATCATCAGGTTCGCACCTACGTCGTTGTACAGAAAAGCTCGGTAGAAATCCCGCCCAACGATTGGTACTTCGAGGTTGTTATGCGAGGTGCTACGACCTGCAAGCTTCCAGAGCAATACTGCTGGGGCTTGTTCAATTACATGCGCAATCTACAGATAAAAACAGCGTGTTAAGAAAAAATTAAACCGTATCGAATGACATAGCAGCATCGCTTCTATGTCGATAAAAATAGCATACGGTGCCTGTGCGTTGTATCGCTAGATTTCAGTAGCCTTAGCAACAAATAATCGTGCTAATGAAGTAGCCAAAATATCAAAAAGCCAGAATATCAAAAAGTCGAAGTGTCGAAAAATCAAAATATCAAAAAGTCGAAGTATCGAAAAATCAAAATATTAAAAAGCCACTCTGACAAGCACCTTTTACGCTTGCCAGCATTTTAATAGCCAGTCTTGGTTAACATAAAACCCCTATCACAAACCCCCTACTACACTTTGTCAGAAAGCCTGCGAGAGGCCCATTGACCTATGGTTTACACTATCAGAGAGGGTTGTCGCGACTGTGACAGCTGTGAGCCACTATGTCCTAATGGCGCTATTAAACCGACGGAAGAGCGTAAAAGCTATTGGATTGACCCCACACTTTGCGATAGCTGTCAGACATTAACTGTGCCTCGCTGCGTGCAAGTTTGCGACTCAGATGGCCTGCTCACACCCCTAAAGCCAAAAAAAGGCCGCTGCAAAAGCACCCTACTTCCCCCCGCGATTCCTGACATCTTTCTCAACGGTAAGACCACTCCATTCGCCTCTTCGATGGTCATTTGGGAAGCCTGTACAGTGCTTGCTCAAGGGCCGCTGCTCGCCTGGCAAAGCGATGCTGATGGCAAACTTTGCTACTACCGCACGGTGAACCGTGGCCGAGGTGATATGACATTTCGCCTGGCCGCAGACCCAGAATCTGATATCTCACTACCGATGTCGGCGACAGCAGGAACTGATGCGATCGCTCAGTTTGAGCTTCGTGCCGCCTGTGTCCATCTCATCTTTGCCGCCTACGCTGTTACCCTTGATCGCCCTTGGGAAACGTCTTTTGTGCTTAACGATCAGCATATTGAAAAGTACTTAGGACTCGATAAGCGAAAAGACTTGAGTAAACTCGACAAACTAATACTTATTAAAGGTCTGGTTTACCAATCTTGTCAGCTTTTAGTTTCTCTCAACTGGCCTCGCCAGGGCAAAGTTCAAGCCTTTACCCTAAAAGAACATCACATCTGGGAACTCCTCAATACTCAGTACTATTTTGAAAAAGACAATCAAGGTTGCCAACACTTAATCGGTTTAGAATTCACCGTAAAAGCGGGCATCTGGGCCAAACGCTTTCTTAACAAACAAGACTATCGCCGCCAAACCGCTTTTTATCAATACGGCAGCTTGCCCAAAGCACTGCTGACAGAAGTCATGAGCAACTGGCAACAGCATGAAGGCGCTGTGCGACTCCTTCTGTGGCTACTGTTTAAGCTGCGTTTAGGTGGCGACCATCGGCTGACTGTGCGAACCCTGCTGCGAGTCGCCTACGGCGAACGTCGTGTCATCGAAGCAACAACAGTGCGCGGTGCTCACAAGCGGCTGCTCAAAACCTTTGAAAGCGATCTCGAAGCACTCTACTACCACGGCCTCAGGCCCTCTTTCGATCCAGAGACCTATCCCCCCGAAATCCAACCTCTGTGGGCAAAAGTTTCTGCTATTCCTAACGACGGTGATAAAGCACTCGACTTTTGGTCAAACGATGCCAGCCGAGCGCTAACAAACAGTGCACCACGAGATAAGTGGCAGCGTCTTCTCAACGCTCGCCTATTGGGCTTTGAGCTAACAGAAGAATGGCAACAAGCGACCCGCCACTGTAAGCCCAAGCCCAAACGTCGTCGGTCTCGGCCTAAAAGAACAACACAACTGGAACAGCTATCGGGCAGCAAGATTAAAACAGCTCGCCAGCAGAGGAAATTGAGCCAGCGCGCTTTAGCCGAACAGCTTGGCAAAAGCCAAAGTTGGATTCGTGACGTTGAGAAAGGTCGCTTTAATGTCAACCCCGAAGACCAAGTGTTGCTATGCCAAGCTTTAGACATCCTTTTATAGTCATTGATCGTTTTTTCTACGTCCCAGCACCTGTTTCTACGAGTACTTGTGCAAGGTTGTCGGCTACGCCAGTTTCTATTGCTCTCTGACGTGAGAATCTTAGAAGTCTAATCGTCTAATCCCTATAAAGATTGATAATCTTATAAGTAAACAACAGTAATGATTTATCTTGCTTGTTGTCGAATCTGTTGTATTTCGCTACAAAAGTTGATGTTTTAATTGCCCCGCATGTGAATATCTTTCGGTTTATGCGTCTGGTGCATCGACTTAACGCAGAATATGAATAAGTGACTAGTCTTTTTAAAGAGGATCGCTCACTGTAGGGAACAGTGAATTGAGAAACAATCTGTATGCCGAACAGCAAGCAAACTCTCGTCGTTGTTGGCAATGGCATGGTCGGGCATCGATTACTCGAATTGATGGTCGCCAAGGGTGCTCTTGACCGTTGGAATCTAATTACATTTTGCGAGGAACCGCGGGTTGCCTACGACCGAGTCCATCTCAGTCAGTACTTTGTCAATAAAACAGCCGCAGACCTGACACTAGTAGAGCCTGGTTTTTATCAAGACAATGGGATTCAGGTTTATATCGGCGATCGCATTGTTGAAATTGACCGAGTGCAGCAGCGTGTAAAATCAGCCAATGGTGTCGAAATTACCTACGATCGACTGGTGTTGGCAACGGGCTCTTATCCGTTTGTGCCGCCTATTCAGGGTAACGATGCGACTGGTACATTTGTGTATCGTACTATCGACGATTTAGATGCGATTAAAACCTATGCCGAACAGTCTCGCGTGGGTGTCGTCGTTGGCGGTGGGCTGCTAGGTCTAGAATGTGCCAATGCGCTGAAGTCTCTGGGATTAGAGACGCATGTGGTGGAGTTTGCTCCTCGACTAATGCCTGTGCAGCTTGACGAGGCAGGCGGCGAGATTCTTAAAGAAAAAATTCAGGGGCTGGGCGTACAGGTCCACACCAGCAAAGTAACCACAGATATCGTCAGCGAAAACGGCAAGCTGGCGTCTATGCAGTTTGCCGATGAGACTTCCTTGCAGACGGATATGATTGTCTTTTCGGCAGGTATTCGCCCCAGAGATGAGTTAGCACGTGGCTGCGGACTACAGCTGGGTGAGCGAGGCGGCGTGGTCATTGATGAAGCTTGCCAAACCTCCGACCCGAAAATATATGCCATTGGAGAATGCGCTCTGTACCAGCAACGCATTTTTGGGCTGGTAGCCCCTGGATATCAGATGGCGGAAGTGGCGAGCGATCATTTGTTGTCACTGCCCACCGCGCAACAGTTTACCGGGGCAGATATGTCTACCAAGCTGAAGCTGCTGGGTGTAGACGTCGCTAGCTTTGGAGATAACTTTGCCAAGACGCCGGGAGCCAAAGCACTAGCGGTGACGGATGCGGTAGCAGGCACCTACAAGAAGCTAGTCGTTAATGCTGACGGCTCACGGTTGCTAGGGGGCATCTTGGTCGGCGATGCAACAGCCTATGGCACCTTGCTACAGCTGATGCAAAACCAAATGGCGTTGCCCGGTAGTCCGCTGAGTTTGCTGGTGCCTGCCAGCAGTGACAACACAGCCGCGCTCAGCATAGATAATCTCCCTGATACGGCCCAGATCTGTTCTTGTAACAATGTCACTAAAGGCCAGCTGTGCGAGGCAATCCGTGATGACAACATAACAGATTTGCCCACGCTGAAAAAATGCACCAATGCGGGCACAGGCTGTGGCGGATGCGTACCCTTGGTCAAAGACGTGCTGACCTCAGAGCTGAAGAAATCTGGGGTAGAGGTCAACAACCACCTGTGCGAGCATTTTCCCTACTCTCGTCAGGAGCTATACCATCTGTTGCGCGTAGGCGAAATTAAGTCTTTTGAGGCTTTGTTGGCTCAGCATGGTACCGGCTACGGCTGTGAAATTTGCAAGCCAACGGTCGGGTCAATGCTGGCCTCGTCCTGGAACGAGCATGTGTTGAACACGCCTCATGTGGGTTTACAAGATACCAACGATGCCTTCTTGGCCAATATTCAAAAAGACGGCACTTATTCTGTTATTCCTAGAATTCCAGGGGGAGAGATTACGCCCGAGAAGCTAATTGCGCTAGGGCAGGTGGCGCAAGAGTTTGACCTGTACACTAAAATTACGGGTGCTCAACGAGTCGATCTTTTGGGTGCACGGGTAGAGCAGCTACCGCTGATCTGGCAGCGGTTAGTAGAGACTGGGTTCGAGTCGGGCCATGCGTATGGTAAAGCGTTGCGGACAGTAAAGTCTTGCGTCGGCAGTACCTGGTGCCGGTTTGGCGTGCAAGATTCTACCAGCTTGGCTATTGAGCTAGAGCTGCGCTATAGAGGATTGCGATCGCCCCATAAGCTCAAGTCGGCAGTGTCAGGCTGCACGCGCGAATGCGCCGAAGCGCAGGGCAAAGACTTTGGCATTATCGCTACAGAGAATGGCTGGAATTTGTATGTGTGTGGCAACGGAGGCATGAAGCCGCAGCATGCAATTCTATTAGCCACCGATCTAGATAAAGAGACTCTGATTAAATACATTGATCGGTTTCTGGTGTTTTACATTCGCACCGCTGACAAGCTAGAGCGAACCTCTACCTGGTTCAACAAATTAGAAGGCGGTTTAGAGTACCTGAAGCAGGTGATTATTGAGGATGCTTTAGGCATTGCCGACGAGTTAGAAGCACAGATGCAGTATCACGTAAATACCTACCAGTGTGAGTGGAAAGCAACCGTCGAGAGTGCAGAGAAAATGCAGCGGTTCCGTCACTTTGTTAACACAGATGCTGTCGATCCATCGCTGGCCTATGTACAAGAACGGGGGCAAAAGCGCCCCGCTACTGAGGCGGAACGGGTGGTCTTGAACCAAAGTAAAGATGCGCTGGTGACGCCTGCTCATTAGATTGCTGGCAGCCCGTTACTCTCGCTTTAGAGAATGTTGTTCTAGCTTTGTTGTTCTGAATTTGTTGTTTTAGCCTTTGTAGAAAGTGATGGAAAGTTCAATGATAAGAGAAGTCTCAACGACGACTGCTGATTCGACAGCTTGGGTGACGATTTGTGCTTTGGATGCGATCGCGCCCAATACAGGTGTGAATGCCCAAGTCGGCACAGAACAGGTCGCTATATTTCGAATCGGTCAAACCGACGAAGTCTATGCCACAGGAAACTTTGACCCGTTTAGCAAAACATTTGTGATGTCGCGAGGCATCGTAGGCGATCGTCAAGGTGTGTTGAAAGTTGCATCACCCATTTATAAGCTAAACTTCGAGTTAAAAACAGGCCTCTGTCTGGATGATGCGACGGTTACTATTCCGATATATCCAGCTCGGGTTGTCGATGACCAAGTTCAAATAGGAGCCAGCTGCCATACAAGAAGCTAGTACAGCTGTGTATTCTCAACTTTAACTGTCCGCTCAAGGCGATGCAACCTGAGCTTGGACTCACTTGGTCCCACGATTCTGCACTCGTTGAAAAGTCTTAACCGTCTGTATCGTCAGCGTTTTAGAGCGTTGACTATAGTTTGTTAAGAGTTGTCACAGGGATTAATACACCTGCTTTCTAAATTCAAAGCACTTCTTATTATTGAGCAAGCTCAAGTATGCTGGCCTCGGCCCATTGGTCAGTGCTAGAGACAACTTTTCTAGAGACAATTTTTCTAGAGACAACTTTCTCAAGATAATTTTAGGATGTGTTTTAAGTGAGGAGAGACAATGCTGAGTGAAGCTGCATCTTCTAGTTCTAGCGTAAGGCTGCAGGCTCCTTTGAGAATTGTGATTGTAGAGGACGACCCAGTGATGCAGCTGGGATTAGAACAGTTTTTAGAGAACTACGACAGTTTTTATGTCATTGGCGTGGCCGATGATGGCTATTCAGGCATTGCGCTAGCGCTCGACCTCAAGCCTGACTTAGTGGTTATGGATATCGGTCTGCCTCAGCTAGATGGCATTGCCGCGACTCAGCAGATTAAGCGAAAGCAGCCTGATGTGCGAGTGGTGATGCTGACCTCTCATACCGCAGACTACGAAATGGTGGCGGCCTTGGCGAGTGGAGCCGATGCCTACTGCGTCAAAGGCACTAGCCTGGAGCAGCTAGAGGTGGCAATTAACTGTGCGCATACTGGAGCGGCTTATCTAGATCCGCAAATCGCTCGCCGCGTGATTGGCCATTTGCAGTGCAAGCAAACAAAAGTACCGGCTGTAAATTTATCGAAACGCGAGCGAGATGTACTGGCGCTAATTGTGGAAGGTAAAAGCAACCCTGAAATTGCTTCTGAACTTTTTTTGAGCATTAGCACGGTCAAAACTCATCTGCGCAGTATTATGAACAAACTATCTGTCGATGACCGCGTGCAGGCAGCTGTGGCCGCGCTGCGAGCGGGGTTGGTGTAGCCAGCCATGCGTTCTCGCATAGCAATGCCAAAGCTTGGATGACACTTTACAGGTGCGTGGAAATTGTGATTGAGACACTTTGAAATTGAGACACCTCAAACGAGAGGGAGTGTAAACCAAAAAGTTGTCATTGAGTGTGGCGTGCTCATAACACCAATCTCGCCGCCGTGCGCCGTGATAATTTGTTGGCAAAGATACAGCCCTAGCCCTAACCCTGGCTGACATCTGGCCTGATGACCACGGGTGTAAAGTTTGAATAGGGTTGGGCACTGTTCGGGTAAAATGCCGACGCCATTATCTTTTACCGTACAATACAAGACGTTTCTAGTCTTGAGGATTTTGGCGTCTAACGTGAGCTGAAGACTGGGTGCGTTATGACGAATAGCATTGTTGATAAGATTGCTATATACTCGCCAGAGCTGTGTTGCATCTACTTCTATCAGAGGTAACTCTGAGTCTACACAGTTTTTCACATGGGTTCTAGCATTTTTGATGACGTCTGCTAAGTCAGCGAGAACAGTGTCAATGACAGTGCTAAGTTGCAGACTCTGCCGCCGCAGTACAATCTCTTGCCGTTCGGTTTGATGGGCTATCCTCAGCGAATCAATTAGGGCGAGCTGCCGCTTATTTCCTTGTAACAGGCGCTGAATGATCGAGTCTTTTACCTCAATTTTGTGGTCGGCTGCTTGCTTTAGCAAATTGTTAAGGACAATGGCTGTACTGGTGACAGGCGATCGCAAATCATGAGAGACCGCATGAACAAACAACCGTAGCGTCCGTTTTGATTCAAACTCAGAGCGCTGTAGCTTTTCGTAGAGATAGACAGCGATATCACAAATTAAACAAAGCCAGAAAAACCATATCCATAGCGTTAAATGAGAATAGACAGGCTGGTGATGAATCGTAAAGCCTAGCAGCGTGTTTACAACAAAAAAGTAACTCGCTAACCCTAGCTGTGAAATTAAGTGTAAAGGCAGGCACACAGGCACCAGTGCCGCTTGAGTCGGAAACAAAAGACTCCAGGTTTCAATTCTAGGATCGGCAATGCCATGGCAGGTTGCGAATATTTGATAAGTCAACGTATTCGACCAGGAGATAGCGACAAAAATCCATTCTGGATGTCTGTGACCGACCGGTAGCCGAAAGATTATTAAGCAAATTGACAAGCAGGCAAGCGTTGCGACATACATCGTCAAAAATGCACCATGAGTCGCGACTCGATTAGCCGAGTATGCTTGGGGATCGATAAAGTACGCGTAAGAATTCAAAGCCATGAAGGTAAGGCAGCAGGCGATCGCAAGCCCAAAAGTCAGCTTCAAACGGCTCCGCAAAAAAGACTTTCGCCAGGCACAATAATCGGCTGAAACAGCTGGAAAAATAGCTCGCCACAGCCGAGCCCGCATGCCCTGAAACACCGCCATATGTCCTACCCATCACTCCCGTAGCAATGATAGCTAAGGGAATATATGGGCAGGCTCAACTGATTCAGTTTGGCAGCTATTTAGGGCGCTATTCGTATCGGTTCAAGGATTTCGTCCCAATTCTCCAGCGCATTGGCGTATTCCTGTTGGCACATTGCCTGCCTGCGTTCTGGAATGTTGAGCCCTTGCATCAAACCTGCGTATTCTTCAGGCGAGCTGCCGTAAAGCATACAAACAATGCTATGAAACCTTTGTAGGTCGAGAGAGTGTTCGCCCCAGTACGGAATATTGGCAGGATTTTGCTGTTGGGATGAAAGATAAAACCAGGTCGCCGCGGCTTCAGCCGTGGCACGGCCTCCCCCCGTCTGTGCCAACAGGACGGCTGAAAATTGATCGACGGCATCTTCTTCTCTGCCGAGAACCGGAACGTCGAGAATATCGATAAAGGCATGACCCAGTTCGTGCAGCATGACAAAGGCCAATGTACTGATAGTAGGCAGTTCTATCGGTGGGTCACCGGGTTGTCTTTGCGCAGCAAATAGTTCAAAAAAGTAATCTGTTAGCTCGTAGCACATCGTAATTTGACGGTCATTAGGAGAATAAAAAGCATTGACCATGCCACATTCTGCTTGGTTTAGCGTAATGGGCTCCGGTAAAGCATAAACATCGTTGAGCCTCAACAGCAATTGCTCAAATACTCGGGCCTGCTGTAGAAAATCCTGTACTTCTTGGCCACGTTGGGTTTCTGCTGGCGTATAGGTAACGCTAAAGCTTGGTTGGGTTGTTATGGCTTGCTCCGGAAGTGGGGGGCTTACAGTTTGTGCGATCGCGACCTCTCGCCATGAGAGACCGGCGACATTACTAGATAGTGACACACTCGCTATAGCGGTTAGGAGACAGGCCAACCGGGTTCTCATACACACCTCTTGACTATGGATCTTGACTACGGATCTTGACTATGAATCTTGAATTTGGAGCGATTTTGCTGGGATACCCCTTAGCACTGGCTAATTACCTAAATTCCGGTAGGGTACCTAAGCTTGGCGCTTTAAGAGAGTGTTCACATCGTCCGACCGGCCATTATTTTGGGAGAATCGTGGGCAAGTGAAGGTCTGTTTAACGGCTAATAGGCGTTTCAAATGCTGTTGAGCGGGCAACTTCAACGAGTTGGTCTTGGGTCACTGCTTCTGCTAGTGTAGCGATCGCATAGGTCAAATCATCCTGTTGCCACATTACCAAGCGGTTAGCGCTCTCACCCTCTCCTCGGATTAAGTGGTAGCCCTGGATGTCATTACCTAGCACAAAGGTGCTAACGTCGTTGCCTTCCGGCGGCCAACTATTCAGCTCTGCTGCTGAATCTGTTGCGCCAATCATCCCAATCGTACAATTCGATTCAGCGCAATCAGGCGTTATGCCCAAGCTAACGATAAACTTTGTCTCGCTCGATTCACTGATAAAAGGGTAGAGTTTGCTCTCAGCCGGAATTGTTTCAGGTAGGCGAAATTGCCAGCCTTCGGGCAGTTCTTGATGAATATCGTCAATCACCGTGTCAAAAAGAGGAGCCGGCGCAGCGTTAGCCGCTGCCGCACCAACACAAAATCCCAAACACAAAGTTGCAAGGGTGATCTTTCCAAATTGTCTTTTTAGCATGAGAAAATTCCTTGAAAGCGAATTGAAACGAAGCCTCAAAGTAAACTCTCTAAGAGGTTACTCGCAGAGCAGCACCTTGTTCAGAGCAATGCCTTGAAATGATGGCAGGGGAATACAGCTTTTTACATCGGCTACTCGGTCACGTAAACTTGTCCGACTGGGCAGGTGGTAGCGTGTAGAAATTGCGTATAAATCTGTCTGATTGGTCGATGTTGAGTCTATTTTAATCCTCAATAATGGCCACTGGTGATTTCGAAGAGTGCTATGGAAAACTCACTGGTGGTTGCACAGAAGATCGATATCTGTGCCCCTCCTAGTCTTGTCTGGGAGGCCCTTACCCATGCAGCAGCTTATAAAGACTGGAACCCTTGTTGGTTGATTGAGGAATCGCCTGAACAGCTGACGGCTGGCGCGCAGCTAAAACTGCGGGTGGCGCTTGGCACCTCAAATGAGCGCGTTTTTGAAGCTGAGGTACTACGAGCGATCGCGCCCACAGTGTTGGAATGGCAGGGTGGAGAGCCAGGTGTTTTTGAGGGCTTACATCGCTTTGAACTGTATAATCACGAGCTTAACCAAACCCGGCTGGTAAACAGCGAGAGCTTTAGCGGTGAGATGGCTGCTGACGTTTTACAAATGAGCCGTACGGTTCTAGAAAAGGAATTTTCTCTCTTTAACGAAGCGTTGAAAACAAGGGCAGAGCTAATGGCATGATGAAACTCAGCCTGATGAAAGACGTTATGGAAACAATCTCAGAGTCTGGAGAAAGTGAGCTCGCTAATCGGCTTCTCACCGCCTGGCTAACGACTCCTGAGGCTGTCAAATTTTTCCGTGCGAGTGCAAACGTAGTATTCACCTTTACCAAAGCTCATCATTCCTACGTTCTACGTTTCAACCACGAAAGTGAAAGAAGCGCTGAAGAGATCCGCGCCGAGATGACCTATTTACAGCATCTTGTGTCAGCCGGTATTTATATTGCTCGCCCGGTACGGTCAATCGCAGGTCGCTATGTAGAAAGTATGGAGACGCCCTTAGGAATTTTCCACAGTGTTGTTTTTGAAAAAAATTGTTGGTCAACAACTAAATATTGACGATCTCACTCTAGATATGTTTGCAATCTGGGGTAAATCACTCGGGAAACTTCATGCTGCCGCGCAGTCGTATACCGGAGTAGGCAGACCTACTTGGCAGCAACATCTGACTGAGTGCACGCAAAATATTCCAGCGAGCGAACTCGCCGCTCATCGAGTCATTACAAACGTTCGCACCCAGCTCAATGCACTACCGCAGACCCCAGACACCTTCGGCCTAATTCACTTTGATTTTGAATTAGACAATCTGCTGTGGACACCACAAGGCATTACCTCGATTGATTTTGATGACAGCGCATGGTACTGGTTTTCAGCAGATATTGCATTTGCCCTGCGCGATTTGTTTGATGATAATTTCAGAAGGGTAGATACCAACAGTCAACCTTTCCGGGTTTTTATGGAAGGGTATCGGGCAGAGCGAGATATCAGCGCAGCAGAAATAGCGCAGTTACCATTGTTTTTGATGTTGCATCACGTGTTGTCTTTTGCAAAAATACTGCGCGCCCTAAAACCTACCCCCTCCCTTGATGGACCATCTCTCGAAGAGCCTCAATGGGCAGAAACCTTGCGACAGAAGCTAGAAAGTATAGCGCGAGCCTATCGCAGCGAGTTTATTCACTATACTCGTTAAACAAATCGGCGATATTTCCGGCGATATTTCTTAAGAAGGGACTCTCACATAGGGGCCAATAATCTCTTTCCAGTTCTCCCAAGTTTCCGCATATTCCGTCTCACACATGGCCTGCCTGCGTTCAGGAATGTTGAGTTCTTGCATCAAACCTGCATAGTTGTTGGGTGAGCTGCCGTAGAGTAAACAAACAATGCTATAAAACCTTTGCAGATCCAGAGAATGCTCATCCCAGTAAGGAATATTAGTATAGTCTTGTTGCCCAGAGCCTACGTAAAACCAGATTGCGGCGGCCTGAGCCGCAGCATGGCCAACATCAGTTCGAGCTAAAAGAACTGTCGAGAACTGATCGGCAGCATCCTCTTCTCTCCCTAGCACTGGCACATCGAGAATATCTACCAGCGCGTGGCCTATCTCATGCCACAGCACAAACGCCAGTGCCCCGGCTGTCGAGACTTCTGCGGGGGGTGCACTGGGGTCATTCTGAGAAGCGTACAAGTTTAAGAAGTAGTCTACTAGCTCGTAGCACATCACAATTTGCCGATCGACAGGAGAATAGTAGGCATTGACCATACCGCATTCCTGCTGATTCACAGTCAAGGGCTCTGGCAAAAATAAAATTTGGTTGACCCCTGATAATAGCCGTTCCATCGACTGGGTTCGCTGCATTAATCCCTGTATTTCTTGCCCTCGCCCAGTTTCCGCTGTGGTGTAAGTAACGGTAAAACTAGGTGTAGTCGTAGTTTGTTGCTGGGTTTGGCTCTGAGCGATACCGCTAAACAATCCTATCGACAGCCACAAGCCAACAAGTGCATAGCCGATGACTTTCAAGACAATTTGTCTCTTCATCTTAGACAGCCTCTACCCGATTTACTCCGCTCAATTCACGTATGGCAGTCGCCGAATACATCCGGCGACTGCTGACCACTTAGCTCTATGTGCAGCAAAGGTTTCAGTGCAGCAAAGGTATTACCTATTGGAGATGTGCTGAGCTAAGTGGCGAAGGCTATAAGAAGACTGTTCGCTCTTCATATCAGCCACTTAGTCTTCTACGTTAGCGAATGTGGCTCGCTCAAGAAATCGACCGACTGGTCATTTTATTTAACCGTATCAAAGCGATTACCAAAGCAGTGAATTTATTACCATCAGATAATTCACTCTTTCTTAGCCTGCGCTCTGATCAAGTACTCGTCAGTAACGCCGCGCAGCTGAACAACATTAAGTGCGCCACGCCATGCTTCTCCTTGCTCGTTCTCAACCGCCCAACTTGACCACGACAGAACATCGTCATTCGTCTGATCTACTAGCCTCCAACCAGCTTGTTCAAATTGTTCGCTCAGATGCGATAACAATGCTGCGCTCGTCATTTGACTGCTAACGACAACATCGGTATAAATAAAGTCACCTCTATAGCCAGAGTGAGATGTCGAGATATCCGTACCAGTAGGGAGCTGTAGAGTAGGTAAAGAGGGCAGTTCTACCGAATTGTCGCAAGCTGAGCTGCTCATAGCGCTTTGATCGGGAAGGATGCTGAGTCTAACGTCAGTAAGCCCGGTCAGCTCTACTTCCCAGGCAGTGAGTTGTACCATCAAATCTTCAGTTGTAGAGCAAAAAATTGGTGGCAAGTCCATCTCGGGCGTTTCAGCAGTCGCAGTGGCAGTCGAGATTCCCCATACGCTAACAGGAGACACACCAGCTTTCCAACCAGCACCGAGTAGCTGGTCCTCATAGAAAGCCTTGACCTCATCTGCGGTCTGCTCCGAGTCAATATAAACTTCAACAAAATCATTGTGTCGAATGACGCTGCCAAGCAACTGAGACCCTTCAGGCATGGGCAACGGTTCTATGGGGAGCGTGTCAGGAAGTTTGCCAACGACTAGCTCAGAATCAGGTATAGAACTCACGCCAATAAAACGCTCAGCTAGCGATCTCAAGAGTTCCATTTCATCGGCAGATTCCGTAGCCCGCTCAGACTGATTCATCTGCGCGTTTGCGTCAACTATACTGATTGCTAGCGTTATACTAACAAGCCAGGCTAGCAAAGACAGCATTTTGAATTTCATTGCAGGAGCCTCTATCGAACAGAGTCTTAGTCTGGCTCTTTAAAGTTTCAACTTGCATCATCCGACTGGTTATTTTCAAGTCTGTTTTCTGTCTTACTCAATTCAAACCATAAATGATAAGTGCTACTGGTCAGTGGGAAGCTTCTGCCGAATTTAAAGAAAGGAGGATTGTTTTTGCTGACAGCCGGACTGAGTGTAGAGAAAATTGCTGAGCAGCTACAGGTGGATTTAGATGCGGTTCGCAAAGCGGCAAAACCAAAGAATGCCTTGTAGCGAGGTGTAAAGAGTAGACGCGCATCAAGCTGGTTACGCTTTGTTGTACAGTGAGCGGCTTACGAGTCCTGTCGCTAGCATGGCGATCGCACAACCTACATACAGTACCGAACTGCCCGCACCCGCACCCATACCAAAAATATAGCCCAGCGGCTGCGCGGGTGATGTCATCATCGGTTCTAAGACTCGATCGGCCAGTGGGCCTGCAAGTAAAGCTGCCAGGGCGCTCACGATTTGGATGATCAGATCATTGGCGGCAAACACGCGGCCTTGAATTTCTGGTGTTGTAGATTCCATCCAGAGCGCGGTTTCGGAACTGCCCAGCAGTGGGAAGTTGAAGGACGAACAGAATTGAGCTGGTAGCCAGATAAGAGGCGATCGCCCCAACCCAAACACAAGTTTACTGAGCCCTGCACCAATAAACCCAATAAACAGTCCTTGAGTACGCTGCTTTGGCCCACCCCAAGCGCTGAGGATAATCGCGCCCGTAACACCGCCAATGCCTGCTGCGGTTGCAGTACTTGCTAGGACTCTAGCATCGCCATTTGTCCGGGCTAAAATCATCGGATCGTAGATGGCTTCGCCCAGGTCGTGAAAGAACCAGAACAATGCGGTGATGACGATGAGCGTTCTTAACTCGCTGCGAGTCCATACGTGACGCAGACCAAAAGTGAGCTGGTGGATAATGGAGCCAGATTTTTCGCTAGGTAGCGGTTGCGGAATATAAACAAACAGAAGCGTGATAATGGCGATACCAAACGTTGCTAAATCGATCAGTAAAATGCCGGGCAGCTGAATCAGCGGATAGAGAAAACCGGCGAAGGCAGGCGCGACGATGGATGAGCCGTAGTGGACGGCTGAATTCATGCTGTTGGCGCGGGTGTATTGCGCAGGCGAGACGATAAGAGAGACAGAGGTTTGGTAAGCGAGGCTCTGAATCTGGCCGAAGCCGCCGTTGATGGCAGCTGCGAGGTAAATGTGCCAAATTAAGAGACTGTCGGTAAAGTAGAGTGCGCCGATGGCTAGGGTGCAGAGAGATGCGGTCGCATCTCCCAAAAACATCAACCGCTTACGATTAAAGCGATCTACCCACAGCCCAGCAAATAACGATATGGGAATTTGGGGCAACCCATAAAAGAAACCTACGAGAGCCAAAGCTGTGGCAGAATTCGTTACTTCCCAGGCCCACAGCACTAGTGCGAACTCACTCATTTGGGTACCAACAGACGAAGTAAGCTGCCCAAACCAGATTAAAGTGAAAGTACGCATAAACGGATGCTATTTATCTATTAAGTGTTTAAAGAGATCGTCGATTATTAAATTAGCCGCAATGGGATTTCCAGCTCGCCAAATGTCTGCATCAACAACGTACACTTGGTTTGATTGAACCGCCTTAAGCTGTTGCCAGAGCGGTTTCTTCTCCCAGTTAGCAAGCGTTTGTTTAGACGCTTCATCGTAAATGCTGAAAAACAAAATATCAGCATCAATAGTAGGCAGTAGCTCTTCAGACAGCGCAATTGTGCCGTCTTCTGTAGCCGGATAGTCAGGCTGACGAATACCAAGGTCGGAAAGGATGCTGCCGATAAATGAATTCTCAGCATCTATCGTCATTCCACCGGCGTATGAATAGAGAGAAGTTACCTTTTTGTTTGTTAGCTGATTGTCTAACGCTGCTTTGAGTTCAGAAATACGCTGCGAGTAATCTGCCCAAACCTCCTCAGCGGCATTTTCTTTCCCTAATATACGAGCCACAAAATCGAAATGCTCGCGCCATGAAGAGTAGCCTTTCCATTCGCCTAGCGCGGTGGGTGCAATTTGTGAGAGTGGTTCGAAGGTAAATTCTCCAGCATATTCTAAGCCAACAATTAAATCGGGTTTGAGTGAAAGAATCTCTTCTAAATTAGGCTCTTCGCTGCGACCAACTAGCTTAGTCTGAGAGCTGTAGCTGCTAAGGTAGTCTATTGATACGTCTTCGTAGGTGGCTGTGCCGATAGGGGTAATGCCTAGCGCGATCGCATCTGCAAATGTTGTTTCTTCTAAACTAATGACTGCTTGAGGGTTTGCGGGAACACACACCTGACCCAAAGCATGTTCGCTTAGATGGCAGTCAGACAAGGGCTGAGATTGGACGCTTTGGCTAGTTGAGCCACCTTGACAGGCGGCGATAAGACCTGCGCTTAGCAGTCCTAACACTAAGAAACAAAGTTGGCGTTGAATCGTTTGGACTTGCTGTAGCATAGTGCTCGGCAACATAAAGGATGGTTAATCTTTAGCTGTTGTTCTAGAAGTCCCAAGATACGGAAGCCCTCACAGAGAACGGAGCCCCTGGTCTGACTCGCAAATCACTTTCAACGTTTTCAAAGTAATCAGTGTCGAACAGATTTTCAAAATTGATTGCGGTGCGGAAGCGATCGCGCTTGTAGAACACCGAAGCGTCGGTACGAACATAGCTAGGAACCTCAAAGCTGTTGGCAAAATCGCCCTGGCGATCGCCTACATAAAAGAGTCCTAAACCCAAACCCAAGCCTTGCAAGCTTCCTTGCTGAATTTCATAGGTTGTAAACAGGCTCGCAGCATGCTCAGGATTATTCGGGACAAGATTGCCGATCGGAATATCATTGTCTTCGGTCACAGTGGCATCATTGTAAGTGTAGCCACCTGTAATGTTCCATCCTGGTAAAATCTCTCCTGAAGCCACCAGCTCCACGCCCCGACTCCGCTGTTCGCCTGTGACAACCTGAAAGAAAACATCTTCAGGATCTGTCGTTGGAACATTGGTGATAGACAAATCAAAGTATGCCAGCGTCAACGATAAGTTATCGTTAATATTTGTTTTGGCACCTATCTCAAACTGGGTTCCTCTTTGCGGCGCGAAGCGATCTCCTTCACTGCTAAAGCCAAAAGAGTTCGGGATGAATGAGCGACTATAGTTTGTATATAGCGCTAGTTCAGGAATCGGCTGATACACTAGGCCAACCCGAGGACTAAATTCTTCTTCTCGGCTAGACTCTTCTGTGTTAGCGACCAAATCCGTAAAGTCAGTGTCAATAATATCGAATCGACCGCCCAGCAGTAGCGTCAAATTATCTGTGAAGCTGATTCTATCCTGCAGATAAATGCCCAGAATGCTAGTGTCCGTTGAGCTGCTAAAGAATTCTGTAGCCGGTTGAAGAACAAGACTATCGTTTTCTGGTGCAAATAGATCAATAGAATTGACATCACCGACCTCAATTTCATCAGAGTCATTTCTTTCAGAAAGTTCTATGCCTGCTAACAGTTCGTGCTCGATACTTCCCGTCTCAAAATTACCAACTGCGTATGTTTCAAAGAGATAGCTACGGCTCTCGAACTCAGGAACATCTGCGAATCCTCTTTCTAGGGTGCGCTCATCCTCTTGTAGCCCAAATTCAAAGATAGAAAACTCTGGAGCCGAGCGTCGAGCGTACTGTAAGGCGTTATGAATTCTCCAATCTTCGTCGAAGCGATGCTCTAAATCGTAGCCAATCGTAATCGTATCGATCGCCCGATTATCCACATCCGCATCTCCAATGTTGCGACCTCGATCAAGTTCTCCGTTGATATTAGGCAGGACAGTACCTCTAGCAGGTAATCCAAAGTCGTTATCTGCGCTCAGGCTGGTGTATTCAACCTCAAAGTTGACATCAGTGTTTTCATTTGGTGCCCACGATATCACCGGGGCCACCAAATAGCGCTGACGGCTCACATCGTCAATAAAACTACCTTCGTTTTCTGCGGCCAAGTTCAAGCGATATTTTACGGTTTCATCCTGATTGATAGGGCCTGATAAATCCAGCGCTGCACGATACAGATCGAAACTACCCACAGCGGCATCAACGCTGTAGAAAGGCTCGTCAGTCGGCTTTTTGGTAATAGCATTGACGGTACCACCAAAGGACCCTTGACCATAGAGCACAGAGGCTGGACCTCTCAGTATTTCAAGACTCTCAATATTAGCGGTTTGTATACTGGTGGCACCCAACACATTACTGGTCAAACCATTCCGCCGAAAATCGGCTTGGAAGCCGCGAATAATCACATCGTTAAACAGTGAATTGTTAAATGAAGAGATTACACCCGGAGAGGTTCTGAGCGCTTCTACAATGCTATTGACGCCGCGCTCCTCAATGGTTTCACGAGGAATCACCTGAATCGATTGCGGCACATCCAAAGGCGAAAGCTCTGTTCGGGTTGCAGCCGTAACCGTCAACCGAATGGCCTCATCTTCGCTACTGGCCTCACCGACTGACGCTATACCGGGTACAACACTCAGCACTAAGTTTCCAGCAGCTTCACCAATTTGCGCTGTAGGCACGGCGTCAACTCCGGTAATGACAACCCGTACTCTATCGCTCTCTATCGCCGAAACCTGCACCAGCGCAATTCCCTCTGTTGGGCCAAACTGTTCAGCTGTTGATTCGTCGGCCAAATTCAAGGCAGCGTTTGTAATGTCAAAAATTAGGGCATTTCCACTAACTTGAGAAGCCCCTACAGATAAAGGCTGATCAGATGTCAGTGAAATCGTGATGCCTTCAGCTGCCGGACTTATTTGCACCGCTGAAATCTCAGCAGTCTCTGTGGTTTCAGCCTGCGCTACCCAGTCGTCTAAGGTTAGCGGCTCGGCAACAATAGATGATGTCTGCTCTTCTCCATTGGCCTCAACAACCTTTAAAGGACTGGCGACAACTGGAATCCCGACGGCTAGCCAGCCGACTGCCAATAGCCCAAAACTTAAAATCTTTGCAATCATAATCTCCACACACGTAGCCGTTGGCACAGGCTTATCCGCAGCGCCTTTATGCGATAGATAAGAAAAATTCCTAACTAGATGCTCGCTAGATTACGACGCCTCAGGAAACGTTTTCTCTTGCAAATGGAGTTTTTTCTCTTGTAGACGGAGATTTTAAGCAGCTAGGTCTCTTGCCATATTGCTTTCTTCCTAAGCTATCTGCTGTATTTTCCTAGCTGATAGCGTTTGGGCGATACCCCTATCTCTTTTTTGAATGCGCCGCTGAACGTGGTTGGGCTAGCGTAGCCTACTGCGATCGCTACTGCAGATACAGATTGCTGTTGCTCCAAAAGCTCACAAGCCTTTTGCATTCGCTGCTGGCTCAAGCAACCAAACACGGTCGTCCCAAAGATTTGCCGGAACCCTTTCTTTAGCTTGCAATCATTCAAACCGACTAGCCTAGCTAACTCTATCAAGGAAGGCGGGTTAGCCAGTCGCTGACGCAAAATATCGCAGGCATAGTAAATCCGCTCAACATCATCTGGCTGTAGCGTTAACTGTTTTTTGGGTGTGTACTCACTAGACTGTGCTAACCGCAGGGCAATCAGCTCTAGCACCTTTCCCTCATAGTACAGCCAGCGAGTAGGGCCTTCATACGGACAGTTCAAAAGCTGTTGAATGGCTGAGCGCATCGCTCCCGTTGTAGAAGTCACCTGCCAAAAGCCTTGAGAGGTTGGGCGATCGCTGCGAGCAATCTGACTAAAATTGCCGGGCAAACTGGCAAACTGCTCACCCAGTAAAGATTCAAATAGTTCAGGCTCTATGTGAATATCAAACTTTAAAACCCGCTCTCCACCTCGCCAATGAAACTGTCCGCCGCTAGTATCTTCCCAGCTCGCCATCAAAAAATTATGACGCGATCGCACACCTTCCAATCGATTGTTCCCAGAGAGCATAAAGCTTAGCTCCAGATCTAAACAAGGCTCACATGCCTCATCGGGTCCAATGTCTACAACCAGATCTTCGGCAAGCGTATAGTCATCAATCAACAGACTGAGTCCTGGCCGTAAGTTCACTTCTTGACGATAGCCATGACTGCGCCCACTGGGGTCTTGCAGCGGAATTTCCCAGGGCGATCGCATCGCTTCCGTTCGCACAGCAACATCGGGATGCTGGCTCAAAAACTCTGGTACAGAAAGCGATAGCGTCATGAGATAGCAACTTTAATGATATTCATTATCAAGTAGCATATCATGCGTGTTATTCGAGCGGTGTTTGCTGATTGAGTAGCCCCATCTACCTCAATAGCTGCATAAACGTACCCTCCTGCAATGGCTCAGGCGAATCTTCTATGGTCTTGCTGATGACTGGTTCGAGAGCAGCTGTTTTTGTAGCGCTTCTAGATACAATTCTGTGCCGATGGGGCCGGGGAGGCCACGGCACAGATACATGGGAATGAAGTAGACCTTCCCAGCTTTACTAGCAGTTAAGGATTGAGCGATCGCATTCTCTTCCCAGGCCTGTTTCAAGCTTGATAATTGAGAGGTCTCAAAACTCTCTGTATCCTGAAACTGCTGTATATCATTCAGATTGCTACCCAGTAAAATAACCAAGTTCGCATCGTTCATCTGAGGCAACGTTTCGATAGAGATCGGCACTTGTGCGCCAGCGTTATCCTCTAGTTCAGGTGGAGAGACTAGCTCAAAACCTAGCGACTCAACCAGAGAACTGCATAACCCAGTAGAGTTTGCCAGGCCAATCTCCTGTAGCTGCGACGACACCAATAGCAGCACTCGTGGATCAGTTTCGACTAAAGAGGCAAACGCTGCTTTGGCATCTGCAATTTGCTGTTGCGTTTGCATGAGGGTTTGTTCAGCCTGTTCAAGCCGATTGACTGCTTTGGCAACCTTCTTCAAATTGTCTTCTGTCTCCGCGTAATTGAACAACAGTGTCGGCGCAATTTGAGACAAGACCTCATATTGGCCAGCATCTACCTGACTTTGGCTACCCATGATTAAGTCAGGCTCGGCTTGTACAATACGTTCAACAGCGGGATTAAATACCGTGCCAGCGTTGATCAAGGGATGGGTAACATAATTTCCTAAATAGGGGATTTGTTTCTCTGGCTGAGTAAAATCTTCTTGCTGAAGTGAGACATAGTCAGCATAGGCAACCGGCTGAACATCGAGCGCCAATAGGTATTCCAAAATATCGTTTCCAAGGACTACAATTCGCTGCGGGCGATCGCACACTTCTGTTTCTCCAAAACTGTGCTCGATAGTACGACAGTTCGTTGAACTCGCAGAAGAGACGTCAGTAGGCTTGACCGCTGCGTGGTCGGTGCTTTCTTTACAAGCTGCGATCGCGCAACCTAACAATGCAGTACATAACAAAACACTGACCGCTCTCGATAGTTTTACAGCCACCGCCTTATCTCTAGCCATAAAATACTATCTCTCAAAACGCAGACTAAAATTGTACAGACTAAAATTGCACAGAAACTGACCCAATAATCGTAAACGGATCGCCAGGTTGATTGTAAAAGGCCCTGGAATTGCGAGTACTTTCAATATAGTCAACATCAAATAAGTTGCGAACATTCACGGCTGCTCGCCAGCTACCGCGCTCATAAGAAACGCCAGCGTTCGTTAGGAAATAGCTGTCAACATCAAAACTATTTGCTAAGTCACCCGCTCTCTCGCCGACAAAGTTGAACCCTATGCCAATGCCTAAGCCCTGCAAATCGCCCTGCTGAACCTCATACCTTGTCCATAGGCTAGCGCTATGTTCTGGTGCATTAAACAATCGATTGCCAGTAGGAATCGTACTATCCTCTGTCACCTCAGCGTCAATATATGCATAAGACGCAATCACATTCCATCCAGGCAAAATCTCTCCAGTTAAGTCAAATTCTATGCCTCGGCTCTGCTGTTCCCCAGTTGCTATAAATGAAAAAGCGTCGTTAGGGTCGGTAGTCGCAACATTCTGTTTTGTAATATCGAAGTAAGCCAGCGTCGCGAGTAAATTACCGTCGAACAGTTCAGCCTTTGCACCAATTTCGAAGCCTTCTCCTCGCTCTGGTTCTAAAGAGATATCGGAGGTAACTGACGGACTACTTGGCACGAAAGATTGAGAATAGCTGCCGTAGAGCGACAGACTCGGAATCGGTTGGTAAACCAAACCGAGCCGAGGCGTCCAGGCATCGTCATTTCGCACAAAATCATCGCCCGCAGGAGAGGTAATACTCGGGCCGTTATCTATACTTTGCTCGACGGTGTCGTAGCGTATGCCTGCCAGTAAAATAAGATTATCAAAAATATCGATTTGGTCTTGCAGGTAAATGCCAAGCCTATCGCTCTGAATGTCAGTATCTCTTACGATGGGCGCATTGGCCGAGTTAGCACCGTCAAACGCGCCATATACCGGATTAAAGATGTCTAACGGGCTGAGGTTCGCCAAGTCAACTCTTAAAAGATCGGTCTCTTGGGTACGATTTAGATCAACACCGAAAAGCAGGGTATGGTCAACCGGTCCGGTGCTAAGCTCGCCAGTAACACTGGTCTGTAGCGCAAAATCCTTAGGGTTTCTCTGGCGCGAACTCAAGCCGCGAGACACTATTGAGTCAGTCACAAAAAGCGGAAATGCCGATTCGTCCACAATCTCTTGTCGAGTCAGACGAAAAGCGTTGCGCAATTGCCAGCTATTGTTAAAGCGATGCTCTAAATCGTAGCCAATACTCGTAAACTCATTCTCTACAAAATCATTTGATTCACCCGTAATCCGACTGAAAGGAACATCGGCAACTTCATTTCCTACGGCTGGCAACCCTGCATCAGAAGGGGCTTCGTAGTCAGAGTATTCCAACTGAAACGTTAGGTCGGTGCGATCGCTGATTGCCCAGGTCACAATCGGCGCAACAAAAAAACGTTCTATGTTTTGGTTAAAGTCCCGAAAGCTCTCCTCGCTACGCAACAGCGCATTGAGACGATAGCGTGCCCGTCCGTCTTCAGTGATTGGCCCGGATACATCTACTTGGGGACTGATAGAATTTCGATTACCCATCTGAAGCGTCACCTCAGCGAAGGGCTGAGACAACGGTTGCTTAGAAACTAAATTAATTAACCCTCCCGGCTGAATATCTCCATATAAGATTGATGCAGGCCCTCGAAGCACTTCAATTCGCTCTAGGTGAGCAATTTCTGGAATACCATCGTTAAAAGCGCCAAACTGCCTAAATCCGTCTCGCAAAATTGGGACCTCATTAAAGCCTCGACTGGTAAAGTCAACGTCTAGCCCGCTGCGAGTACCCCCAAAGGCAATTCCACTGAGGTTGCTGACGGCCTCTTCAATGCTGACAGCCTGCTGATCTTCAATCACTTGACTAGGGATAATCTGAATCGAAGCAGGCACATCCAAAATGGGTGTTTCTGTGCGCGTTGCTGTGCTCGTGTTTGGAACAAAGTAGTCGTCTTCGATTTGATCACCCGTCACGGTTAGCCGAATCGCGTCATCATCCGACGTTTGCGCCCTGGCCTCACCCACCGCAACATTGGCAACTAGCCCGACGGTAGCCGTCTGAAAATTAACAGCAGGCGGCGCATCTGCCCCCGTTACTGCAATCTGGACGCGATCGCCTGGTAATTCACTCACGCTCACGAGCGCAATGCCCTCAGCTGGCGTGCTGACCAAAAAGTCTTTGCCCGTCGGCAGGTTTAATACGGCATTAGAAATATTGGCGATCGCTGCATTTCCACTGACAGTCACCACTGGCGTAGACACTTCACCCGCCGTCTCCAACCGCAAGACCAATCCAGCCGCCGTCTCTTCAATCTCGACATTGATAACCTCAACCGGCTCAGACTGAGCAAGCAGCAAGGATGCATCATTTACATCGACAGCTATCGAAGCGTTTTGCCCTGTGGTTTCTGGTATCCGCGTCGAGACAGGCAGGGTCTCTGCGAGTGCCAACGGCTGCGTGGCGACGGCCCCTATCCACAGGCAAGTTGTCAAAGACAATTCTCGCAGTCGCTTCAATAGCGTATTCATACTTGTTCTGCTCACACCAAAGTTATCGGACCCTAGCCGCTAATGCCAATCACTCCTATTTGTTAAGCGGTATGAGCATCCTAGAGGAGAAGTGCGATCGCAACCTTTGTCAATTGCCCCTTTTTTCTTTGCGAAACAGACGTTTATAAAAAACGAAGACTGAGCGCAGCCGAAGCCTGCTACCGCTGCCCCAGCTGATACGCCTTGGGACTTACCGAAAACTTACGCCGAAACGCGGTGCTAAACGCTTCTGGATTGCGATAGCCCACTTGAGCCGCGACCTTGGCTACGGTTGTATGAGAATGACGCAGCAAAGACCGTGCCTGC
Source organism: uncultured Synechococcus sp. (assembly GCA_937911865.1). Lineage (GTDB taxonomy): Bacteria > Cyanobacteriota > Cyanobacteriia > Phormidesmidales > Phormidesmidaceae > Phormidesmis. The sequence goes on from CALDSK010000023.1 coordinate 68,303, forward strand.
TCCATCCGACAATCGCGCAGGTAGCCAAATACCGTAGTGCCAAATAGCTCTCGGAAGCCTTGCTTTAGCTTACGATCGCTCAGCCCAACCCGATGCGATAGCGCCAAAACCGAAGGTGGGTTGTCCAACTGCTGCTGTAACAACTCACGCGCATACTCCACCCGCTCCAGGTCTTTCGCTTTCAAACGCGATCGCCTTGGCTTCGCCGTCTCCGCTTCCAGACAGGCAAACTGAAGTGCCAACAGCTCTAGCGCTTTGCATTCTAGATAAAGCTGCTGTGTCATTCCCTGATAAGGACAGTGCAAAATTTGCCTGAGCACCTGATTCATTGCCAGTGTCAGCTTTCCTAATGGCTGATGGAATCGTCCTTTGCTTAAAAGGGTTTGGAGCGATCGCGGCAACCCCGCATCAGCTGACTCAAACGCTTGAAAATAGTCTAAATCGGCAGAAATAGTCACCGTTTGAGTATATTTATGAGGCTGCCATTCCTCCACCTCATTCATATTAGGCAACCAATAGAGGTAGCTGTGTCCGCTCACCTCCTCGTAGTCCGCAAGGCTGCGTGAAACATTCTTTGCACTCATCCGAGAAGCGCCTGACAGATAAAACTTAGCCACCAGCGGAAACGCCTCTAAATGCGGTTTATGCATGATTAAAGGCTGCTGCAACTGCCCAGTAATAATATTGATGTGTAGTCCGCCTCGAAGCTTAACCTTGACTGTATTTCCGGTTCCCAGCTGTGGTGGCGTCGGATACTGAATACAAAAATCTGAAGCAGGGGTAACTCTCTGAGACTGCGCTACTAGATCGCAATAATCTTTGCCTGTCAGTCTAATTGCCATATTTACTTCAGAATCGCAGACATCAATACTATATAGATGATATCAATTCTCATTTAATTAGCCTAGCAAGGATCGAAGCTCCGCATAAGACCTATGACAACAATGTCCTCTCCTATGACCTTGATTCGATCTCTCTGAGCTGATGAATACTGTACCCACCCAGTGCGATCGCCATCCCACAAAAAGAAAACAACGCCAGCTGCATCGCCATCCCTGCGCCTAATCCAGTTCCAAACACACCACCTAGCCATTGAGCTAGCCACGCATCGGGCTGCATCGCGGGTTCAAATACCTGATCGGCGAGTGGGCCTGCGATCGCAGCGCCTACAGGCGTCGCTATCTGAGTCAGCAAATACCGCGTAGAAAACACTCTTCCCTGTAATGCCGGATCAACCTGCTTACGCCAAATAGTTTGGCTACAGCTCACCGGAAAAGGAGAACAAATGCCGCTGCCTAAGGCGGCACCAACTTTAACAGTGGTTCGCTGTGCTAGCGCTAGCACAATCAACCCCACTTTCCAGAATGCGCTGCCCAACAGAACGCCGTGAATCTGTCGTTTGGGACCACCCCAAATGCCAAGTACGCTGCCACCGATTAAACCGCCTGTGCCAAAGAAAGCCAGTAGCGTGCCCCAAACAGTTGAGTCGTTGTTACTGCGAGCAAGCACCATGGCTGGCAAAATTGCAAAGCTAGCGCTATCGATAAAGCTGCTAATAAGCAGAAAGCCAAGGAAGATAGTCAGGCTAGGACGGCTTTTTAAGTAGCGTAATCCGAAGGTGATTTTCTCCAAGAATGCTGGCGCGGCAGATTCGGCGGTCAGTGGAGTATCGGCAGTTTTGGATGGTGAGGGGATAGAGACAAGGCTGAGAGAGGCGATCGCACAGCCAAAGGTCACTAAGTCGAAGCATAGAACGCCGCTGAGTCCAGCAAATGCATACAGCGCACCCGCAGCGGCAGGCGCAAGCACATAGCTACCGGACATTTGCAGTGATTCTAAAGCCGAAGCGCGAGTGTAGTGTTTTTCGGCGACGATGAGTGAAAGAGAGGCGCTGTAAGCGAGCTGGTGAATATAGCCAAACAGGCCTCCTAGTGCGCCGAAAGCGTATAGATGCCAAATTTGTAGATTGTTTGACAAGAGTAGCGCGAGCAGCAAAATCGTAGAGACGCCAGCGACTGAGTCGCCGAGTAGCATGAGGCGTTTGCGGCTAAAGGTGTCTACCCAGACGCCTGCAAAGGGAGAAATTAAAAGTCTGGGAACTTGGCTAACAACGAGAATGAGGGAGAGCGGAGTCGCCTGCTGGGTGATTTCCCAGGCCCAGATAGTCACCGCAAAGCTAGTCATTTCGGAGCCGAGGAGGGAGGCAAACTGACCGAGCCAGATGACAAAGAAGGTACGCACAGTTTAGGAGTAGACGCAAAGGCAGAGCAATCATAGCGGGTTCGGTCAACTGCTTTCTTTGCGAGCAGGATTTTTTTCTTCGTCAGACGGACATTATGAGAGATTTGTAGCCGAATTTACTACAGCTAAAAATGGACGGACTTTAGGAACCATATACCAACTGTAGGAAAATTATATGAGTATTCCTATGCATACTACTCAGTATGATTGCGCTTATTCCTCTGCATTATCCAACTGTTCAAGCTACTTCTCCAAATCGCCCAGGCTTTCAAAATCCATCAGCGCCTCGCCCAAAGCTTCTGATGCTTCTATGCCGAGCGATCGCACTTCTTCTAGCACGCTATCTAATAGCTGACCAAAGCGTTTCTCTAATTGTCGAACAACAATGCGAGCCGCACCGCTATCTTCACCTTCTTGCCTGGACGTATCTACAACATTGTTTAAATCACGGTAGTATTTCAAGCTGTTTTCGTAGGCTCCCTGCTCAGCCGGTGAAAAGTTAGCAATCTCAGCGGTCTCAAATAGCTGCATAAACGTACTTTCCTGCAAAGGCTCAGGCGGATTTCTAAATTGGGTAAGTGCCTTAATAGATATAGCCACTTATCAAAATGACTCTCCAATTCGTCTAGAGTCTTTTGGAATTTAGGTAGCTCTAAATAAATAAACTTCAGCTTGTCATAAAAAACTCGACACTGCTGGTCTTTAAGCTCAACGATATGTAGTAGTGTTTCATCGTCTTTGTGATCGTCGAATACAAAATCTAAGATACCAACGGTATAAGCTGGCTCTAAACGATAGTTCCAAGAGTCTCCCTTCACTGATTGTTCTTGAATTGGGAAAGACGAATAGTAAACGCTCCTATCTTTGAAGAAGTTTTGCTTAGCTTTCTGAATCTCTACAATGAAACGTTCACCACTCTCACTCTGGCAATAAAGGTCAAAAATGGCTTTTCTATCTAGCGCACTGTTGCCGACGTTTTCGCTGTTGCGGTAGCTTAAATCGCTAATTTTGTGCTTTTTGGACAGCACAACGTTCAAGAAGTCTATTAGCAGCGCTTTGTTCGGCTCCGTTCCAAAAATACGCTTGAAGCCAAAGTCTGTTAGCGGGCTGATGTATCTACCTGTCATGGCGCGGCGACCGTTCATGAGTAAGCTGTGTCTGTAGGCACTACAACCTACATTAGCAAAACCAGCATCCCTGCTACCATTAAACCCGTTCTCAACGCTATCTATAAGTTGGTCTATGGCTTATTAGATAATAGCTGCTCTTTTAGTTCTTCTAGATAAAGCTCTGTTCCAATAGGACCAGGTAGACCCGCGCAGGAAACGTAAGGTATGAAATAGACTTTGCCCGCTTTGCTAGCATCCAGAGATTGTGCGATCACACTATCTGCCCAAGCCTGTTTTAACGGTGATAGCTGATAATCTTCAAAGTCATCAGTCCCCTTGATCTGATCGGCTTGGTCAAAACCAGTGCCAAGCATAAGGATTAGATCAGCGTCATTAAACTGTGACAAGGTTTCAACAGAAACAATGGTTGGAGCCTCGCTGTTAGATTCATCAAAACCAGGTAAAGAAGCCAGCTCAAATCCTAGCTCTCTGACCAGAGAGGCACATGTCCCAAACAGCTGGTTGCCAAAGTAAATCTCCTGAAGATTGTCAGAGCGGAGTATCAGTACCTTAGGATGAGACGCCACGACTGGAGCAAAATTACTACGGGCTGCTGTAATTTGCTGATCCCATTCGGCTAATAGCGCCTCAGCATATTCTGACTTGCCCAAAACCTGAGCGATAGTAGCCAAATTGGCTTTTGAGTCGGTCCAGGTTAGCAGTAAAGTTGGGGCAATTTGAGAGAAGGTTTCGTACTGGCTAGCGTTATACTCAGTTCCCAAAATCAAATCGGGCTGGACTTGAACAATTGTTTCTATTTCTGGTTGATCAACAAGCCCGAGGTTAACCAGTTGCCCTGTGATGCGATCTCCAAGATAAGGAATTTGCTGACTAGGATTATCGTACTCTCCCTTCATTGATGCAAGATAGTCAGCATAAGCAACAGGCTGACTATCTAAAGCCAACAAGGACTCTAGCATAGAAGAGCCGAGCACCACGATATTTTCGGGTTGCCCGCACACCTCGGTTTCTCCCCTGACATGCTCAACTGTTTGGCAATTAGTGGGTGAAGAGGCTGAAGGCCGGTTTGGGGTTCTTTGGCAAGCAGCCATTAACAACGCCGTCATGCCAATACCTACAAACCGTTGAATCACCCTTAATTGCTGCATGAATTCTCATCCTTGACTCAATTTCATCTCACTTTCCCGGTCCTTAGATCTCTACCCGTTAAAACTGGACAGAAAATGAGCCAACAACGGTTAAAGGTTGACCCACATCGTTGAAAAAGGCTCCACCGCCTCGATTTGATGAAATATAGTTAACGTCAAATAAGTTACGCACATTGACGGCAGCTCGCCAGCTGTCGCGTTGATAGGAAATTCCGGCATTAGTGAGGAAATAGCTATCGATATCGAAGCTGTTATCCAAATCGCCTGTTCGTTCTCCCATAAAGTTGAAGCCTAGCCCAAAGCCCAGTCCTTCTAACTCTCCTGATTGAATTTTATAAGTCGTCCATAGATTGGCGCTATGTTCAGGAACATTGAACAGGCGATTGCCTACTGGAATCGTATTATCTGCCGTCACCTCTGCATCAATATAGGCATAGGAGGCAATGATGTTCCATCCGGGTAAAATTTTGCCAGTGAGATCTAGCTCAACGCCTCGACTACGCTGCTCTCCGGTAGCTATAGACAAGAATGGATTATTGGGGTCAGCCGTGACAACATTCTGTTTAGCGATGTCGAAATAGGCCAGAGTCGCTAACAGATTATCCTCTAAAAGTTCGGCTTTGACGCCGGCCTCAAACCCTTCTCCCCGCTCTGGTTCAAGCGGGTTACCACCTGCATCGGTGGCACCATTAGGTACAAAGGACTGAGAATAACTACCGTAGAGTGAAACGGTGGGAATGGGTTGATAAACAATGCCAAATCTGGGTATCCAAGCATCATCATTTCGAACGGTTTCAGTGGTCTCTGTCACAAATGCTCCAGGTCGATCGATTGTGGTTTGCTCAACGGTGTCGTAGCGCATACCTGCGACCAAGCTCAGATTATCTAGAATATCGATTTGATCCTGAAGATAGATACCCAGCCTATTCCGTTGGTCTTCAGTCTCAAAACCGACGGGCAAGGTGTTTATGTCCACATCATTAAAGGCTCCATAGACTGGATTAAAAATATCGATGGGACGTAAATCATTAAAATCAAACCGGGTAAAGTCTGTGCCTTGAGAGCGATTGAGATCCACGCCAAACAGCAAGGTGTGATCAACTGATCCGGTGCTAAATTCGCCGACAACGTTTGTCTGTAGCCCAATATCTTGAGGGTTGTATTCTCGCTTGGAGAGCAGACGGAAGACCAGTGGCCCCTCTGAGAATAATGCGGCTGCGCTTACATTAACAATATCTTGCTGAATAAAGCGAAAGGTGTTTCGCAGTCGCCAATTATCACTAAAGCGATGCTCGAAATTGTAACCTACGTTGATCGACTCGGTATTCACGAAGTCATCAGGTTCGCCCGTAATACGATCGCGCGGCACATCGGCAATTTCATCCCCTACAGCGGGTAGCCCCAAATCAGAGGGAGCACGGTAATCGGAATATTCTAAATGCGCAGTGAGATCAGTGCGATCATTAATTTGCCAATTTAAGACCGGAGCAATAAAAGTGCGTTGGAAATCGGTATCAACATTTCTGAAGGAGTCTTCCCTGCGAAATAAAGCATTAAGACGATAGCGAAGTCGGCCATCCTCAGTCAGCGGACCGGAGAAATCGATACTGGGGCTGATTAAGCCTCGATTTCCGGCCTGCAGTTGGGCTTCGTAAAAAGGCTCTGCCAGCGGTTGTTTCGTCACCAAGTTAATTACCCCACCTGGCTCAATTTCGCCATACAAAATTGAGGCGGGTCCACGCAGTACTTCAATACGTTCTAAGTTGGCGATTTCTGGAATACCGTCGTTAAAGAAGCCGTACTGCCTAAAACCGTCTCGAAAAATTGGGGCATCGTTAAAGCCGCGCAGGGTGAAATCGACATCCACACCTCCACGGGTGCCGCCAAAGGCTACTCCGCTGACATTGGTAAGGGCGTCTTCAATCCGTACTGCTTGTTGATCATCCAACACCTGTTCGGAAATTACCTGAATCGAAGCAGGCACTTCCAAAATGGGCGTATCGGTACGAGTCGCTGTACTCGCATTGGGCACAAAGTAATCGTCTTCAGTTTGCTCGCCTGTCACGGTCAGCTGAATGGCTTCACTGTCCGTCGTTTGCGCACTCTCTTCTCCGACGGCAACGCTCGCAACTAAGCCAGAAGCTCCTGTCTGAAAATCTACAGCAGGCGGCGCATCTGCACCTGTTACCGCAATCTGCACGCGATTATCTGGCAACGCACTCACGCTCACTAGCGCAATGCCTTCAGCCGGATTGCTGGCAAAAAAGTCTTCGCTCTCTGGTAGGTTGAGTACAGCGCTAGAAATATCTGCGATCGCCGCATTCCCAGCAACCGACGTTTCACCAACCGCCAGCTCACCGCTGCTCTCCAATCGCAGCGTAAATCCACCTTCCATCTCTTCGACCGAGACATTTGTAATTTCTGCGAGTTCAGCCTGAGCAATGTGCGATCGCCACTCATCTACTGTTGTGGCTATAGACGTATGTTCGTTCAACTGACCCTCTAGCCCTTCAGCTGTAGCCGATTTCCCAGTCACCAGCGTCAACAGCCCTAACACCACCGTCAGCAGTACGCTACGCCATCGATTCATCACACTCACCTCACTCACCAAATGCCAGCTAATGAGTCTTGTTCTCATTAGCTGGATGAGAGCATCATAAGAGGATGGCCATACTCGCTATCTTCGCGAGCCGGATTTTTTTTCTTTGCGAGCCGGATTTTCTTCTATCTTGTCTTCGGGCTCAATACCGCTTTTGCCTTAGCTGATACGCCTTTGGACTCACCGCAAACTTCCGCCGGAACGCCGTACTAAACGCCTCCGGGCTGCGATAGCCTACCTGTGCCGAAACTTGGGCCACATTCATATAGCCACTGCTCAGCATATTTTGGGCCTGCGCCATCCGATAGTCATACAAGTAGCCAAACACAGTGGTACGAAACAAATGGCGAAATCCCTGCTTTAGCTTAAACTCGTTGAGCCCAGCCAGCTGGGCCAGCTCTGCCAAAGAAGGTGGATTGCACATTTGCTGTTCTAGCAGCTCCTTCGCATACTGCACCCGATCCACGTCTTTTGCTCTAAAGCTCACCTGTTTAGCAGTAGGCACATCTTCACTCATACTCGTAAACTGCAATGCCAGCAGTTCCAGTACCTTACTTTCTAGTAATAGATGCTCTACCATGCCTTGGTGTGGCGACAATAAAATCTGCTGTAGTACTTGATGCATCTTCGGACTGATTCGGCCCAGTGACTGATGAAAAGGGGGTGTGCTGTAACTATTTTCTAACAGCTGCTTTAGTGGCGTAGCCAGGGGAATGTTTGCCCTTTGAAAAGAACGCAGATAGTCAACCTGTGCGAGTATCATCACTACCTGACAAGGCTCATCACCGGGCCACTCTTCCACCTCAGTAATACCAGGCAAGTAGTAAAGATAATGGTAGCCTGCGGCTTCTGTATAATTAGGCTCAACCTGTAGCAGTCTCGCTCCCTTTGTTTTCACCTTAGAAAAGCCAGACACATAAAACTTAGCCACCAAAGGAAAGTCAGACTCGTGCTGATGGTCTACAACAAGCGACTGCCGCAACCTTCCACTGCGAATAATCAGCGTTAGGCCATTGCGTAAGCAAATAGTGCGCTCTCCACCCTCACCCAGACTGTGTGGCAGGAGAACGTTTTCCGCATAGTCCGTTTTGGTATGAAGCCGTTCGTCTTTCTGTCGAGCGATGCTCCAAAGTACATCAAAGTCTGCTTGTGCGATCGCCATATTTCCTTCGTTAGTCAATCCGACCTAAATGAAACCAATTATCAATAGGGTAGAGAAATACGGAATCCTTGTAAATAGCTGCTCGCCTTTTATTACAGGCGATGCAGGCTGTAGACATAGCACAATCATAGATTCACAAATACGAGCGTTCAGGCGTTAGCTGTTGTCGCTAGCTAAGACAACAACTTCCTCATCTAGCTGGTCGCCAATTGCATCCTCAGCGACATCTAAGTCGTAGTCCATTTGTAAACCCAGCCAAAAACGAGCTGACATGTTGAAGTAGCGAGAGAGGCGAAGCGCGGTATCAGCTGTAATACGACGCTTACCATGAACAATTTCATTAATGCGGCGGGCGGGTACTCGTAGCGCTAGAGCTATTTGGTTTTGACTAAGCGCCATCGGCTTCAAGAATTCTTCTAAGAGAACTTCTCCGGGGTGTATAGGCTTTAGTTTTTGGTCGCTCATTTTAGTCTTCTTAAAACTTTTCTCAATGATAGTCAACTATTTCAACGCTAAAGGCATCATTGCTTCTCCACTCGAAGCAGATTCTCCATTGGTCGTTTATGCGGATGCTGTGCTGTCCCTTACGTTTTCCAGACAGCCTCTCTAGCCGATTAGCCGGAGGGACACGTAAATCTTGAAGGGTATCTGCGCGATTGAGCATCCTTAATTTCCGTAAAGCGACTTGCTGAATATCTGAAGGCAGCTTCTTTGACCGCTGACGCTCGAATACCTTTTGAGTTTCCTTGTTTTTGAAGCTCCGAATCACATCTTACTAGCACTCACAATGTTTACATATCATAATCCATTGCGTTTAACGCTGCGCGTTATAATTTAAAGCAGACGCGAGTTTATCAAGAAGCCGTAGCAGAAGGCCACGAGTAAGGTAAGCTAGCGGCTGCCCCGCTATTGCTGACGGCGGGACTGAGTGTAGAGCAAATTGCTGAGCAGCTACAGGTGGATTTGGAGGCGGTGCGCAAAGCGGCAGAAAAAGAGGATGCTTTATAGCGATGTGTAAAGAGTAGATGCGAAGCGAGCGTTGCGATAACGCTTATCTCAGATCTTGCACCATTCTTGATAAGCCACGTCAGGCAGTGCTTTGAG
>CALDSK010000024.1 GCA_937911865.1 uncultured Synechococcus sp.
GCCAAAGGGTTTGTCACCGCTAACGCCAGCAAATGGATGCATTCGGCAACAGAAAAGGTCTTCGTTCCACAATTTGTGATGTATGACCAGCCAGATCTAGATAAAGGGCTAGACGACTTTATTGAGGGCCATGGGTTTACGGGATTTCATATTACCAATCTGCGAGATTTTCTCGATAATCCTGAGTACTTTGAATCGGTTGTTCTCAAGACCTATCGCCGTGGCGGCGTCACACACTTTTGGCTGTGGGGTGACAAAACAAGAAACGAAACCCCCGATACTTATGGGGTCGATGCTGATCTTCTCTATACCGAAATTGCCGCTAGGTTGTCTCCTCTACCAGGCTGGACTCTTGGCTATGGGTTTGATCTCTTTGAGTGGGCCAGTGCTGAAGAGATCGAACAGTTGCGAGCGAGCATGCAGGCTAAAAGTAGCTATCACCATATGATTGGAGGCAGAGGCCATAAAAACCAATATCGAGAAATCAGCTCCAACTTGGACTACGCCTCATGGGAATGGCATCAACCTAGCTACGAAGATTATCGAGAGCATTTGGAGAAAGCCGACCAGCGTCCCGCTTTCTCTGAAGATCGTTTTCGTATCCGCACCCCCACCCGCTATCCAGAAAAAGACTATGATGCACAGCTAACCCTGCAAGGACTGTGGGATTCTGCGATGGCAGGTGGCATTGCTAACATTTGGGGCCACAAGCCCGAGAATAAACAATTTTCTGAACCTTACCCCAACCAAGACGCTATCAAAACATACAGTAGAGTTATCGATACTGCCTTCACGGCGAGCATGTTGCCTGATAACAGCTTGATTACTCAGGGCCACTGCCTGCGAGACGAAAACATGTCAGCCCTTTGTTATATCCAGCAGCCAGACACCGTTCAATTAAATCTTGAAAAAATCACTTCGCCCTATCGTGTTATCGCTGTCGATGCGCAATCTGCCTATGAAGAAATAGACGTGCTGGGTCCATCAGATAACGTGTTGAGCTGGTCTCCTCCCTACGCGTCTGACTGGGCGCTCTATATTTCATCTACAGGACTGTCGTCTGAGGGTTAAGTGACGGGCATCGCAAAGATATATCGATACGCTCTCATCGGTACGCAAGATATCACTCTCCACATTTAACCTTCCACACTTGGCCCTCTACATTTAGCCTTCTACACTTAACCCTCCGAACTTAACTAAGTGCGGAGGGCTATTCACTATGCTTTATTCAGTTGTTCGAGTCAGGCAACAATACTAAAGTCTTGCGATCGCAGATTGAAGCCGTTTGAGAAGGTTGCGATCGCAACCGCTGCTCCATTCCCTACGCCATCTCGATCAAAGCTCAGTACATTGTTAGCAGTGTTATACAAAAACACAGAATCATTGCCACTACTTGCAGCCGGTGAATTTCCTTTAATAAAAAACTCAGTGCCCAAGCTCATGCCAGCGCTGAGCGAACCACCAAAACCAGCTGCTGAGATTTGAATGCGATCATTCCCACTAAAGTCAACGATTGTGTCCAAACCATCGCCCACAGCGTTGTAGCGGAAGATATCAGCGCCACCACCACCAGTCAATCGGTCTTGCCCATCGCCACCTGTTAGGGTGTTGTTAGCATCATTACCAATCAATCGATCATCAAAATCAGTTCCCGTCAGGTCAGTCTGTCCAGCCAACGAGGTTGGGTTAAACACCCCCTCGTACCAGGCGTCACCTAGCTTGTCATAGCCAGCCGCTGTCGGATGGAGTCCATCACTGAGACTATTCGTGCTGCCGTTAATATCGTCGAGTTCTAAGCTACCACCCGCATCGACAAAGAAAACCTTTTTGCCATCTGATGCCTTTTGTGACACCAAAGCTGGAATCAAAGCATTGTAGTCAGCCAAGTTTTGAGCCCTGGTATTACTCGCCCGAGGCGCGTCTACAGGTGGCGTTGAGGACACGAATAAATAGGTATCAGGTGCAGCTGTTGTAATGGCATCAACGAGTGTACTGAGTCGATCTCTAATTTGACTGCCAGAACCACCGTCATTCGTCCCAATCATCAGCAGAATAGCGTCAGCGGCATTCGCCGTCAGATTGTTGTTCACCCAGCTAGTGGTTCCAGAAACAGAGCGGCCAGGATCGCCCTCGTGATTACGGTCGCCTAAACTCGCGGGTCCATTGCTCTCACCGCCAATGAAATCAAGCGATAGTCCATCTTGCACCGCGCGATCCCAAAACTGAATCCGATATCCGCCCGGAACGGCGCCTCGCGAGTGTTGTCCAGCTGTAATTGAATCACCCAGTGGCATCAATCGAGGGGCTTCCAATGCGCCAAACACAGGTGCTAACCCGACACCCGTCTCTAAATTCAAGATGACGCCAGCTCCACTGACAGGCGGGTTCCCGCCTCCATTGGGTGGATTACTCGCAACCGGCACTAGCTCAATGTAATCAATCCGGGCAACTTCGCCATCATCCACAAACCCTTCTAACTGAATCTGAGAACCTGAAACGAGAGAAACATTAGAGATGGACCGTGTCCGTCGATTCCCCTTGTTGGCACGCGTCCCACGGGTCGCCTCACTGAATGTGAAATCATCAACAATGTCAGCATTGCTAAAGTCACGGGTTCCATCAGTGACACGAACCACCAGACGAGACTCCCCGTCTTTCTCATCGTGGTACACCACGTTTAGCGTGTAGTCGCCCGCTGCGCCCATGAACTGAGTGGTGGCCGTCCCGCTTCCCCCGCCCTGGAGATAAATGAGCTGACGATTCGAGGCAAAATTAGCGCGCTCTGTTGAATAGCTCCCTGCTAGCTGAAGCTGTTCAGCTTCGATTCTGACAGGCGTTCTACTATCATCGTCACTTGGTGGTGGTGGCGCATTCACCGTGACATTGACTGTGGCTGTGTCACTGCCACCTTGGCCATCGCTGAGGCTGTAGCTAAAGCGATCGCTTCCACTAAAGCCTTCATTTGGCTGGTAAGTTAGCGTTCCATCGGCATTTTGGCGAACGGTGCCATTGCCCGTATCAGTTTCAAAGTCAGCAATTGCTAGCGTATCGTTGTCGGCATCACGGTCGTTACTGAGTACGTCAATCACAGCCGCCGTACCAGCAGTGGTCGTTAACGTATCGTTATTGGCAACGGGTGCCCGGTTGGTTGGACCATCTGGTAGATTGCCTGCAACTGGCACTAGCTCAATGTAATCAATCCGGGCAACCTCGCCATCATCCACAAATCCTTCTAACTGAATCTGAGAACCTGAAACGAGAGAAACATTAGAGATGGACCGTGTCCGTCGATTCCCCTTGTTGGCACGCGTCCCACGGGTCGCCTCACTGAATGTGAAATCATCAACAATGTCAGCATTGCTAAAGTCACGGGTTCCATCAGTGACACGAACCACCAGACGAGACTCCCCGTCTTTCTCATCGTGGTACACCACGTTTAGCGTGTAGTCGCCCGCTGCGCCCATGAACTGAGTGGTGGCCGTCCCGCTTCCCCCGCCCTGGAGATAAATGAGCTGACGATTCGAGGCAAAATTAGCGCGCTCTGTTGAATAGCTCCCTGCTAGCTGAAGCTGTTCAGCTTCGATTCTGACAGGCGTTCTACTATCATCGTCACTTGGTGGTGGTGGCGCATTCACCGTGACATTGACTGTGGCTGTGTCACTGCCACCTTGGCCATCGCTGAGGCTGTAGCTAAAGCGATCGCTTCCACTAAAGCCTTCATTTGGCTGGTAAGTTAGCGTTCCATCGGCATTTTGGCGAACGGTGCCATTGCCCGTATCAGTTTCAAAGTCAGCAATTGCTAGCGTATCGTTGTCGGCATCACGGTCGTTACTGAGTACGTCAATCACAGCCGCCGTACCAGCAGTGGTCGTTAACGTATCGTTATTGGCAACGGGTGCCCGGTTGGTTGGACCATCTGGCAGATTGCCTGCAACTGGCACTAGCTCAATGTAATCAATCCGGGCAAGCTCTCCGGTCTGTATCATGCCGGTTAGCTCGAAAGTGCTACCAGGTTCTAGTGACACAGTCCGAGCGAGCGTTCTCACAACACGATTACTCGAAGATGCTCTAGACCCACCAAGATTTTGATCAAATTTCCAATCTTCAATTAAAGTGCCATTGACACTAAATTCGACGGTTGATTGGCCATCACTCTCATCAAAATAAGCAACAACGATATTGTAAAGCCCAGCACTAAATGATGGAGATAACGTTGTTGAAAGAGAACCTGTATCCTGTGTCAATCGAGCCAATGACCCATTAGAGGCAAACGACTGATTCTCAATTCGGTAACCGTCCAGCGTCAAAGTACCTACTTCGAATCGAATATTAGCCATAGTGAATTTATAAAAATATGTATACAAGTGAGCCGTCTAAGTAAAACGAGAGTAGTCTTTAGAGGCCAGCTCTCAAGCCACACTAAATACATCCGATGCAGTAAGTGGGTATCCGCAGTTTCTCAAGAACTTTTCAAGAGCTTCACCGAAGCTAAATCAATATCTTTTAGTGAAATAACGAGACCTTGATTAGATTCACTGTCTTGTGTTCAGTAAGACTGCGTTGGGTGTCTGATGCTTTAACAGTCCCTGAGTTTATTTGTCTTGCTTAAGAAAACTACAAGAAAACTAAAACAGTTAATCTTATTAAGGCCTTAACTGGTACTTTGCGCATCACCACTTCCTTGTGCATCCTCTACATCCCAGAAGCTTTGCAGCATTGAGCGAGTTTACCGCATCCGATCGATATACTCCCGTTAGTGCTTATTCTGACTCAGTAGTACTCAGTGGTTAGTATGTTCACACTCACATAAGTCGCATTTTACTAAAGAATAAATAAAGTTGTTTGAAAACAGCGTAGAAATGCGTATCTGGAATTAGTATCAAAATAACATTTCAGAAATTAAGTCAATACTTATGGCGGTTAACAATTTAGAAGTTAGCCACCATAAGGCAAGGTTCAACACAAATTGACAACCTTTCAATAAGCATCTGTCGCAATCAAGTATTTGAAAAGAATCAAATGCTTTTATTTTAGCCAACATACCTGGTTCGCCTGAAGACAGATAGGTTTATCCGTTGAAGACAGATAGATTTATCAGTCGAGATGAATTCATGGCTTTTAACACGGCCTCTTTCTGTTAAGCATGTAGTGACTTGACCTATGACTTCTCTTTTACCCAATACATCACTCTCTACAGTATCTACACCATCGATAGACCATATACCGCAAGCATCGCAGGTAGATGATTCTAGTAGCTATGACCGTGCAGATGTAGATAGTATTACAAATATAGATAATAGTGCAGACACAGATAACGGTGCAGACACAGGCAATATAGAGCTTTCTATCGTCATTCCAATTTTTAATGAGGTAGAGACAATTCCTCATTTAATTGAAAGAGTAGAAGAAGGCGTGTCGGCATATCCTGGCCGCTACGAAATTATTTGTATTGACGATGGGTCCCATGATGGCTCGGCAGAGATGCTGAGAAGGCTGTCACTCCATTCTGAACACTTACAGGCCATTATTTTACGGCGAAATTACGGCCAGACAGCCGCAATGGCAGCCGGGTTTGAGCACGCAAAGGGTCATACTATCGTGACAATGGATGGTGACTTGCAAAATGACCCACAGGATATTTTGTCTCTCGTTAATAAGTTAAACGAGGGATATGATCTCGTCAGCGGCTGGCGTAGAAACCGACAAGATAAGGCTTTAACGAGATTGTTGCCTTCTAAGATTGCTAACTTGATTATTGGTCGGGTTACCGGGGTTAAAATTCGAGACTATGGATGTTCGCTCAAGGCTTACCGATCCGAATTAGTCACCGATATGAGACTTTATGGTGAATTACACCGGTTCTTACCGGCGCTGGCTTTTATTGAAGGTGCAAGAGTTACAGAAATTCCTGTTCGTCACCATGCCAGACAGCATGGTCAAAGCAAATATGGGCTAAGCCGAACTTTTCGAGTTGTGATGGACTTGCTAACGGTTGCATTCATGAAGTCTTTCTTGACTAGACCTATGCATGTATTTGGCAGCTTAGGACTGTTCTCTATCAGTGCAGGATCTTTGTTAGGAATGTATCTCGCTTTTATTAGATTAATTCTTGGACAAGGGATTGGCGATCGCCCTCTGTTATTGCTATCTGTCGTTTTATTATTAGCGGGTATTCAACTATTCTGCTTCGGCCTACTAGCAGAACTCTTGATGCGAACATACCATGAGTCTCAAGACAGGCCTATCTATCGAGTGAGAGAATACGTAAAGAGGAAATAGGCCATGCAACAATCACTTTCAAAACGAGACACATCAATAGCTACCGCTCTTCAGCTATTGGTAAAAGAACATTATGCTATCAGCCTTATCTTGGTTCTGGCGACCGGATTGTATCTTTTTCAGCTGGGCGAGAACAGTCTATGGTTAGACGAATTTAACAGCATCCATGATGCCCAACAGCTGCCCGCAGGCCTAGAACCCACCCGCCCGCTCTATTTCATTCTGCTGCGGTTTTGGATGATATTTGGCTCTAGCGTTGAATGGCTCAGGGGCCTCTCAGCTGTTTTTGCTTTAGGAAATCTTTTATTGCTATATGGGTTAGGTCGCCGGGTCGCTAATAAAGCGGTCGGAAGCATAGCGGCGCTTTTGTTGGCCTGCTCGCCCCTGTTCATAAATCATGTTCAGGAAGTGCGCATGTACTCACTTGGAAACTTTTTAAGCATACTGGGCAGTCTTTTCTTGCTTGATGCTCTACAGCAGCCTACAAAGGTGAATATTGGGAAGTGGGCTGTTAGTCGAATTCTCACAACTTTAACTATTCCGTTGGGTATTTTGTTGCTGGCGCCAGATACCTTAATCGTGGGCTGGAAGTTTCGACGTCGGTTTTCAATACTTGGAAAGTTTGTTATAGCGTTCGTTTTGATTGGTCTGTGTCTCTTACCTTCATCCCTTTCCATGGTGACTTCAGCAGGTCCTTCTTTTGTCTCGGGCTGGACAGCTGAATTGCCTAAACCCGGATTAGCCGCTGTTGTTTCAAAACTGACCAGCTTTACTGTTTTTTGGCCTTTGGCCTCTTTGCCAAGCAACCTATTTGTTAAGCTTCTCTATTACAGCTACACGCTGATCGCAGCGGCTGCGGTTTTTGTTGCCCTACTAAAGCTAAAAACTAAACGTGCGCAGGCAATTGTGCAGATAGCCGCATGGGCGCTTCTACCAGCAGCAATTATGCTCCTGTTCTCTCATACTTTAAGTCCTATCTGGAATAGTCGCTATCTACTCTTTCTCTCTCCCTATTTTCTTATTTTGATGGCAGTTGGTTTCACTCAGGTGCAACAGCAATCCCCAAAGATTGCCGTTCTCGTAGTACTTATATATTTACTAGCGGTCGGCGGTGGTTTGAATCAGTACTATGCGCATTGGGAGAGAGATGATTGGAAAGCGGCGATTGAATCAGTCATGGCCGGCGAACAACCCGGTGATGAAATTGCAGTGTACGCGCCAATGTCTGCCCCAACGCTGGCCATTGATTACTATTACAGGGGGCCTGCGCCAACCACTCATACGATTGGGCCGTTGGGAGGGAGTCTGGAGAAATCAACTATCAGCGAGGCACTAAGCGCTATTCCTGACAGCTCAAAAAGACTTTGGCTCGTGCTGCGAGGATTTAACGGGAACCCAAAAGCAAATCAGCTGATGAAGCAGGCTATTTCAGAACAGTTTAACGTTCAGTCCCACAGTAAATTTAACGGTCCGGTTGATGTCTTTTTAGTGACAACCAAATTAGAAAATGGGACAAATTAGGCTATCTCTGCATTGCGTACTACAACACGTACGGCTCGGGAGGGAGGCCAGTCAACGTTCAAATATAGTCAACCTGACAGGGCTCTGAGTGTCTCTCCGAGCGTCTGTGGCCTTGAGCGTCTATGATGGTGCAGAGCAAAGCTGCATAGTAAGGAGCCAGTGTCATGTTTGGTTTGGGCATCCCAGAAATAGTCATCATCGGTGTTGTCGCCGTTTTGGTTTTTGGTCCTAAAAGAATTCCTGAACTGGGTGGTGCGCTAGGCAAAACGCTACGTGGCTTTAAAGAGGAGATGGATAAGCCGAGCGAAGAAGGCGATGAGTATTTAGAAGAAGAAGAGTAGAGTAGAGTTTTTCTGATACAAAAGGCGGTCGAGATAGCTATCTCGACCGCCTTTTTGCTTGTTATAACGCGCCTGGTTTTGCCTTAGTTCAAATATCTAATCTCTGATAAATCTTATCGAGATTGCGTAGCTGGTAGTTGGGGTTGAAGCATTCGGTAATTTCTTCTGACGACAGTTTCTCTTTTACTTGTGGATCACTTTCGATGAGCTTTTGAAAATTGCCGCCGGGGGTATTCCACGCATCATGAGCGTTAGATTGAACAATCCGGTAAGCATCTTCGCGGCTAATACCTTTTTCTACGAGGGTCAGCATGACTCGCTGGCTAAAGACCACGCCACCGTAAAGGTTCATGTTGCGGGCCATGTTTTCGGGGTAGACGAGCAGGTTTTTGATGAGCTTGGTAGCTTCGACGAGCATAAAGTGGGTCAATATGCAGCTGTCAGGGAAGATAACGCGCTCTACAGAGCTGTGGGAAATGTCGCGTTCGTGCCAGAGGGCAACGTTTTCTAGAGCAGCGATCGCATTTCCTCTCAAAATCCGCGCCATCCCAGCTAGCCGCTCCGACTTAATTGGATTACGCTTGTGCGGCATAGCTGAAGACCCTTTCTGCTTTTTAGAAAAGAATTCTTCTACTTCCAGCACGTCTGTGCGCTGCAAGTTACGAATCTCAACGGCAAAGCGCTCTAGAGAGGCACCCACGCCAGCTAAGCTCATAATGAACTCTGCGTGGACATCGCGGGAGATCACCTGTGTGGAAACGGTATCGGGTTTAAGTCCAAGTAGCTGGCAGGTAATTTCCTCAACTTCTGGATCGATGTTGGCATACGTACCGACTGCGCCAGAGATTTGACCGACAGAAATTTCTTCTTGGATGCGGTTAAGGCGTTCGCGGTGGCGCTGCATTTCGGCTAGCCAACCAGCTAGCTTGAATCCGAAGGTCATCGGTTCAGCGTGAATGCCGTGAGAGCGGCCAATCATCACTGTGTTGCGGTGCTCTTGTGCCTTGTAGCGAATCGCCTGAATCAGGTTTTCGACGTGGGTGAGAATTAGCTTGTGGCTCTCAACAATTTGCAAAGAGAGGGCGGTATCCAGTACGTCTGAGCTGGTCATGCCGAGGTGAATATAGCGGCCTGCGTCGCCTACGTATTCATTCACGTTGGTGAGAAAGGCAATCACATCGTGCTTGACTTCTTTCTCAATTTCGAGAATGCGTGCTACGTCGAAGTTCGCTTTTTCCTTGATAGTATCGACGGCTTCTGGCGGAATTTTACCCAGTTTGGCCTGCGCTTCGCAGACAGCAATTTCTACTTGTAGCCAAGTTTTGAATTTGTATTCGTCGGTCCATAGGTCGCCCATCTCGGGCAAGGTATAGCGTTCTATCAAGGGGTGCGATCGCCAAAAGCAACCGGACCATTTTATCGGCTAAGGGGCAGACCGCCCACACTATGTTGATATTCGTGCACAATTGAACTGTTTTTCCGCAATCGTAGCGCCCAGTCTAGTAGTAGACATAGCAATGGCCCAGATGCATCCGGGCCATTGCTATGCACTTTGCGTGGTTAATAAAGGGCTGTAACCTTTCGTCGTGTAGTAAGCAAAGTGCACCAAGCTATATCCTACTTAGTCGCTGAATACTTATAGAAATCAAACTATGCTGCCGTCAGACCTATCCGAGTGGTTTCAACTCTCTCTTCGCACCGCCAATCGCAGCACTTTTTTCATGCTGTGGAATACCTTCTTAGCGATCATTCCCTTCGCTTTGAGCCTGTGGCTATTTCGAGGGCGCGCCTCAAGCGCTAGCCGTTCAAGTATTATGCGATTGAGCTGGTGGGTCGGGCTCTGTACATTCGTTGCCTTTTTGCCGAATGCACCGTATGTCATGACTGACATCATCCACCTAGTCAGGTTTATTCGCGAAGGCGCACCGCTTTGGACGGTAGTACTCGTCCTGATTCCGCAGTATTTGATTTTTATCCTGGTAGGCGTAGAAGCCTATGTGGCTTCGCTAATTAATTTGGGGCACTACCTGCGCAGACACGGACGGCGGCAGTGGATTAGGCCAGCTGAGTTAACGTTGCATGCACTCTGTGCAATTGGCATTTATCTGGGTCGTTTCCCCAGGTTCAACAGCTGGGACATCGTTACCGGACCGCATCGAGTTGCTGTTTACCTGGTAAAGGCGTTGCTAACTCCAGAGTCTTTAGCTGTGATGGTAGTAACGGCTGTGATTATTACAGCTGTGTACTGGCCAATGAAGCAGGTAACGCTAGCGATTATGCTGTACGCGCGCTCTGCGAACAAAACTGCGCTGTGATAATTTCTGTCAGTATCAAATAGCGTATATATAGCTTTCGAAGCATTGCTTAGGACACTGACTAAAGGTTACACCTCTTGGCAAACAAGCAATGCTTCTGCGCAAGCGTCCTAATGCATCAGGACGTTTGCTATAGCTCATCAAAACAAATGCCGAGTAGATCCAATCTGTGGATCTACTCGGCATTTGTTTTGATATTGGCGTGTCAGTATTTGAAGAGGCGATTGCAAGCAGTCAATGACAACCTACTGAAAGACAACCCACTGAGATTGACGTACCGGTTTGGCCACCTTTATGCAGAGGTTTCGCTATGTAGAGGTTGCGCTGCGCTCTGCATTAGCGCTAGAGGAAAACAGCTGCATCATGTTCCAGAACATTTTAATGGCTAGAAAAGAGAGACCTCCGATGACCGCCAGCGTCGTCACAATGCTGGGAATGTGTAGAACGGCAAGCGCCAGGCCAATTAGTATAAGTACAAGAATGTTGTTAGTCATAAAAGTGGTCCTTCGGGGTGCCGATGGGCTACACCTTTATGTTAACGATTGGACCTTGCGCCAGACGGCCATTTTGTCAAAGCTTGATAACGCTTAATGTCTTTTATGAGAATGTAACGGTTTCGCTACATCCTCACTCGTCTCCTCAACGTGATGACTGTCGATGACTGCTGGCGCCCAGTGCGAACAGTAAGAGCGGACAGATAAGAGCGGATAGATAAGTGCGGACAGATAAGAGCGGATAGCTAGATGTCTTCTGGCTGCATGCCAGAAACAACGGGCGCTGTATTGCTCAGCTTCAGCTCAGGATGATCGCTCTCAGTTTGACGACAGTTCCATTCGTTTTTGAACAGCAGCACAGGGCGACCGTAGCTGTCTTTAACCGTTGCCGTGTTAAAGATGCGTCCGGCTTTTTCCAGCGCAGGCCAGCCACCTATAACCCATCTAGCCACGCTATAGCCAATAGGATCTAGTCGAGTATCAACGTTGTACTCGTTCTTGAGTCGAAACTGAACTACCTCAAATTGCAGCTGGCCTACCGCCGCCAAAATCGGATCGCGCTTCGATTCATCTGCCGAGTACATAATTTGCACCGCGCCTTCTTCTCTCAGTTCTGAAACGCCTTTGCGAAACTGCTTGAACTTAGACGGATTAGGATTTTTTAGGTAGGCAAACATCTCAGGCGAGAAGAAAGGAATGCCTTCGTACTCTAGTTTTTCTCCTTGATAGATAGTGTCACCAATCGCAAAGACGCCCGGGTTATTGAGGCCAATGACGTCACCTGGATAGGCAACTTCTAAGGATTCTCGGCCCTGGCCAAAGAGCTTTTGTGGATGAGAGAGCCGAACGTTTTTGCCGGTACGGGCGTGGTTGACCACCATGTCTTTTTCAAACTTGCCGGAGCAGACGCGGATAAAGGCAACGCGATCGCGGTGTCTGGGGTCCATATTGGCTTGCAGCTTGAAGATAAAGCCTGAAAATTCTTCTTTGGTCGGTGATATGGGTCCGATGGTACTTTCGTGGGTGCCAGGTTCTAGCGCGTAATCTAAAAACGCCTCTAAAAATAGCTCCACACCAAAGTTCGTCATGGCGCTGCCAAAGAACACTGGCGTCATTTGGCCTGCATGAACCATCTCCAAATCAAGCTCAGGGCCAATCTCATCGAGCATTTCCAGCTCTTCAGTAAACTGCTCAAAGAGCTCATCGCCTACCAGTTCTTTGATTTTTGGGTCACCCCAGTCGAGCACATTGTCTTTGGCTTCTTTGCTACCGTGCGCCGTGCGCTCGAATAAGTGCACCTGTCTTTTGCGCCGGTCAAACACGCCTTTAAAGCGATCGCCCATGCCAATTGGCCAGTTCACTGCGTAGGTCGTCAGCTCTAGCTCCTGTTCAATCTCATCTAGCAGCTCTAATGGTTCGCGGCCGGGGCGGTCCAGTTTATTAAAGAAGGTGAAAATGGGCATATCGCGCATGCGACACACTTCAAACAGCTTGCGCGTCTGCGGCTCCAAACCTTTCGCGGCATCTTCGAGCATCACCGCGTTATCTGCGGCGGCTAGCGTGCGATAGGTGTCTTCACTAAAGTCCTGGTGACCAGGCGTATCTAGTAAGTTAATCCAATAGTCGTCGTAGCTAAATTGCAGCACCGTAGAGGTAATTGAAATGCCCCGCTGCTGCTCTAATGCCATCCAATCAGAGACTGCGTGACGTTGCGCTCGTCTTGCTTTGACCGATCCAGCCTCGTGAATCGCGCCTCCGTAGAGCAATAGCTTTTCTGTCAGCGTTGTTTTACCTGCGTCAGGGTGAGAAATAATGGCAAAATTTCGCCGTTGCTCAACAGCTTCGGCAATTTCACTGTTAGCTTGGCTCTTCGGAGCAAGGGTGGAGGTCATGGGTTAATCGATAATCGACTTAGAGGCGTGAGCACTCTGTACTGGCAGCTGCCTGATATATGTGCAGATTGGATAATTGTAGTCTTTTACTTACCTAGTCAGACTGTTACAAGCTTAGGATGACCGACGCTCGCAATATGCTCCATACATTCAATTTCATTTCTGTGCAAAATTATACCGATCATGGTAAAAGAGGGCAGGGAATCTGCCTGTAGACATACGGTATTCCTCTGTAAACGGTTAAAAAGACTAAAAACTACGGAGTTATGGATAAAAAATGAATACTTTAATGAAAAAGTGCATGGCTGAAGCCGTCGGCACGTTCTGGCTGGTCTTAGGTGGCTGTGGCAGCGCTGTGCTAGCCGCAACGTTTGTTGGCGGAGAAATTGCGCCTGATGTCGCCTTTCCTTTGGGCCTGGGCTTTGTTGGTGTGTCATTAGCGTTTGGCTTAACCGTATTAACGATGGCCTACGCGATTGGCCATATTTCTGGCTGTCACCTCAATCCAGCGGTATCGTTCGGTCTATGGGCGGGTGGCCGCTTTCCTAGCGGTGAATTACTTCCCTACATCGCGTCTCAAGTAATTGGCGCTATTGTGGGCGCGGGCATGGTGTATGTGATTGCTTCCGGTCAGGCAGGCTTTGCAGAGAGTGGCAGTAGCCTAGCGGCGAATGGCTATGGCGATTTGTCTCCTGGCGGGTTCAATTTGTTGTCTTGTCTGATTACCGAAGTCGTGATGACCTTTATCTTTTTGGTTGTTATCTTGGGTGCGACAGATGGCCGGGCGCCCAAAGGATTTGCGCCGATTGCCATTGGTATGGCACTGACGTTGATTCACCTAATTAGTATTCCGGTAACCAATACCTCTGTGAACCCTGCCCGGAGCCTGGCTCCTGCAATTTTTGCGGGCCCTGAGTATTTAGCTCAAGTCTGGCTGTTTTGGGTTGCACCTATTTTGGGCGCGTTACTGGCCGGTTGGTTCTACAACGGTGTGCTGGCTGCTGGCTATGAGCCGGACATCGCTGGCGGTGTGCCTTCCGAACAGCCTGTTGTGACGACGACTCGGCGATAGATGACGACTCGGCGATAGATACAGAGACGAAAAAGCACAGACAAACCAAAAAAGCGCAGCTCTAGTCGCCTGGAGCTGCGCTTTTTGATTTTTTTACCGTTGTGTAATGGGAAACACAGGGAAGGCGTTATTTATACAGAGCCACTTGTCCAAGCTTGTAAAATATGGCATCTCCTTTCGTGTCCACTTTCTTGAAAGTTGGCTGTTCGTTATGAATCGTGTGACTGTTACGTTGCCAAAGGCTACTTACACCCAGTTGAAAAAGCTTGCAAAACGCGATGGTGTTTCGGTGAGTCAATATGTGACTTTTGCGATCGCAAAACAAGTAGAGCAAGTAGAAACAGGTTACGTCCCAGAGAGGCCGACGGCTGCTAATGCTACAAACGGCAAATCGGAAACAGCGTCTAGCCCTGAGCGTACGTCTTGACCCTAGTCATGAAAGTTGGCTACCGAAGAGTGGGCACTGAAGAGTGGGCACTGACAAATTACGCCTATCAGCTAATCACTGCTTACGGCTGAGCTTGTGTATCCGTCTGCGTTTTCCGCTTAGCTGCGGCGTTGCGGCGAAGGTCCATTAGGCTTAAGAACAGGTAGGGCGAGGCCATTAAAAAGATGAGCCCGCCAATGTATACGACCACTTCAAGCGCGGTAGGGACGTAAAAGAGATCGGAAATCGTTGTGTATGCCAGCATAGAAAATGACCGATAGATTCGGTGTGTAGGGCTTTCTATCTGTTGTGATAGCACGGTTTTTTGATGCGATCGCGCCTACTGTATCGAATCGTATGTAGAGAATTATCGCGGTGAGTATCGGCTGAGTTACAAAGCCTTAAGAGATAAAAAGTCGAATCGAATCGAAGGTAAGAACGTCAAAAGCAGAGAAGGCATCATAGGAAAGATATCAAAGGGAAGATATCACAGGAAAGATACCAAAACACTGATGCCCAAGAGAATTGCGATACCTAGCCAGAACCGATTTACCTTTCGCCACCAGGGAACTCGATAAATTTCTTGAGGCGTTAGCGCTTGGGACGCGCCTATCTTCTGATAGAGCGTGCAGCTTTTGGCTTCAGGCCGCTTTGGAAAATTGCAGCTGCCGTCAGCATCATAAACGCACGTCGGGCACAAGAAGCCATCTTCCCCCGCTCGGTAGAGCTGCATGCCCGGATGACCGTGCGCCTTGAGCGGCACATGGCAGTGCGGACAGCTGATAGCGTCGCTAGAAATAGGTCGATTACACTGCGGGCAAGCAGGCATATTGCTAGGGTTAGGCGCTAGACGGCAGCTAGAATTTCATTGGAAAATCAGCGTAAGAAACTAGCGTAACGTACTCATACGGTAAACCGCCCGGTGATTGCGAGGAATAGTTTGCCAAAATAGAACCGTACCCTTGCGCCTTGTCCAAAAGTGTTATTGGCGCGTTTACCTTGAGGAGATCGCTATGGATAGCTCTAACATGCTGAGGCAGCTATTGATGTTCGGCATTGGCACGACGTCTTTGGTCGCTGAGCGAGTCAAGAAGATGAGTGAAGAGCTAGTCCGCGATGGCAAGCTAGATCCTGATCAGGCAAAGGGGTTTGTCGATGATTTTATGGCCCAGTTCAACATTGACCAAGGCGCGTTAGAGAAGCAAATGCAGCGCCAGGTTCGCAATATTATGCAAGATTTGGGCGTGCCTCGTCAGGCAGAAATGGACGAGCTGCGAGGTCGGTTAGATCGGCTAGAGCGACAGCTGAGAGACCTAGAGAATAAAGACTGGAAGAGATAGGCCGGGCCACTCGCCTATGTAGAAATCTGTTATAGAAATCTGCACTAAGCTTCTGTCACTACGAGTAGCTGCAACGCTTGTTCTATAAAGCTTCTCACAGGTCCCTTTGTACAGCTGAGTGCTCAGCAAACAGGCAGAATGCATTTTGCTGCTTGCTACAATCTGCCTGCTACAATTCGCAATCCATACTTTTCTAAAACCGTCGTACACTAGGGCCGTTGCCTAGTAATCCTATTCAAGGTCTACTGATTAAAACTATGAGAGAAATATTAATTAGCTTTGGCGTGGTAGTCGCTTGCTGCGCGGTGCTGCTAGTTGCTCAGTTTACGGGCGGTGATGGCGAAAGCGCAGTGGCCGGTAATGAGATGACTGCACCTGCGGCTCAGACCGAAACGCTAGTAGCCCAGGGCAGCGCAAGTGATTTGGTAACAGGAAGTACTACAGGAGGAAACGCCGTGACCGACCCTATGGCGGATGCTAACAATATTGTGACGACCGATTCGGGCCTTAAGTATGAGGTGATTGCAGAAGGCGATGGCGCTCAGCCTCAGCCGGGTCAGCGGGTGTTTGTGCACTATGTTGGCACGTTAGAAGATGGCACGAAGTTTGATAGTTCGCGCGATCGCGGTCGTCCGTTTGATTTCACCATTGGCCAGGGTCAGGTGATTAAAGGCTGGGATGAAGGTGTGGGTGATATGAAAGTGGGCGATCGCCGCAAGCTGATCATTCCCCCTGAGCTAGGCTATGGCGCTCGCGGTGCGGGCGGTGTGATTCCTCCCAATGCGACCCTGATCTTTGATGTAGAGCTGCTGCGCATCGGCAGCTAGCTGAAGGCAATAGCCGTAAAACAACAAGCCCTCATTTTTATGGAAGCAAAAATGTTTCTATAAAAATGAGGGCTTTTCCGTAGAGACCGAAAGTCCCTTTCTCACTTACTCAAGAAGCAAATACGGTTTGTCCAACTGTTGCTTTGTTCTGATCGCCAAAGGCGGGATATTGCGTTGACTAGGCCTCCAATATTACTCGGTGCGATAGTTCGTCTATCTACAAAAACAATGCCCATGTGGCTTTTCTTTTGTAGTGCAAACGTTTGTAGTAGGGTTGGAATCGTTTTGAGATCGTAGGTGACTAGGGTCAACGATTGTCGACTAGCTGCGTTGATAATCGTCTCATCAGAGGCCTGTAGGTATTGACCCTGCTGCCACTTCTGTAAGGTGTGAACTATTATGTCATGATGTTTTTGCTGAAGCTGCGCGGCGACTTTCGGTGAGATATGTTCATCCAATAAAAACGAAAGCATAAAGTGCTGAGCTTGTTGGACTTATATAAGACAAGCGCATTCACGATTAGAAGCTTTTCCAAAGCGTTTGTTGTCCTCACACTGGAAGGACTACTTTTCTTCTTTTAAGGAGAAGACTTCCATGTCGGGTAGGAGTCTCTTCATGTGAGTAAAGGTGACTGCCTGATTATCTTGAATCGCCAGACCAATTTCTGTGGGGTAGGCTTCTGCATAGTGAAAGGCTGCTTTTACCCAGATTATTGGTCTATTAAAGTGTTCGGCGACTTTCTCTAGGTCCATTTGATAGCTCTGAGCTACTTCTATGACTTCCCAGACCGCTAGCGATGAGTCTTGCATGAATGCCTGCCGTCCGAGGCCAGAGCTGCGAAACTCAATCATTGCAAACTCAATTTTGCGAAGTGATTCTTCTACAAGGGTAGCTACGGTATCACTAGGCGTTTTATCCAGGGTTCGAGCAATGCGGCTAAGCCGCTCAAAAGTATCATCTTGGAGCCGAGTACTAACGACTTTTGACATGCCACAACTCCTAAAAGCTACAAGCGTTTGCGGGTGATCTATATCCTTGATTACAAGGTTTACATTGTAACTCTAAAAGCGGCTTGTAGTGATTTTTCTAGTTTCGCTTGGACCTAGTCACAAACGTCGAAGCATTAGTCTCGATTCGAGAGATCTGAAGCACGATTGAGAAACTGAGTATATTCTGGTTGAAACAACAGTTTTACTGTGCCTGTTGGACCATTGCGGTGCTTGGTTAAGATGATTTCAGCAATCCCACGGTCTGGCGTGTCGGGATCGTAATACTCTTCACGGTAGAGCATCATAATCAGGTCCGCGTCCTGCTCAATTGCTCCAGATTCCCTCAGGTCAGACATCATGGGCCTTTTGTTGGTTCTCGATTCTACGCCCCGGCTCAGCTGAGAAAGCGTGATAATCGGGACGTTGAGTTCGCGAGCGAGGCCCTTGAGCGATCGCGTCATTTTAGAAAGCTCTTGTACCCGGTTATCTCCAGAGCCTTCCATCAATTGCAGATAATCGATCAAAATCAAGCCCAAAGCGCCCCCATTTTCGGCCTGCAATCGCCGGGCCTTTGAGCGAATTTCAGTGACTCCAATGCCAGGCGTATCATCAATAAATATTGGCAGCTCAGAGAGCGTATTGATCGCATGACCCATCGGTCCCCACTCATGTTGACCAATGCGACCTGTACGCAGTCTGCCGCTCTCAATTTTTGCCTCGGATGAAAGCAATCGATAGATTAACTGCTGCTTTGACATCTCTAGGCTGAAGATCGCAACCGGCTGCTTGTGTGTGTCAGCAATGTTGCGCGCTACGTTAAGAACAAAACTGGTGTTGTGCACGCAAATGTCGTTGGCAACGAAATTGTGCGTTTTGGGAATGGTTAGGTCATAGACTTGCTGTTGACCCATAGGCTCAATCGCTACAATTTCATCCCAATAGATATCGCTAGTAGCTAGATCTTGTAACGGTGGGTGTTCTAATGTGTTCGCGAGGGCTGCAAGCCTCGGTCGCCTAAGCGCTCGGGTACCTACGTGAATGTTGCTGCTGCCTGCTAACCCTGCTCTTCTAGCTAGTCCGCTCCAGCTTTCTACCCCCTTTACTGCTTTTAGCTCGCTCCAAACTTCGATAGGAATAAGATCGCGATTGGTGTGATATTTCTTGGCAGATATGGCTTCAACGACCTGGCGGACGGCTGCTTCTTTGCCAAAAATGCCAATTTCATTTGCAAAAGTAGTCAGCGCGATCGCATCTGTAATATCTAGCTGCCAAGCGTCTCTTCGGGTTGATTTGTATTTGACCTGGCGTTTTTTCAAGGTGGCCACAATGCCAAAACGCAGCAACAAATGCTGAATCTGTCGGGCCATTTTTTCACAAACAGTTGCGTAGCCGATTTGTGCCTGTCGGCTAGAAAGCACAGAAGCCCAGCCATCTGTCGCAAATAGTCGATTCAAAAATAGTGCTAGCTGTGGTTTGGGTAAGGTAAAGACCACTGCTGGAATAGTCTTGGTATGGGCGCTGCACTGCCACAGCCCTAACTGATCTAGCCACGCGGTGACAGGATTTTTCCCAGTCCAACGAACAGATTCGTAGCCTTTAGGTGCCAGTTGTTCTGGCCGCTGCTGCAATAGGTCGCATAGTTGGTTAAAGACCGCTGACTCGGGTGCACACTTACCCTGTTGCCATTGCGTAACTAATGAGGGACTAACCGCTAATTTCGCTGCTAGCTGTCTGCCGCTCATACTGCTGAATGACATGAGTTGACTGAGTCGCTTTCCAAAGGCTTGTCGCTGTTCTATTAACGCCTCTGTGTGCGTTGTCACGATGAGTGAGGGCGTTCGAGTGCCATTGCTAGTATCCAAGCGCACCTTTACGGTTGGGAACTGAGTGGCTGCTTCTGAGAATTCCGTTTGTAGCAGCGGATTAATATTAGTGAACTGAGGCGAGGAGCCCGTAAGGCCGCCATCTCCGATGAAGTAAGCCATGAGCTTGACTTCGTGGTCGGGCAGAGAGTTTTGTCCGAAAACAGGTAGTTTTCTAGGAACGGCAATGCGATCGCCCACTATTAGCTCGGATAGTGGCTGCCAACCTTTTATCGTTAAATATGGATGCGACAGTGTCGTTGTCACCTCTCTTCCTAAGCGCGTTCTGACTTTGAAGACGGGTTTGATGCCATCGTCTACAAATGCTGATGGCTGGGTGGTTTCAAAGCGGAACCGCTGATTAAGGGTGAGTAGGTTAGCTTGCTTTTGGTGATAGATCGCTTCAATTGTGCTAACAGACCCATCAGCTAGCACAATTTCGGAGTGAGCGCTTAGACATTTCCCCATCGCCGGACGCGCAGCGGTGATGATCAGATCAGAGCGCTGAAAGCCCTGAGTCATGGCGTCTAAATCGTAGAAGCCGCAGGACAATCCTGGGAGCACCATACCGCGCGATCGCTGCTCAATGTCTGTAAACGTATCGGTTAAGATATCCGATGTTTTAGTCAATCCCTGTGTGGGTCGCTCTTGTGTGATGCCAAACAAAGACTGCTCAGACTGGTCGAGGACTTCTTCTAATGGCGTTTCGGTTTCGTAGCCGTATTGAATAATTTCGCCGCCGCACTGAATTAGCTTACGGCGAGTGTATTTGTCCATCACCAGCTTGGCGTACTGGTCAATGTTTGCGGCGCTAATAGTGCGATCTACCAGCTGTGCCAGACGGCTTTGACCGCCCACTTTTTCTAGGATTCCTTTGTCTTTTAGCCAGGAGGCAAGCCCCATCAGATCCGTGGGTAGACCGCGCGATTGTAAATCCAACGCGGCCTGATAGATGCTGCGATGGGCCCCAATATAGAACGCTTCAGGAATAAGGACTTCGGTAACGCGGCCAATCGCTTCAGGGTCGATAAGGACGCCGCCAAGGATAGCCTCTTCGGCCTCAATATTTTGAGGGGGCAGGCGATCGACGGCTGGTTTGAAGCGAGGCTCTGATGAAACCATTGGAAGAGAAGTAGGAGTGATGTATGATCCTTAATATAAAAGGGTAGGGAACCCCTGTGGCTCTCTACCCTTTTAATTTAACTGAATAGTACAAATGTTTGCTATTCTCTGACGTTGATCGCGCCGCTAAGGACAACTTAGTCAGGTGCAACGCGAATTAGTCAGGTGCAACGCGAAGATTAATCGTAGCCGTGACTTCGCTGTGAAGTTTGATGTCTACTTTATACTCGCCTAGCTTATTGATGTCGGGCAGGGTGATATCTCGGCGGTCGACTTCTTTGCCCGCGTTGGCTCGAATGAGTTCAGCGACTTCAGCAGTCGTGACGGTACCGAAGATAGCTTCGTCTTCACCGACAGCCTTTTTCACAGTGAACATGCCGATGGTGTTGAGCGCAGTCTTGGTGGCTTCAGCTTCTTGCTTGATGGCCTCTAGGCGCTGACGTTCTTTCTCGCGGCGGAATTCGACTTGCTTGAGCACGCCAGGGGTGACGCGGTAGGCCAAGCTGCGAGGAATCAGATAGTTACGGGCGTAGCCAGGCGCTACTTCTACCAGATCGCCAGTGTTACCTAGCTTGTCGATATCCTGGCTGAGGACCAGTTGAGTTCTTTTTTTCGCCATTTCTCTTACTTATTGCTTTCCGTTGATTGCTTCCATCGCAGCGCAGTTTTCTAGGTTACTGAAATTAGGGACGAGGCGCAAGTGGGTGATTGAGTGGTTTCGATGACCCTTCGTAACGCGCGAAGCGTTTCGGTGTAAGAAAGTCTGGTTGTTAAGCACGATCTTTCATGGCGCGGATATGCCCAAAGACGGTGATGGGATCTTGACTTTTGGCGAGGGTTTGTAGGCTGGGCGTGTCCCAACGGAGGAAGGGATTGGTGCTTTTTTCTTCCTTTAATAAGGAGGGAATGGTGGGCTGGTTTTGATTGCGCTGTTGAATGACTTGGGTGAGGCGCGATCGCAAAGCATCATTCCCTTGATCGATACTCGCCGCAAATTTCAAATTGCTCAGCGTGTATTCATGAGCGCACCAAACCCGCGTGTTGTCTGGCAAGCTTCTTAGCTTGGCGAGTGAAGGCTGCATTTGTGCCGGCGTGCCTTCGAAAAGCCGACCGCAGCCGCCTGCGAAGAGAGCATCGCCACAGAACAGTTCGCCAGGCTCATTGGCTGCTGAGGGCGCAAAGTAGTAGGCGATGTGCCCTCGGGTGTGGCCAGGCACAAACAAGACCTGCGCCGTGCGGTTAGCAAAAGTGACTTTGTCGCCGTCTTTTAAATAGTGCTGCTGCCCAGGGATACGCCCGTCGTCTTGTTTGCTGCCATAGACCTGCGCACTAGGAAATTGTTTTAAAAGCGCTCTGTTGCCACCTACGTGGTCATTGTGATGATGCGTATTGAAAATGGCAACTAGCTGAGCGTTCAGTTCTCTTAGCTTGTTGAGTACGGGCGGCGCATCGGCGGGGTCAACGACGGCGGCTGTTGCGCTGTTAGGATCGCGCAGCACAAATATATAGTTGTCTGAGCGAGCAGGCAGGCGGTGTATTTCCATGGTGTATTTCCATGAGAGAGTCTTGAACTACGCTGATCTACACTATAGAGAAGATAGCGGGCCCGCATACGTTGCTCTCGAATGGTTGCTCTGTTTTTGTTGTCACTTTCTTGTGTCGTACTAGCGTCGTACTTTTGCCATGGTACAGTTCAAGCCACCAAAGTCTACGTGGGTTGATGGTAGCCCTCGGCCGCTGCCAACTGAACATGACTTACCAGATACTGATAATCGCCCCGTGGACAATGAACTCCAACTGCTGATTCCCATTTTGCTGCGCGGCATTTTGGAAATGGCTTGGGGCGATCGCCAGAACTGGTTCTTTGGTGCAAATATGGGCGTTTACTACGAGCCCAAGCGGCCAGCTGTTGGGCCAGATGGTTTTTTGTGCTTGGGCGTGCCTCACTACCGCGAGGGTAAGGATCTGCGGCTTAGCTACGTGGTGTGGCAAGAGCAGGTCATGCCCATATGGGTGTTAGAAATAGTTTCTAAGCTGCCAGGCAACGAGTACGACGAAAAAATGAAGCTATATGCTGAGCTGGGCGTACTGTATTACACCATTTACAATCCGAGCTATCAAAAGCGCGATGGTCATGAGACCTTTGAAGTGTATCGGCTAGTAGAAGGTGAGTATGTCTTGCAATCAGGCAATCCTGTTTGGATGCCTGAAGTGGGTTTGGGAATTGGCGTTGCTAGCGGTAAGCAAGGTATTTTGCCGGTTAGGGACTGGCTGTACTTTTACGATGAAAGTGGGCAGCAGTACCCGACGAAAGACCTGGTGATTGCCCAGCAGGATAGACAGCTGAGGCAGGAAAAAGCGAGAGCCGACCGGGCTGAGCAGATGGCAGAGCAGGAAAGACAAAAGGCCGAGCAAGCGCGTCAGCGGTTTCAGACGATGTTGCAGAAGTTGCGCGATCGCAATATAGACCCCGATACGCTGTAGCCGAAGCGACGTTGCAAAGGGGCTTGACGTATCTGGGAAACCCATCAGCTTTTGTTATTCGTTGGAATTACCGAAATACAAAGCGGTCACCTTGATGCATAATGCCAGGGCAAAGCGCCCAAACTGCTGTACTTCCGGTAAAATCCATGACCGAACCGCTTGTAATTAAGACCGAGCAGCTAACAAAGCAGTTTGATGACTATGCTGCGGTCAACAGTGTGAATTTGGAGGTTGGCGCGGGAGAAGTCTATGGCCTAATTGGACCGAACGGTGCGGGAAAGACGACGCTGATTCGGCTGCTGGCTCTGGCTGAACAGTCAACTACTGGCGAGATTACGATTGATGGCAAAAAGCTCATGCCAGGTCAACTGAACGCAGAAGTCAAGAAGCGTTTGGGATTTTTGCCTGACGACTTTCCGCTGTACAACGATCTGAGCGTACAGAACTATTTAGAGTACTTTGCTCAGCTGTATTACATCAATCCAGAAGACCTAGCGCAGCGCATTGAAGAAGTGCTGGCCCTGGTGAATTTAGAAAATAAGCGCGTGAGCCTGGTTAGCGAGCTTTCTCGGGGTATGAAGCAGCGACTTAGCCTGGCGCGCACGGTGATTCATCGCCCTAAGCTTTTGCTGTTAGATGAGCCGGTTTCTGGCTTAGACCCGATTGCGCGAATCGACTATTGCAAAACGATTAAACGGTTGCAGCAGGAGGGTATGACTATTTTAATTTCGTCTCATATTTTGAGCGATCTAGAAGAGTTTTGTACCTCTATTGGCATTATGGAGCAGGGCCGTTTGGTAGAGAGCGGTCGGATTCAGTCGCTGTATCAAAAAGACGTGCAGCGGCTTTCGATTGCGGTACTAAACGACGGGCGGCTGAATAAACCGATAGATGCCGACAGCGCCGTAGAGATTTACTTACAGGAACATCCCTTAGTTGCCAGCTACGAACAGCTAGAAGATACTGGGCGGTTTGCGGTGACCTTTACGGGCGATGAGTCCGACGCTGCGGATTTGCTGAGCGTATTGGTGCAAGAAGGGGTCCGAGTTCGAGAGTTCCACTGTGTGCAGGAAACGCTAGAAGATATCTTTCTCAAATTGGGCCATCAGCAAACCGCGTAGCTTTTCAGTGCTTTTTCAACAACTTTTTCTATCAGTTTTTATGACAATACGGTCTCTAGCATGGCTTCTTTAACTAACCGACTGGGATACTTTAATCCTCAATATCTTCGAGAGTGTCGGGGACGGCTGAAGCCTCGTAACGTGATGGCAGCGGTCGTACTCTCTGGTTTGTTCCAGGCGCTGTTGTACCTTTCGATTGCGAATTCGTATGACTACGAGGGCAGACCGTCTGACGCGTTTGAAATCTTTCGGGCGCTGAGTAGCATTATTCCCTATGCGCTATTTGCGCTGGGTGGCTATTACATTGTGGATGATTTGGCCCATGAAGCAAGAACAGGAACGCTGAATTTTATTCGCCTTAGCCCTAGACCTGCTCGTGAGATTTTGATCGGCAAGCTTTTGGGTGTTCCGATGTTGCCGCTGTTGTTGGTGATTTCAACACTGCCCATGCATGTTGTGTCTGGGCTAATGGCAGGTGCTTCGCCGCTGCTCCTGCTGAGCTATTACCTGATAGTTGCGATCGGTGCGGTGACTGTTTTCACCATGGCGCTACTGACAGGATTAGGTAGCGGTGCTTCTAAGCTGACGCAGCAGCGAGGGGTTAGTGCGATCGCCTTTGCTGGTCTAACGCTATTTACCCTGTCGCCTGCGTTCACCCTATGGAATAGCCAAATTACCTGGCAGACAGTTACCACGGGAGAACAGATATTCAGATCTTGGGATGAGACCTCTAGTCTTTACTGGATGGCTTTGAATATTGGTAGAAGCGCTTTGTTCTCTCATTTGTTTGTGTTGGGGAACTTCGCCGTTGTTTCTACGCTGGTTTGGCGGACGGCGGTGCGTAAGTTCAGAGTTCCTCGGGCGACCCTGCTGAGCCGCCAGGTAGGCTACTTGAGCATGATTTATCTCAATGTTTTGGTGTTTGGCTTTTTTATCGGCAATGGCATGGAAGGGCGTGAGCAGTTCGAAGGTGTAATTACACTGTATTTCTTAAATGCTTTTGCACTACTCGCGCTAATCTTTGCGCTATCACCCTCTCGGCAGCAGCTGTTGGACTGGGTGAGCTACAGGGCTCAGGCGCGCCGCACTGGTCATGCTTCCAGCGCTCAAGGTCTGTGGCGTAGCCTGGTATGGTCAGATATTAGTCCGTCAGTGGGGGCGATCGCGCTCAACGCTTTAATCGCAGCCGCTGTCATTGTTCCGGCGGCCTTTATCTTTGGTCAGGGCCGACTAGATTACTACGATGAGCCGATTCCCGATATCACTGCAATAGCGCTACTGTTCGCCACGCTCAGCATTGG
Organism: uncultured Synechococcus sp.; assembly: GCA_937911865.1. Lineage (GTDB taxonomy): Bacteria > Cyanobacteriota > Cyanobacteriia > Phormidesmidales > Phormidesmidaceae > Phormidesmis. The sequence continues at coordinate 25,388 of CALDSK010000024.1, forward strand.
AATTAGCTCGCTGACCTACGCTACGCTCGTTCAGGTGATTTTCAGCTCCCGCTTGCGATCGCCTCTCGTATGGGCCGTTGGCACGGTTGCTACGATTGCGATTGTTCCGCCGCTGGCACTAGCTTTCTTAGACATCATGCCTGATTCTTCGGTCAATGCCGGTACGCTGTGGACTTTCTTAGGACTACCGCTTTTTGGCAATGCCCATGTTCAGGTCCCGTCGATTGGCTGGGTGGGGCTGTTAGGTCAGCTTTGCCTGCTGGGGCTGCTGCTCGGTAGACTCAATCAAAACCTGAAGCAGCTGGAAGCTCAGAGCAAAAAGGTTTTGCAAGAAGCCTGATATAGCTTTTGAAGCGTCGCTTAGGACACTAACGAAGGGCTACAGCCCACAGCAGGCAAGAGCAGGCAAGCAACGCTTCTGAGCCAATGTCCTAATGCATCAGGACATTGGCTATAAAACAGAAGATTCAGCCAGAAGATTCAGCCGAAGATATCAAGCTGTTCTTCTGGATCAATTTCAGTCTCAACGGCCTGATAAGAAGAAATCTCATTGACAGGTGTTTTGGTGCTGGTGAGTGAGATTTCTTTTGCTGCCGAGGCTTCTTTTGTCAGAGAGCGTTCTTTTCGCTTCTGTTGCTTTTTCTTCTTTCTCTTTGCTGACAAAGCATTCGGCTGTTCTCTTAGCCCAACGGCAATCGTGCTGTTTTGTTCAATTTGCCCCATCACCTGCCTGGCTCGACTAATGACAGACGGCGGGAGTCCGGCTAATCGTCCTGCTTCAATGCCGTAGGATTTGTCTGCGCCGCCCGGTCGCACCTGATGTAAAAAGATAATCTTATCTGGCATCTCTTTGACCGTGACCTGATAGTTTTCTACGTTCGAGAGAATAGAGGCTAGCTCGTTTAGCTCGTGATAGTGGGTGGCAAAGATGGTGCGCGCGCCGATTTCGCTAGCGAGGTGTTCGGCGACGGCCCAGGCGATAGAGAGTCCATCGAAGGTGGCGGTGCCGCGGCCAATTTCATCGAGTAAGACTAGAGAATTGGGGGTGGCGTGGTTAAGAATATTGGCAGTTTCGTTCATTTCAACCATAAAGGTCGATTGCCCGGTAGCCAGATCATCGACTGCGCCGACTCGGGTGAAAATGCGATCGCACACGCCCATCGTCGCCGACTTCGCGGGAACAAAGCTACCCACCTGCGCCATCAGCTGAATTAGTCCTACTTGCCGCAGGTAGCAGCTTTTTCCGCTGGCGTTGGGACCGGTCAAAATAATCAAATCAGGCGTGACTGCGGGCGCGCTGTTGTTGACGCGGCCTAAGCCAGTATCATTGGGAACAAAAAAACCGGCGGGCAGAGACTGTTCTACAACAGGATGCCGCCCATCTTCAACAAAGATTGGCCGACCGGAGACAATTTCAGGGCGACAGTAGCCCTGGTAAATAGCGACTTCTGCGAGCGCGGCTAAAACATCAGCTGCCGAGACTTTGGCCGCTACCTGTCGAATCAGGCCGACATGCTCTGCAACGCGATCGCGCAATCCTACAAACAGATCATATTCCAGCTGATGAATCTGTTCTTTTAAGGTGGTGAGCCTGGCTTCACATTCTTTAAGTTCGCTGGTGATGTAGCGTTCTTCTTTAGTTAGCGTTTGCTTGCGCGTGTAGTCATCTGGTGCCAGATCAGATTTACTACGAGAGATGCTGATGTAGTAGCCAAACGCCTTTGTAAAGCCAACTTTGAGGTTAGAGATGCCTGTGCGAGCCCGTTCTGTTGTTTCTAGGTTAGCAATCCATTGCTGATCGGCGCTGACCTGTTCTCGTAGCTGATCGAGTTCGGCGTTGACACCGTCGCGAATCAGGTTGCCGTCTGTGAGGTAGAGCGGCGGGGTCTCGACGAGGTGCGATCGCAGTACACTTCCCAGCTCATCTAGCTCCGGTGGCACAAACTGTAGCTTTACCAAATAAGGCGAGGTGGCATGGTTCATGAGCGCGGCTAAGTCAGGCAGCTTGCCAAAAGAGTCTGCGATCGCCACCAAATCGCGACCGTTAGCCGTACCTGAGCCAGCTCTACCCGCCAGCCTTTCTAAGTCATAAATCTGCTTGAGTAACTGTTGAAGCTGCTGCCGGAGGCTACCATTAGTCACAAGCTCTTCAACGGTATCTTGTCGGGCGCTAATGGCCTCTTGGCTGAGCAGGGGCTGCAATAGCCAGCGGCGCAGTGCACGTCCGCCCATTGCCGTAACGGTTTTATCTAGGGCCCATAGCAGCGACCCTTGATAGACGCCGTCGCGGCAGGTTTGAGTAATCTCTAAATTTCGCCGGGTTTGATGATCGATTACCAAAAACTCGGTAATGGCGTAGGTAGAGAGCGTCTGCAGAGGAGCCAGACTGGCTTTTTGCGTGTCTTCGAGGTATTCGAGCAGGCCGCCCGCAGCGCGAGTGGCTAGCGGTAGGTGCTTGCAGCCAATGCCTTCGAGCGATCGCAGTTTCAAACTCTCTAGCAGCCGCTGCTTGGCTTCGGTTTGCGTAAACGGTGTCTGCGAGCGAAAGGTGTAGCAAAACTGCGAGGGCAAGCATTCGGGTAGCCGATCTGACTTTTCGCCCGGTCGGAGCAGCGCACCCAAATCAGGCACGTTGGTGGGCACCAAAATCTCGGCGGGCTGCAAGCGCATCAGCTCTTGGGCCAGCTCATCTAAGCCTGTTGATTGTGTGGTGAGAAACTCCCCGGTCGAAACGTCTGCATGTGCCAGTCCCCAGTGGTCTCCAGCAATGACGACTGCTGCCAAAAAGTTGTTCTTGCGGGCGCTTAGCATCCCTTCTTCAATCACGGTGCCGGGTGTGATAATCCGCGTCACCTCGCGCTTTACCAGCCCCTGCGCCAGCGCCGGATCTTCCACCTGATCGCAAATGGCGACGGCATAGCCTTTGGCAACGAGCTGCACGCAGTAGCGCTCTAGCGCGTGGTGAGGAATGCCCGAAAGCGGCACGCGCCCAATGGCCTTGCCGGAATCTTTACTAGTGAGTACCAGCTCCAATTCACGTGCAATGGTAATCGCGTCTTGAAAAAAGGTTTCAAAAAAGTCGCCTACCCGATACATTAGCAGTGCGTAGGGATGCTGATCTTTGACGTCTGCGTAGTGACGCATCATCGGCGTCATCAGCTCGCGGTCGACTTCGCGGTAGTCAGCGTAGCGAACGGTGTGCTTGGCTAGGCGCTCGGGAATGCCGTGAGTAGGGGCAACGTTAGTCATAGACTGTCATGAAGGCATAGGCATGAGGTTTTATTCTACGATCGGGGTAAAGGCCTCTGTAGTCCGGATGTTTTTTCTTAATTAAAGGGCGCTAATGCCCAGTAGCACTATGCTGATTAGTAATCGCTATCAGGTGATTCGTCCCTTAGGAGAAGGGGGGTTTGGCCATGCTTATCTGGCTGAAGATACGCAGATGCCCTCTCGGCGCAAGTGTGTCATTAAGCAGCTAAAGCCAATTACTACCAGCCCAGACGTCTATCAGGTCGTGCAAGACCGCTTTCAGCGCGAGGCGGCTATTTTAGAGCAGCTAGGTGAAAATCACCCGCAGATTCCTAGACTGTATGCCTACTTTACAGAGAACCAAAACTTTTATCTGGTGCAGGAGTGGATTGAGGGCGAGACGCTAGAAGATGTCGCCATACCTCAGCCAGAATCGAGGGTTGTCTCAGTGATGACGTCTCTGCTGCCTGTGCTGAAGTTTATCCATCAGCAGGGTATTATCCACCGGGACTTGAAGCCGGAAAATATTATTTTGCGCAGTGGCAATCAGCAGCCTGTGCTAATTGATTTTGGAGCTGTACGAGAAACAATGGGCACGGTGATGAACAGCCGTAACAACCCAACCAGTTCCATTGTGATTGGTACGCCGGGCTATATGGCAGCAGAGCAGGCGGCCGGACGACCGATTCCATCAAGCGATTTGTACAGTTTGGGCCTGACGGCAATCTTTTTACTGACAGGAGAGATGCCGCAAGCGCTAGCGTCAGATCCTGCTACAGGAGAGCTGATTTGGCAGCAGTCGGCAGGGCATGTGAGTGAGGGCTTGAGATCTGTGATCGATCGGGCCGTGAGGTCTCATCCGCGCGATCGCTACACCAGTGCCACTGAAATGCTAACGGCGCTTTCTACCTTGCCTGGTGTTTCCGCTGCGCCCGCCGACGCGCAGCCGACTATGCCTACGCCTCAGCCGGCTGCGCCGCCGGTCAGCCAGCTCAAAACGGTGGCCGTTGCACCTGCGGCGCAGGCTGCTTCTATACAGACTCAAGTCTCACAGGCTCAAGCTTCACAGGCTCAAGTCTCACAGACCCAGTCCTTACAGACTGCCTCAAGTCAATCGTTTGCCTCTAGCCGTTCGGATAATTTTGAACGACCCTGGTTTAAAAATCCGCTAGCAATAGGCTTGATTGTGGCGGTGGTGGGTGGTAGTGCTATCGGCGGTGGACTGCTAGCAAACAGAGCAAATCAAGAGGCGACTGTAGAGTCTGTTCCTACTTCTGAGGCTGATGAGACAGGCCAAGGAGACGAACAGAGAGACGATATCGAAGTTTCAGTGAAAGCAGGCGATCGCACCCTGGATATCTCTGCCGGCTCGTCTCCTGAAAACGAAGCGCCCTCTGAAGAATCAGGCGCTTCCACGTTACTGGTGCCTGAGCCGATACCTATCGATCCAGAGACTGGGTTGCAGGTTGTGCTGGCAGGCTCGCAGAGCGATCGCATTGATGTTTTCGAGCAGCCTTCATTTGATGCGGCAGTGCCTCACTATGGATTTGGGGGCGATCGCGTTTTCACGGCGGGTGAGACCTACCAATCTGCCGTTGACGGTACGCAGTGGACCCGTATCTTGTTCGAGTCAGGCGCAGCAGGCTGGGTACTTCAGTCTTCAGTAATCGCCAGCGATACCATATCCCCTGACGAATCCGCTCAGCAACCGCCACCAGCAGATCTACCTCCCGAGCCAGATAATACTGATGCGGATAGTGCCAATGCGGACAGCACGGAAGCAAACGCTGACCCAGGGTACGCTTCGCTGATAGGTGCGCCCACAGAACAGATCGACGTTTACTCAGCGCCGTCGGCTAACGCCAACTCGCCTCACTACGGTGTTGGGGGTGATACTGTTCAGATTCTGAGCGTAGAGCGCGGTGAAGACGGTGCTGATTGGTACAACGTTGCCTTTGCGTCGGGCGCTGTCGGCTGGGTGCGTGCTGATCGCGTTCAGCTGCCTTGACTCTCTAGCCTATAGCTCGTCATCACCCTGATATTCACAGCACTGGTGAATAAGTTTGGCGACCAGTCCTGTCCAGCCCGTCTGGTGACTGGCGCCGACTCCTTCTCCAGTGTCACCATTAAAGTACTCATAAAAGAGAATGTAATCTTTCCAGTGCGGGTCGTTTTGAAAGGTCGGGTTGTCGCCGTACACAGGCCGATAGCCGTTTTCATCGCGCAAAAAGGTGGAGATCATTCTCTCTTCTAGCTTGCTGGCGACGTCCCATAAATTCATCGGTTCGCCTTCGCCATAGGGACACTGAATCTTAAAATCATCGCCAAAGTAGCGGTGAAAGCGCTGAAGAGATTCGATCAACAGATAGTTGGTCGGGAACCACACGGGGCCGCGCCAGTTGGAGTTGCCGCCAAAAAGACCAATGCTCGATTCTGCCGGTTCGTAGTCAACGCGGTAGATAGTGCCATTCGCATCAAACGTGTAGGGATTGTCGGCATGATAGCGAGAGAGCGCCCGAATGCCGGTGGGCGCTAGAAACTCGTGAGGCTTGAGCATTTTGGCCAGAATGCGTCTGAGTTTATCTGGGCGAACAACAGAAAGCATTCTTCTTTTTTGGTCACCTTCGCCTGTTGTTGTAAGATTTTTCGAGAGTCTGGGGCGATTGGCTTCGAACCATTCCAGGCGCTCTTTAAATCCGGGCAGGCGCTCCATCAGCTCAGGTTCTAAAGTGATTGTTGCATACAGCGGAATCAGGCCAACTAGCGAGCGAATTTTAATCGGGAATCGGCTCATGTCTGGCAGGTGCAGCACGTCGTAAAAGAATCCGTCTTCCTCATCCCAAAGCTGGGTTGCATTCTCTCCAGAAGCGTTGTTCATCGCTTCTGAGATGTAGATAAAATGCTCGAAGAATTTGGTGGCCATATCTTCGTACACCGGATTTTCAAGCGCTAGCTCTAAAGAGATAGAAAGCATATCCAGGCAGTACATTGCCATCCAGCTGGTGCCGTCGGCCTGCTCTAGCTTGCCACCCGTTGGCAGGGGCTTGCTGCGGTCAAATACTCCAATGTTATCCAGGCCTAAGAAGCCACCTTCAAAGACGTTGTTCCCTTCGGTGTCTTTCCGATTGACCCACCAGGTGAAGTTTAACAACAGCTTTTGGAACAGACGTTCGAGAAAGAGGCGATCGCACTTTCCGGTCATCTTTCTCTCAATTTTGTACACTCGCCAGGTCGCCCAGGCATGGACTGGCGGATTCACATCACCAAAGGCCCATTCGTAGGCGGGCAGCTGCCCATTGGGATGCATATACCATTCTCGGGTCATCACATCCAGCTGCTGCTTAGCAAACTCTGGATCGATCATGGCCAGGGGAATACAGTGAAAGGCCGTATCCCAAGCCGCAAACCACGGATACTCCCAGGTGTCCGGCATGGAGAGAATGTCTTGACTATCGAGATGATGCCAGTGCTGATTGCGACCGCGTTTGCGCGCTGGCGGTGGCGTGATGGTATCAGGGTCGCCTTTGAGCCAGGTGCTGACGTCGTACAGGTAGTACTGTTTCGTCCACATCATGCCAGCAAAAGCCTGACGCTGAACGTTTTTAAGATCGTCTGTATGAATAAAAGGAGAAAGCTGATGGTAGAACTTGTCGGCTTCTTCCTGGCGGGTGACAAAGACCTGCTCAAACTGTTCGCTAAAAGGTTCGCTTAGCCCGGCCTGGTTGCTTAGCCGCAGCTTAATCTGCTGGGTTTCGCTTGGGGCTATCGTCAGCTGATAGTGAGCCGCTGATTTGGTCCCCGTTTGCTGAGGATTGATGGCGGCAGTTTCATCATCAATCACATAGCGATGAAAGGCGTCTTTGACGTAGGGCGACTTGCTGACATTGCCGTACAGCCGTTCCTTATTGGTTTCGTTTTCAGTAAAGAGTAGTTGCGGGCTTTCTATTTGACCAGCGCAGTTAGCCGCCTGACAATACAGCCAGTTACGACCCAGTTCAGAGTGATTGGTTTCGATGACTGAGAAGGGGGCTGCCGGGGAAGGCGCATTCGTCTCAAGGGCTTTTAGGCTGGGCTTCATGCAGAGACTGTCCCAGTTCCAGGTATTGCGAAACCACAGGGTCGGCAGCAGGCTCATTTGAGCGGTCTCTGTACCACGATTGGTGATTGAAATCTGAATTAGAATGTCGTCTTCTGTAGCTTTGGCATATTCCACTTGCACATCGAAGTAGCGGTTATCTGCAAATATGCCCGTGTCAATTAGTTCATATTCTGGGTCGTGGCGATCGCGCGCTCGGCTCCCTTCTAATAGCTGCTGATAGGGAAACGCCGCCTGTGGATACTTGTACAGCGCCTTCATGTACGAGTGGGTTGGCGTACTGTCTAAATAAAAGTAGTACTCTTTAACGTCCTCGGCATGGTTGCCTTCGTTTCCGGTCAGCCCATAGAACCTTTCTTTTAAGATGGGGTCTTGCCCATTCCACATCGACAGCGCAAAGCACAGCTGCTGACGATCGTCGCATATGCCTAAAATGCCATCTTCACCCCAGCGGTAGGCCCTCGATCGGCTCTGGTCGTGGGTAAAGTAGTCCCAGGCCTGACCGTATTCGCTGTAGTCTTCACGAACGGTACCCCACTGTCGTTCGCTTAGGTAGGGGCCCCACTTTTTCCAATCTGCTTTTTTCTGCTGGTGGGCTTGAAGGCGGCTATGTTCGGGCGTCGGGGCAGAGCTCGTCATACTATCAAAGATGCAAATGTTAAGGATGCAAAGCGTAAAAACAGGCGTGAAAATAGCCGTTGCTCGCTAGCGAAAGGCGTCACGAACTATCTGGCTAAATTGGTCTGGTTCAACTGTCTGGTTAAACTATTGAGCGAAACTTTAGCGTTGGTCACTTGAGCGGCTGTGCTGCTTCAGAGGCTACGTTGTTCGATGATGTCTTGCAATTCGAGCGTGCGAGTCATGCTCATCCGGGCTAGACACTGCTCTTCGCTAACTGCCTCAGGGCTGTAGCGGCTCTCAAAGCTACAGTTGCGATCGCGATAGTCAAGCCACGTCAGCTGAACGGTTTTCATCTCTGCGGTTTCTGCTGTATCTAGCACGTTCAGCAGCGTCTGATAGCTGCTGTTAAGCTCTGCATCTGCAGTCGAATAGTTAGCAGGTTCTAGGCTAGTTCTCTGTTTATTTTGCTGTAGCTCCTCAGTTCGCGTTCGTGACCTACTGGCTAAGCATTCAAGCCGGACAGACGGTTCAATCGAGCCGCCAGCAAACTGACTGCTAATAAAGTCACACTCTTGATCTCTAAAATCGATCCAGGCTAGCTCAGTGTCGGTTAGCAATTCAGCAGCGGTATTACTCAGCTGGTCTGAGAGTGCTTGGTAGACCTGATTTAGCGCTTGGTCAGTCTGCTCATATGCTTGCCTGGCGCATAGCGTAAAGTCTAGCTGTGTGACCGGGTCCGCGCAAAAATCCTGGTCAGTCTGCTGATCTGTTGACAGTTGATTGGATGGCAGTTGATCAGGTGGTAGCTGATCGGGTGGTGTCTTTTTAGCATCACCTTGAAGCTCATCACCTTGAAGCTCAAGAGAGATTCCCTCACCGCTTTCTGCGGAGCTTTCAGATTCTTTAGAGCTTTCAGACTGACTGGTCGTAGCTACTTTTTCTCCAGTTTGATCCGATAGGGTTTGCTCCGAGCGGCTGGCGTCTTCACCTTCAACAGCTGGCGTGCAAGCGCAGACGCCTATCAGTAGTAATCCACCTATCCAAGCAATCGACCGCGCTGAGAACTGATAAGTCATAGATTTGGTGCCAGGTCATTCAACCAAAAACGGCAGCTTCTAGCTCTTCTAGTGCCGTATCCAGGCTGTCGTTCACAATTTTGATATCGAATTCATCGGCGGCAGCTAGCTCTACTTTTGCCTGTTTGAGCCTCTTTTCAATTGCTGTCTCTGTCTCCTGACCCCTGCCGCGAATTCGGTGTTCTAGGGTTTTCTCCGTCGGGGGCGCGATAAAAATCTGCTTTGCGGCAGGCAGGCTTTCTCTGACCTGACGAGCGCCGAGCAGCTCAATTTCTAAGACAACGCGCTGACCTTGGGCGATCGCCTCTACGATTGGCGCCTTAGGTGTGCCGTAGCAATTGCCTGCAAACTCTGCCCATTCCAGCAGTTCTCCCCGCTCGATCATGGATTGAAACTGTTCTTTACTGACAAAGTAATAGTGCTGCCCATGCACTTCGCCCTCTCTCGGCTGACGGGTTGTTGCTGAAATGGACACTTGCAGTTCAGGATACTGCTGTCTCAGGCGTTGTAGCAGCGTTCCTTTACCAACACCGCTAGGCCCCGAAATCACAATCAGCTTGCCGCCCGGACGCCTAGCCTGGGATGCTTGAGCGATAGTCGGGCTGGTCGTTGGACTGGCCGCCTGATTAGCAGTCGCTTCTGTCGAAGCAGGAGAGAAAATTGGCGAGGGAGAAGAAATCATGCGACAGGCAAAGTAAACCGTACGACTGGGTCTTGTACTGAGAGCCTTATGACTCGGGGGGCATATCGAATAGAACCGTGGTCATATAGCGTTCTGCCCACTGGTTCCCGAATGCCTTTTCTAAGACACGGCGAGTTTTATCATTTTGCTGTTGCTGAGCGCAATAGTAACGCTGCCTTTCTAAAAATTCAGGCAGCCGTTCTGGCCTGGGTGCCCGGACTAGCGCCTGGTGAATATGAACGTTTAAATACCCTTTTGCCTGCTGTAAAAACTGATGTTCCTCAGCTTCTGTTGTGGGCTTTACAAAGCAGCAAAACTCAGAAAAAATCTTTTTTCCCCAGTCGGGCAAATCGCGGGGCTGCTGGTAGCTAGACGGTCCTATTTCTGTCCCTAAGTCTGAGCTGAACGCTAACAGCGCCGTCCGATAGCTTTGATCGAGAAGCCCGGCGGCCGTACCGGGTGAAAGGTCCACAATAGCGGCGCTTACCTGGCCTCTGCCGCTGACAATATCGCAGCCAAAAATAGGTAGTCCGTACTCTACTCTTGGAAACATGACGCAGTGCAAAATATCGAGGTTTTTGCCAATGCGAGCGAGTTCTAGATGCAGCTTACGAAATTGAGGTGTCTGGTAGCAGCGATTTTCGATGATGAGCTTTTCGCCTTCGAGCTTGCCTTCCACGTAGCCTAAGTCGTCGGGCAGATGATAGGGCGTTAGGTCTAAACGTTGCCACGCGGTTTCTATCTGCTCAGCGAGCTGACGAACGAGGGGATGCTGATGCTTACGAATAGAAGAAGTAGCGACTGAACTCGACATTTAGCTCGACATTGAGTTGGGGCTAGGCGTTGGGCTAGATATATCTCGTTTGGCATGTTTTTAGACAGGCCGATAGAAGAATTACGACATACACTCACGACATACCACGTAGACCCTTAGCATAGCAGTTTCAGCCGGGTCTCAAATTATTCCTGACCAGAGGACAATCGTCGCGAAAAGATCTATAGCATTAGTCACTTTGCTGAAGTACGGCACACTGGCTGAGAGTCTGGTTTGGCAGCGGCAAAACGCTACGTCGCTTAGCGGTGCTAAGGGATGCATCCCTTAGCCATCAGGCAATCAGACCCCAGGCAATCAAGACGCCAGACAAAGTGACTCACGGTTCCCGTAGGCTTAGCCTTCTTTACGTTGGTTTATAGCTGGGACCTGCTCTATAGGGCTTCTTACCTTGGTCATTTACCTGGCACCCATCCCATGATTGCAATTCAGCCAAAAACTCGTCAGATTCTTGGGGTCAATCAGCAAGCCTACCAGTCGCTGAAAGCTTCGATGAGTCTCAACCTGCGCCGACAGCTGTTAATCGCGGTATGCGATAACGTTTTGCTGCAAAATCAGCTGGCGACTCAGCTAGAGAACGATTTGGCTCAAGAAACCTGGTTTGCGCCTCAGTTTAACGCTGGACCCACCAAGGGGAGATCGCTATCGTTGGAGCGAGTGGTGTTCGATCCAGAAGATGCCCATTTGCCCCGGCAGGTTGCGCATTGGGTTCGGCAAATGACCCTGTCGGCAGGTAACCTTCCTGAGGGTAATTTGCCTCAGGTGCAGGTGCTAGGGATCGAGCAAATGACCCGGCAGCCTGCGATTATTCAAAATCATTTTCTGCGATCGCTCGAACAGGTTGAAGCGCTCTTGCCGCGCCTAAATACCAGCTTGCTGGTGTGGGTTCCCTGGCCCTGGCTGCGTACAATTCAATCGTCATCGCCGACGTTTTGGAAGTGGCGCAACGCGGTGTTTGAATTTGTCAGCGACCCAACGCCGACCTCCTTGATGCCCTCAGAGATGTCACCGTCTGAGTCGCGATCGCTACAAGACGAAAGACAGGCTGAGCGTTTTGCAGAAGAGGCTAGTACCTTAAAAAATGCTAGACGAAATGCGCCCTCTGGTGGCGTAGGTCTGTCCAATTCGTCAGGAGATGTTCCGTCTGCTGCTCAGCGCGATCGCGCCAATCCGCTCGGCGCTACCCCAATTAGTAATGGCGCAGCTAATAGTCCTGCAAACAGCAACTACGCTCAAGTCCCAGTCCCTGAGGTCGTGGCCCTCTACGGTGAAACCGATGACAGCGAACTAGGCGACGATGACCAGCCCGTTTTAGAAACTATCGCGACCTGGGACGCGGTAGATGTTTCAGCGGTTTCACTGCCGCCAGAGTCTGCACCGCCAGAGTCCGTATCACCAGAGTCCGCACCGCCAGAGTCCACGCCATCATCGGCAAACGGTGCCAATGCTTCGACTAGCAACGGCAGTACTAATAACGGTCTAGACAGCGGCCCAAACGGCCTGCGTTCTAGACATAGTCAGAATTCAAGCTTAGGTACGCCTGCCTCTGGCTCCCAGCCCCAAAAACATCAGCCAGATCTTGCGTACGACGCTGATTCTCAGAAGCTCGCTGAGCAAAGAGCCGCAGAGTCTGAGTGGGCAGAAGTCCTGAATCAGGCAGAAGAGCGTAGAGTGCAGGCTCAGCGAGAAGCCCAAAGAGAAACCGCACAGTACCTGGCCGATCAGGCAGCCGATCAGCCACTGGCCGATGCTGTCTCATGGGATGACTACGACGCGGCCGATCTTGCTCATCTAGAGCGGCTTAGAGAAGAGGAAGAATTTCAAGCCTATCAGCAGGCAGAAGACGATCGGACTGCTGAAGAGACGCGTTTGAGCGCTGCGATGAATAGGACAGCGGACTATCGCAATGACGTTAGCCCTGGTCTTGAGACTCAAGAAAGTCCGCCGCCCGCGCTGCCTGACGATGAGTCTTATTTGAGAGATATTCCTGTGCCAGAAGCGATCGCTCAGGCACCTGCAGCGCAGGCGAGCGCTGAGCACAGCGCGGCAGATGATTATTTTGAGGTAGGACACAGCTACCGACGGCGGATAGAAGCGGGCGAGCGGGGGCTAGATTTAATTGAACCTGCGATCGCTGCTTACGAAGGCGGATTGCGTTGCCTGAGTGGTCCCCATCCTGACTGGGGCAGCGGTCTCAACGATTTAGGCACGCTCTACTGGCTGAAGGCCCAGCAGCTGAGCGATCCGCAGCAGGTCGTAGACTGTATGCGTCACAGTGTTGAGCTGTACAGCGAGGCGCTGACCAAAATTGACTCGGCCCAAGCGGTCAATATGGCCTGTCAGCTGTATAGCAATCTGGGCGCGGTTTACAGCATGCTGGCAACTCAGCTAGATCCGGTCCATCACTTTACCCAGGCGGCCGAGGCCTACTTGCAGGCGCTGCCGCTCTGCTCACTCTCCGATGACCCAGAAGAGTTTGCAACGTTGCAAAACAGCCTGGGCTCTGTCTATTGGAAGCTCTCCCACTACGAACAGGATGCAGAACTCGTTCAGCTGCACCTGCGGCAGGCAATTACCGCCTATGAGCAGGCACTGCTGGGCTACAGCCCTTCGCAAAGGCCGTTAGACTACGCCGCGGTGCAAAATAACCTGGGCATTACCTATTGGAGCCTGGCTAAGCATGAGGTTCCGGTGTCAGCTTTGAAAAATGCGATCGCTGCCTATCGAGATGCGCTCAACTATCGGACGCCAGATAGTGAACCGGCCGCCTGCGCGATTACTTACAACAACCTGGCACTCGCCTACTGGGATCTATCGAAAGACGAAGGCATCGATAAGGATCATAAGATCCGCTATCAGCGCAACGCGGTTACTGCCTTTGAAGCCGCTCTGCAAACCGCAGGCACAGTCAACTCCCTAAGCCCCACCGATAGAGCCGCCATCTATCACTGTTTAGGTGATGTGCACGCGCAGATGGTAGAGAGTGGCTTGTCGCACAGTGAAGTAGCAGAAAGTTTGCAAAAGTCCCTGTATAGCTACATTCAGGCAATTGAAGGGATGCCTGAAGAGTCGCCTGTTTTCCAGGCTCGGCTGTCGGCGATTATTGCTAACCTGAAGGCGCATCAAGAGCACTTAGGCTTGGCTAATCAGCAGGCGGCGCTAAACCGGGTGCCATCTTACCTGATTTCGCGAGTTATGCAGGTGTTGTAGGCCAAAAACTAGATATAGGCCAGAAACTGGATGAGAGCTATACGGCTTCTTAAAGCGGTACGCTAACGGTAGTTACCTGCTTATAGATAGACACAACTCATGCCGCTACTCATCGTTGCTGCGATTGTTATTGCCTTTATTGCGATCGCCTTTGCCCTTCAGAACAATACGCCGGTCGAAGTTCATTTGCTGGTTCAGCAGTTTGAACTTTCACTGGCGCTGCTGTTACTCACAACGCTGGCAATTGGCGTAGTGATTGGTCTGTTAGTTCTACTGCCTTCCTTGATAAAGCGAGGATGGCGCAGCTCCCGAGTCAAGCGTCAGGCGGCGGCTCTAGATGATCAGCTGCACGAGCGGGATCAGGCTCTGGCGAGTCAAAGTCAAAATACTGACCGTCTGCGGCAGAGCTATCAATACCTGTTGCAGGCATTGGGGTTGATTGATAATAATACGGGGCTAATTTCTGCTCGGGTGCTATCGCAAACGCTGGCGGCGTTAATTAAGCAGATGAAGCTACAGCCAGGCAATCCGCAGTTTGATTCGATTGGACTGTTAATTGTGGATGCGCATCGCCGTGAGCCGTTAGGAGAAGTGGCAACCACTGAGCGTCAGAACACGTTGCTAGATGAAGCGATCGCCTCTGTTATTCGCCAGAGTGTAACGCTCGATACCTGGTTGTACTGCGATAGCAGCGCCGCTGAAGGGGCGCAGTTTATGTGTGTGCTTACAGGGTTGGATAAGACGGGGTTGAAGCAGTACGGCGAGACGTTGCAAGCCGCGCTGGTAAAAGAACCGCTTAAGCTAAGCGATGATTCTGTTGTGGCCGTAGAGGCGAAGGTCGGTGGTGCGATCGCCGATCGTACTCACCCAACCAATCAAGAGAAAATTATCATTGACAAAGCCCATCAGGCGCTTGCGGAAGCGGGCAAGCGTCAGCTTAACCCGATGAAGGGCCATCAGCCGATCAAAATTATTCAGGTGACTGACGTGTAGTAACGGCGTCTAGGAACGGAGCTTAAATCAAAAAGACGGTCATCTTCCAGCGTGAAGATGACCGTCTTTTCGTTTTAGTGGGGCTTGCGTTGGCTACTAGCCTGCTTGACCTAGCCAGCCGCCGCTCAGAATGACCGTCAACGCCATAAAGACAATGAGCAGCAGCCAAGTTGCTCGGTTCAGCGTTTCTTCTGCGCTCTTAGTACTGGTAAACAGCTGAGCTTGACCGCCCAGTGCGCCCAAGCCATCGCCTTTGGGGCTGTGGAGTAAGACCAAAACGCAAACGCCAACGGCTGCGATCGCCCAAATAACTTTTACAACCGTAATTACGCTCATGGAAAATCCTCTGGCCTAGTCGCGGCCTCAAAATAGTGATTTGTATATCCTAGCTTAGCTCAGGCCTTAGCCGTTACCCCCGTTCCCAAAGCCTCAGCGCTAGCGCTGTAAAGATACCTTCACGGGCGTCCGGCTTTCTTTATAGTCTGCTGTGGCCTCCACAATCATCGATTGTCCATTCATATCTTCTGGAATCGGCAGCTGCATAATTTGTAGAATCGTCGGCGCGACGTCGGCTAAGCAGCCACCTTCTTGTCTGAGTTCAACCTCACAGCCGTGGCCAGGAATTTTGAGTCCCTCGCCTTCAATCAGAATAAACGGTACAGGATTGGTCGTGTGCGCAGTCCAGGGTCTGCCCTGCTCATCGTGCATGTACTCTGCATTGCCGTGGTCAGCAATAATCAGCGTGGTACCTCCGGCTCTGCCAATGGCAGAAACTAATCGCCCCACTTCATAGTCCACCGCTTCTAACGCATTAATTGTGGCGTCCATATTGCCTGTATGCCCTACCATATCTGGGTTGGCATAGTTCATCACAATTAGAGAATACTCTCGCTTGTTGATGGCTGCGATCGCCGCGTCCGTCACTTTTTTCGCTGACATCTTGGGATCTTTGTCATAGGTCGCCACCATCGGGCTAGGGATCAGCTCTCGATCTTCACCGGGAAACGCGTCTTCTAGTCCTCCATTGAAGAAGTAGGTGACGTGAGCATACTTTTCGGTTTCTGCCGTACGAAACTGCTTAAGGCCATGGTTAGAGACCACTTCACCCAAAATATTGTTTAAGCTCTGAGGCTTGAATGCAACCCCTACGGGCAATGACGGGTCGTACTGCGTCATAGTCACAAACGTCAGCGGCAAGATGGGATCTCGCTCAAACCCGGTGAAATCTCTTTTTACGAAAGCCTGCGTTAGCTGCCGGGCCC
Organism: uncultured Synechococcus sp.; assembly: GCA_937911865.1. Classification (GTDB taxonomy): domain Bacteria; phylum Cyanobacteriota; class Cyanobacteriia; order Phormidesmidales; family Phormidesmidaceae; genus Phormidesmis. Next base: position 41,409 of record CALDSK010000024.1, read on the forward strand.
GGTCGGGGCGGAAATTAAAAAAGATCACGCCATCTTCTGCTGCCACTGCACCCGGTGCCAGACGAACGGGCTCTACAAACTCGTCATTGACCCCTGCTTCGTAAGATTGCTTTAGCGCTTCTAGCGCAGAAAGACCGACTCCCTCGCCGTCTTCACTCATCACGCGATAGACCTTTTCAACCCGATCCCAGCGATTATCTCTATCCATGGCGTAGTAACGACCGCTCAGCGTAACGATTTTGCCCAGTCCGATTGCATCAATGGCGGTCTGTAGCTTTTGCAGCGCCAACTCACCATCTGTCGGTTTGGTATCGCGGCCATCGGTAATGGCATGGATGCACACTTTCGTCAGGCCCTGGGCTTTGGCCATTTCTACAAGCCCAATCAGATGGTTTAGATGGGAATGCACACCGCCATCAGAGCATAGGCCTACCAAATGCAGCGTACTATCTACGTACGCCACTTTCTGACAGACCTTTAGCAGGTCTAGGTTTTCTTGAATGGATTTGTCTTTAACCGCGTTAGAAATACGTACCTGTTCTTGCGGGACTACGCGTCCGGCCCCGATATTGAGGTGGCCAACTTCTGAATTGCCCATTTGTCCATCCGGGAGCCCAACATACTGCCCAGAGGTATTGATTTTGGCGCTGGGGTAGCTATCCCACAGACTATCGATGATCGGCGTGTTAGCATGACTAACCGCGTTGCCGTTACTTTCGTTACGGCAGCCCCACCCGTCAAGAATTACCAGCACCATTGGAGAAATAGGGGAGCCTGCCATACCAAAAAAACCTCTAACGACTGCAACTGAAGTGAAAGTGCTTTGCATCAAATCATGTCAAGTTAGAGTACTCAGGCGTTTGCTGAGGATTATCCCTAAATCGACTCATTACCACGATGCTGGCTTGGCAGCTGCTCCCGTGGATACCAAAGCGAGTAAAAAAGACTGGATGAAGCCTTCCCGGTGACAGGGTCTGTGACCGATGAAGCTAAAAAATAGCGGCCGTCAAAAATCCGCTATGAATTAATTTGGAAAAGCCGGTAATGCTAATTAACGCTCGAAGCGGCTTGCTTTTCCGTTGATCGCTGGGCAACAAATGACACACCCAAAAGACCACTATCAAGGAAGCTTGCATCTGAGAGAAGTCTTAGCGTAGCGTCATTTTTTCGAATTAACGTCTGAACTTAAGGTTTTTAACGGTGTTTTTATTTTTAAGGGGTAGATTCAGGAGATACCTCAGCGGTGCCCTTATCATCCCTCGTCAAAGATAGGTCTGTATATAAGTAATTATTTAACATCAGTCTTTCCTAAAAATAAAGCGCTGTGTCGTTCAGCAATCAAACAGCGCTTTATCCTAGAGCTGATTCTATGCACCTTTTCCGGCCGCCTGTGCCTGACGTTTCTGCCGCTGCTTGTCTTTTTGCTTCTGGCGCTTAGCAGCGCTTTTAGCCGCTTTTTCTGCCTCTATTTTCTCTAACCTGGCGCGTTCTTTTTCTTCGGCAATTTTGTCTAGGTAGTAGTGATAGTCACCCTGATACTGCCGCAGTTCTCCGTCTCGAATCTCAACGATTTTGTTGGCGACTTGAGAGACAAAGAAGCGGTCGTGAGACACGATCAGGGCTGTGCCATCGTAGTTCTGCAGCGCATTTTCCAGCATTTCTTTCGCTGGAATATCCAGGTGGTTAGTCGGCTCGTCTAAAATCAGCAGATTTGCGGGTTGTAGCAGCATTTTAGCGAGGGCCAAACGCGCTTTTTCGCCACCGCTTAGGGCCTCTACCTGCTTAAAGGCCGAATCGCCGCTAAACAAAAATCGACCGAGCAGGGTCCGAACTTCTTCATTTTTCCAGTCTGGAACCTCGTCGTGAATGGTTTCCATAACGGTCTTGCTCAGGTCCAAGGCTTCCGCCTGGTTCTGCTCAAAATAGCCGGGGATCACGTTGTGATTGCCGATGGTGGCGTTGCCGTCATCGGGCGTTTCGCTGCCGATAATTAGCCGTAGTAGCGTAGACTTGCCGGCACCGTTGGGGCCGACGAAGGCAATGCGATCGCCCCGTTCTATTTCTAGCGACGCTCCAAGAAACAAAATTTTGTCTCCGTAGCTGTGGGTCATATCATCAATGGTCACCACTTCTCGCCCGCTACGGGGTGCTGGCTGAAACTGAAACTGCAAGCCTCGCAGATCGGCTACAGGTGCTTCTACTCGTTCTACTTTCGCCAGTAGCTTCTCTCTACTTTTGGCTTGCGTACTGCGCGTGGCGCTCGCTCTAAACTTATCGACAAAGGTTTGCTGCTTTGCCAGCTCTTTCTGCTGCCGCTCAAAGGTGCTCAGCTGAGCTGCCTGCATTTCTGCCTTTTGTTCTAGATACGCGCTGTAGTTACCGAGGTAGGTGGTCGAAACGCCCCGCTCGGTTTCGACAATGGCGGTGCACAGGCGATCTAAAAACTCTCGGTCGTGGGACACAATGACCATCGGGATCGTCAGCCCCTTGAGATAATTTTCTAGCCATTCAATGGTTTCTAAATCCAGATGGTTAGTCGGCTCGTCTAGCAGCAGCAGATCGGGCGACTGCAGCAGCACTTTGCCCAGTCCCATGCGCATCTGCCAGCCGCCACTGTAAGAGCTAACTAGGCGATCGCCTGCGTCTTGATCAAACCCCATCTCGGGCAAGATCTTTTCGATACGTGCTTCTAGCCCATAGCCATCTAAAGCTTCAAACTGGCGCTGCTTTTTGTCTAGCTGACTGATTAGCTTGTCCAGTTCTTTGGGGTCGGCACTCTCCATCTTGAGCGGAATCTCGGCTAGCGCCTGCTGAATCTTGTTGGCTTCTGTAAAAACGGTCCAGAATTCCTCTCTGACCGTTCGTCTAGGATCAACTTCAAATTCTTGATTGAGCGCGGCGATATGCATGCCACTAGGGCGGATGATGCTGCCAGCGGTGGGCTCTATCTCACCTTGAATAATTTTTAGCTGGGTTGACTTTCCAGCGCCGTTGACGCCGACAAGTCCGATGCGTTCGCCTACCTTTACTTCCCAGTTGATGTCCTTAAGGACTTCTCCAGTGGGATAAATCTTACTGATATTTTCTAGGCGCAGCATAGACAATGCGTCTCCGTAATGACAGTGAATTTGATTCTTGAGATCGAGTTTCGAATCTAATTTGAATCTAAATTTCGAGCTTGAGACCCTCTATAAAGCGAGGAACGACTGTCTTCGCTGGCAAAGGGATTGGAATGAATAAAGTGCTTAGCACTTAGCGTGACCTAGCAAGACTTGCAGCCTTTGATGCTGATGCAAGCTAAGTGCAGAGAGCTGTATCTGGGCGGTGTATGCGGGCTGATTTATGTAGACGTTGCCAATCAGCTGTCAGGCATCTTAACAAAAGTATAACAAATCGTGATGAAGAAACGTTTCGCTATAATGCCAAACAATCTTGATAATGGCTTTAAGATTTCCCAAACGGATGCTTTTCGCACCAGCTTATTGAACTGGCTTTTATTGAACTGGCTTTTATCGTCTTGATGTCTCCGCTTTATTCTCAGCCCCTTGCAAACCTGGCAAATACCGGGTTCTTAGCTATGTCTTTCGCTTTCTTCTCTACTCGATCAGTGGCAATGCTTTTATTGCTGCTGTTGGCACCGAGCGCCCTGGCCGTAGAGTCGGTGAGTGATCCCTCAGTGAGTGATCCCTCAGTAAGTGAGCCAGCAAGTGAGCCAGCAAGTGAGCTAGCGCCGCCCGCAGAATTCACGTCTCCTGAGCCGCTGATTCCGGCAGAGGATGACGCGGATGTTCCAGAAATGGCTAACTACTCAGATGGCAACATTTCTATTGACTACCCAGCGACCTGGGAGGTAGATCTGAATGAGACCGGGGAAATCGCTATCGACAGTGCTACTGAATCGCTGGAGAGCAAGGTAGAGACAGAGGTTTTTCAGGTGGCTGCACCACCGGGACCGCTGGTCGATGCCAATATTGACAGCTTTATTGAGGAGGGCTCGGCAGTCAGTCGCTATAGCGAGGTCACGATTGACGATCAATCTGCGCTGGTCGTGTGGCTGGCCGCTCGCCCGGAGGAGCTGAGTTCTGCGATCGCAACTTTTATAGGCTATGGCGACAACACCGTCTTCCTCTTCAGTCGCTACAACCCTGACAATGCCACTGCTGAAGATAATATCTTAAGGCTCCACAGCTCTTTTACGAATCTGACATTGTCAGAAGCCGATGCTGACGCTGACGGCGTGACTGAGTCTGTGTCTCCTGATTCTAGTTCTCCCGACGAGACTGCTCCTGTCAGCGAACCCGTTGATTTACCCGTTGACTTGGACGAAAGCTTTAGAGAGAGATCGCCGGATTCCCCTGGAAATAGACGGTAAGGCCAAATTTGGCTGCCGCGAACAAAGTTCTTTCATTGGCTTTATCTGCTCAGATCCCCGTTTTTTGATCCACCCATTAGATAAAGCAGCGCCATTCGCACGGCTACGCCACTGGCCACCTGCTTACCAATCAGACTTAAGTGGGGATCGTCCATCAGCTCAGAGGTGATTTCTACCCCTCTGTTAGTAGGCCCTGGGTGCATGATTTTGACAGTGGAAGCGCATTTTTGAATGCGATCGCGCGTAATCCCAAACCGCTGATGATATTCTCTTAGGCTCGGCAGCAGATGGGCGCTCATGCGTTCTTTCTGTAGTCGCAGTGCCATTACAAAATCAGCATCTTTCAAAGCGGGTTCAAGCTGCCAGTGTACAAACACCTGACGCTGTACGCTGCGCGAACCCGTCCGAATCGGCTGAGAAAAAGCTTCTATGAATGCCTTAGGCAATAGGGTGGGTGGGGCGGCCAGATGAACCTGCGCGCCGCAGGCCGTTAGGCTCCACAGGTTAGAGCGAGCTACGCGCGAGTGCAAAATATCGCCGACAATCGCAATTTTTTTACCGCGTAGGTCATCAATCGTCGGCTGCTTAGGGTTTAGAGCGTTGCAGATCGTTAGCAGGTCTAGCAATGCCTGTGAAGGGTGCTCATGCTGGCCATCGCCCGCATTCAAAACGCCGACCCCAGAGCCGAGCCTATCCATTTCTTGCGCTATGGTGGCCGGTACGCCAGAGCCTTTGTGCCGAATCACCATCAGGTCAGTGCCCATAGCCAGATAGGTCTTGGCCGTATCTAAAATGGTTTCGCCCTTAGAAAGGGACGAACTGCCCGGAGAGAAGTTGAGCGTATCGGCCGATAGCCTTTTCGCCGCGAGCTCAAAGCTGCTGCGGGTGCGAGTGGAGGGCTCAAAAAATAGATTGGCAACGACCTGTCCCTGCAGCGTAGGCACCTTTTTGTTTCGCCGAGAAAGCACATCTTGAAAGCTCAGTGCAGTTTTCAGAACGCTCTCGTACTCGCTTGGCGCAAAATCCTCTAAAGAGATAATGTGACGTCGGTTCCAGGGAAAATTAGTCATACAAAGAGAATTATTTGGCCTACAGCCAATCTATGACCAACTTACTATAGGGGCACCGCTAAAAGCTTCGTAAATTGGCACATGAATTAGGTCAGGGCGGCCATCAGTTTTGTAGGATAGGGATACCTTTATATAGTGCTGTATTCAGTATTTCGTCAGATGGTTCGGTTGCCAGAGTCTATTCAAATGCGTATTTCTCAGCTTGCGTCGCGTAGGCGAGCTTCTTTCTATGCCACGGGCCTAGCACTGACACTGGCCATGGTCGCTACTGGCTGCGCTCCTGACCAGGCTGTGGTAGAACCGACGCCATCGCCTAACCCTGACGCAGTAGAAACACCAAAAGAAACAGAGCCACCCGCAGCAAAAGACCCTGCGATTAAAGACGAGCCAATTGGCGCTCAGCCCAATGCGCCGGTCGATAAGCAGCCGGCGGCCGGCAGTGATGAAATGGTCACGGTCTCGGTGTATACCATTGATGACCAGTGCAATGACTTTGTAGCCCAGCCGGTAGAAGTGCCCAGCGGCGCAGCAATGAACGAAGCGGTGGGTAAAGTGATGAGTGAAACAGAACTCAACGCCTTTAAGCTGGATGGCTATCAGGTCAATATCGACGGTAGTACTGCAATTGTAGATATGCAACTGTCTCCAGGATCTGAGCGTCAGTTTGTATCGCTCTCTAGCTGTGAGCAGCGATCGCTCTTTGGCGGCGTAGAAGAAACCCTGCTCAATAATTCTAGCTGGGATGTTGATTCAGTTAAATTCACCAATGCAGGTAAAGAGCTGGTTCTTTAATCTCAGCCGCGGTCTGACTTCTCAGCCGCTGACTGCTTCTCCGCTTGTCTCTTAGCCGTTTTATCTCTTAGCCGTTAACTTCTTAGACACTGACCGACTTTCTTTTAAATACCACCGCCACGGTCGATCCGCAGCTTTGGTAATACCAATACGAGTGGTTTGAACGATATCTTTCGCTTTGACGACCTTAGGTCGGTACTCTAGCCAGATTCCCTGCGCTGGGTGATAGAGAACGCCGTCTAAACCCCGATCAATCTCCAAGGCTCTACAGAGCTTGCCTGGCCCTGCCGCGATGCGGTGGGGCTTTGCAGTTTGCTTAGCGGATAGATGAGGCGGGATGCTCTCTAGCTCTAGCCCTCTAATCAGAACGGCGCTGCCCGTATTCACTGATTCGGTGACGACATTCAAGCAGTGATACATGCCGTAGATCAAGTAGACGTAGCTGTGACCGGGCGGGCCAAACATAGCGGCGTTGCGCTTACTTTTGCCAGTGTAGGCATGACAAGCCGGATCGCCAGGTGCATAGGCCTCGGTTTCGACGATGGTACTGCGAATGAGCGGTCCGCCAGGCAGCTGACGAACAAGCTTGCAGCCAATAAGGTCGGGGGCCACTGTGATTGAGGGGCGATCGCACCAGTCTGGCAAGATCAGGTCTGGCGAAATTGGATCTGGCGAAATTGGATCTGGCGGGATCATTGCAGGTGGGTTACTCCAAGGGTGAATGCTCCGGCTTGAGTTTTCTTTTCACTAGAGATATTTGTCATAAACCATTAAGAATTGGCAGTCCCTTCAGGCGCAGTTGTTACGATCTGGAGTGACGACACTTTCACTCAGCTCTATTCAAAGGGCTGATACTACTCATTTATATGGATATCAAACTATTACTTTTTGTGCTGACGGGTTTGTTTAGCGCGGCCTGCTTGTTTTTCGGTACTCGCAACGGCTTCTACGATTCTGACGATTACCATGGCAACGGTTCCGCACACTAGGATGGAATAGACCAACTGTGACCGAGCTGTCCTGCTTACCCTACAGTGTTGGCTACGAAGATGAAGGGGTTTGTCTGAGTGTTCAGATAGGCCCCTATTCTATTTTGCTGGACTGCGGGATGACCGATATTAGCGCGCTGAGCGCTGAGCCTGCTGATTTTGTATTTTGCAGTCACGCCCATACTGACCATATTCGGGGACTGTTGCCGCTGCATCGCGCGCTGCCGCAGCTTCCTATTTTTGGGAGTGCCGTCACAGCTAAGCTGCTGCCGCTTAACTGGCCAGACCAAGACGATGCTAATTTTTGTCGGTCACTGCCGTGGCGTGTCCCAACAGAAATTGCGCCTGGGCTGTCGGTCCAGCTCTGGCCTGCGGGTCACCTGCCCGGTGCGGCCTGCTTTTTAGTCACGTATAAAACCGCGCAGCGCACCTATAGCGTTTTCTACAGCGGTGACTGCTTTTTGTCGAATGGCCGGCTAGTCGATGGGCTGCCGTTAGCCGAACTGCGTAATCTCAAGCCCAATGTTTTGATTGTGGAAGGCAGCTATGGAACCGAGCGTCATCCTCATCGCAAACAGCAAGAAAATTATTTAGTCGATCGCTTAAGCGCTGCGTTAGAAAACCGGGGTCGGGCGGTTTTCCCCGTGCCGCTGCTTGGGCTTGGGCAAGAGTTGCTGATGCTGATTCGCAGTCATCATCATTTCACTGGGCAGCCGATTGACGTTTGGGTCGATCCGCTGGTGGCTGCGGGCTGCGATGCTTATTTAGGCTGTTTGAGTGCGCTGCCAGAAACGGTGCAGAACTTTGCTCAGCATCAGCCGCTGTTTTGGGATGAACGGGTTCTACCTCGGGTCAGAAGGTTAGAGAGGACGCTATCGCCCGACCGGATGATGGCCGCTGATTCAGACGCGGCAGTTTTTATTGTGCACCCGGCGACAGCGCCTGAGCTATATGGCCAAAACGACGAAACAGACTGGACGGTATTTGTCCCTGATATGGCTGATGTGGCGCTCTGGCAAAGCCAGCTGGACACTCGCTATTACCAGTTCGATTGGCTAAAAGCCTTACATGCTGTCGTGCCTTCTCCTCGCGTCGAGCTAGAGCATTACATGCTGACCAATCACTGCGATCGCACGGGCACCACACAGCTAATCCACAACCTACGCCCACAGCACATCATTTTTGTCCATGGCAAGGCTCAGCAGCTGACTGATTTGGCGAGCCTAGACGATTTACAGGCCCGCTACCAGCTGCACCTGCCCACCCCCGCCCAGGTGATCGATCTACCGCTGGCGTCTGAATTTTGGCAACCTGCACCACCGCGCGACACGCGGTACGAAGGCGAAGTGGATGCTGATGCTAGTGGCGTACAGTTTAGACTGCCGCAGAGCTTGGAGAGCGATCCGCGCTGGGCCAAGCTGGCAGATACGGGCATTGTGGAGGCTAGCTGGCAGGGCGATCAGCTGGTAATCCGCGGGCTCGGTCAGCGTGAGCTAATGCAGGTGAGTGCCAACAAGTCTGCCTCAAAGTCATTGAGGGCTACTATCGGCAGCGTTTATGACTCAGAGACAACCTGCTATTACTGTCGTCATTTGCGCGGTCAGCGCTGCCGCAATCCCGAGTCACCGCTAGTGGGGCTTCAGGTGACTTCGGATGGGACGTGTGGGGTGTTTGAGCGATCGGCAAAAGGGTCTTCTTTCTCTTGATATGCTCACAGTCTTGATGTTCTCACGGTGCTGTAGGCCCCCGTTGTAGCCCTACATAAAGGCAGCGATAGAAATGCAGTAGTACAAATGCAGTGGTATAGTGGCGGCTTACTTCTAGAAGACTCACCTGTTAAGGGCCCTTTTGACAGTGCTGGACTACGCTTCGGTGCCAGCGTTTTTTCGACAATGCGGGTTTGCCAGCAGAAATTAGAGGATCCGCGATCGCAATTTTCTGCCCATTGCGATCGCCTGGCTCATTCCATCCGCGCCTTCAACTGGCAGCCTCCCAACTGGACCTCTGTATATAGGGGATGCGCTCAGCTCAAAACCCACTATCCTGTCTTGCGCATTACCCTTTTTGCTGACGGCACTGAGTGGATCACCGGTAGAGCGTTACCCGCGCAGCTCAATGCGCAGCAGCAGACCGGCGTTGCCTGCTGGCTTGCACCCCCCACCTATACGCGTAGCTTACCCCTGCACAAAACCGGTAACTATTTGGCTTGCCAGTTAGCCCGACAGCAGGCCCAAACTTACGGCGCTCAAGAAGCCATTTTGACCAATGAGCGCGGTGACTGGCTAGAGACTGCCACCGGCAACCTGTGGGGATACGCCAAAGGCCAGTGGTGGACACCTATTGGCGACCAGCTTAGCAATCAGTGTTTGCCTGGATTAATGAGAACTCGCCTACAGCAATCTCTGTCTAAAGACGGAGAGCAGGTAAATAATCAGCCCTGGAATAAATCTGTGCTGCGAGGCTTTGATGCGATCGCCTACAGTAACTGTGTTGTGGAGCTTGTGCCCATTCACACAATTCTTGATGGGCAGATTAAACTGGAATATGATCCTCAACACGCTAGTCTAATGGCCTTGCGTGGACGGCTGACAAGTTCGGCCCAGCCCGGTGACGATTCCTGAAATGAGTTAACATAAGTTAATAACAAAGGAAAAGTCGCTATAAAGCAACCTCACACCACTATATAAAGGAGGCTTCCCGCCGGTGAATAAGCGCTGGAGAAACACGGGTCTTTACGTATTACTCGTCGTTGTTGTCATTGCCCTGGCAACTGCATTTTTTGATCAACCCCGCACTGAGACTCAGTCTTGGCGCTACAGCAAATTTGAGACCGAAGTTGAGCAAGGCCGCGTCGAAAGCGTCGCTATTACCTCGGACAAAGCCCAGGCCCGTTTTGCCTCTCCTGATGGCACAGGCCGCATTGTAGTCAACCTGCCTCAAGACCCCGGTCTGGTAGATTTGCTCACTACTAACGACGTCGATATTTCGGTGCAGCCTACCCAAGACGAAAGCGCTTTGGTTAAGGTCTTCAGCGCACTGATTATCCCTGTGCTGCTGCTGGTCGCTCTTTTCTTCCTTTTCCGCCGTGCGTCCAACGGTCCGGGTTCTCAGGCGATGAACTTTGGTAAGTCCAAAGCGCGCGTGCAAATGGAGCCCCAGACTCAGGTCACCTTTGGCGATGTCGCCGGCATTGATCAGGCCAAGCTAGAGCTGACTGAAGTTGTTGACTTCTTGAAAAACGCTGACCGCTTTACCGCGATTGGTGCCAAAATCCCTAAAGGTGTCCTGCTTGTTGGCCCTCCAGGTACAGGTAAAACCCTCTTGGCTAAAGCCGTTGCGGGTGAAGCAGGCGTTCCCTTCTTCTCTATCTCCGGTTCTGAATTTGTAGAAATGTTCGTCGGTGTGGGTGCTTCCCGTGTCCGTGACCTGTTCGAGCAAGCTAAGTCCAACGCGCCTTGTATCGTCTTTATCGACGAGATTGACGCAGTGGGTCGTCAGCGTGGCGCTGGCCTTGGTGGCGGTAATGACGAGCGTGAGCAAACGCTCAACCAGCTGCTGACTGAGATGGACGGTTTTGAAGGCAACACTGGCATCATTATTATTGCGGCAACTAACCGCCCCGATGTATTGGACGCAGCGCTGCTTCGTCCCGGTCGCTTCGACCGTCAGGTTGTTGTAGATCGCCCCGACTACGCAGGCCGCTTGGAAATTCTAAACGTTCACTCTCGTGGCAAAACGTTCTCTCAAGACGTTGATCTAGAAAAGATTGCTCGCCGTACGCCTGGCTTCACAGGTGCTGACCTGTCGAACCTGCTGAATGAAGCCGCTATTTTGGCAGCTCGTCGTAACCTCACTGAGATTGCGATGGACGAGGTGAATGACGCGATTGATCGCGTGCTGGCAGGCCCCGAGAAGAAAGATCGCGTGATGAGCGAAAAGCGAAAGGTGCTGGTGGCTTACCACGAAGCTGGTCACGCTTTGGTGGGCGCTTTGATGCCTGACTACGATCCTGTGCAAAAAATTAGCATCATCCCTCGTGGACGCGCTGGTGGTTTGACCTGGTTCACGCCCAGTGAAGAGCGTCTGGAGTCTGGCCTATACTCTCGCTCTTACCTGCAAAATCAGATGGCGGTAGCCCTCGGTGGTCGCCTAGCTGAAGAGATTGTCTTTGGCGATGAAGAAGTTACGACGGGTGCTTCTAACGACCTTCAGCAGGTTGCTAATACCGCGCGTCAGAGGGTTACCCGCTTCGGTATGAGTGAAACGCTGGGGCCGGTTGCGCTAGGTCGTCAGCAAGGCAACCCTTTCTTGGGTCGAGATATTGCGAGTGAGCGCGACTTCTCTGAGAAGACAGCGGCTTCTATCGATAAGGAAGTCCGGTCTCTGGTAGACCAAGCCTATGCTCGCTGTAAGCAAACGCTAGAAGAGAACCGTCATATTCTCGACAAGCTGGCTGACATGCTGGTAGATAAAGAAACGGTTGATTCTGAAGAGCTTCAGCAGCTGCTGGCTACTAACGATGTGAAGATGGCTAGCATTGCCTAGTTGTTTTAGATAATCGGTTTCACCGTCTGGTGAAGCCGGTTGAAATTTTCAGCGCTTAAAGCCGCTCTCTGGTTAAGGGAGCGGCTTTTTTGGGTCTTCTGCTTTAGACCCGCTCGGACACCGACAATTAAACGGTTGCTAAAGGGACAGGCTGAGCTGCAGACGTTGAGGAAGCGGGAGTTTCGTAAGGCTCTGCAAACACTTCAGCCGAGTTATTTGGGCTTTCAATTAGCTTGACCTTGTGCAGCGTTGCACCGATATCTTGAATGGGCTGGCGGAGTAGATAACAAATGCGCAAGACGATGTTTTCAGCTGTGGGGACGACGTCGGTGAAGTAGGGAATGTCTTTGTTGAGAAAGGTGTGATCGAACGGTTCGATGACATGGTGGGCGATCGCATCTTGCAGCGCCAGCAAATCGACAATCATGCCAGTGCGTGGATCGATCTGGCCCTTTACACTCACCTCCAGCTTGTAGTTGTGGCCATGGCCATTGGGCCGGGCGCACTTGCCGTAGATTTCGCAATTCTCCTCGTAGCTCAGGCTTGGCAGCGCTAGCCGATGCGCGGCGCTGAAGTGAGAAGAGACTGTCAGATAAGCTTCCATTCCGTTTCCTTTGTAGTCGGCCCAGAGTTTAGGGGTTTCAAATAGCTGAATATTGACGATGGGCAGATGAGCGCTCAGCCGCTGCCAAATGACTTGAGCGATGTACTCCGTTGTGGGAAGTGTTGTTTTGAATTCGTCCCAGGCATCGTTGAGGTAGGAAAAATCTAGCGGCTCAATCACTTCTCTATGAATGATGTCCTTAGCCTCACTCAGGTTGAGCACCATACCATAAACATCTAGCTGACTGGCGATAGAAACGTATAGCTCATAGTTATGACCATGACCAGGTAAGCGGGTACATTTGCCAAACTTTTGCTGATTTTCGGCTTCGCTAAGTTCTGCTAGCCAGTACCGGTGGCTCGCAGAAAACTGCGATCGCCGATTGATAATACATTGCATAAGAAAAGTTAGATATGTGACAGGAATAAAGAACACATACGGAAGTACTGATCCGCACAAAGCCTACGAACGGACTGATTTAGACGAATTAAGAAATATTAAAATAGTTTTCTGACGCTATGCCTTAAATGGCTGTATCCCTTCTATTTTATAGAAAAATCGAGGAATTCTGGAATGTCATGAAGGGTTGTTATAAGAGCATATAACTGTAACAATGGTTACAGAAATGATTGGATAGACGTTCATCTCAAGTCCTGTTATCGTAATCGGCTTTAAGGCCCCGGCGCAGTATAAAAATGCCTGTCTATAGGTAGCTTTTATTCCGTGCTGACCCCATGCTTTTCGAAAGCGCGATTCTTAAGGCCCATCGGTTGAGACGGAAGTAAGAGGTAGCAGATCCGCTCCTCTGAAGGAACGCGTTCCCAATAGTGTCTAACCACCTATTTTGTTGAGGAACGAAAATGAAACTCACCTATCGCGGTATTGAATACGATTACAATCCTCCCATGCTAGAACTCACAGAAAGTGACGTCGCCTGCAATTACAGAGGGGCGAGCTCTACATACACCTATGTGCGTCATGTCCCTATCCCTCAGCCCGCCGAAAGGTTGAGCTATCGGGGTGTTGCCTACCAAACCACCCGCCAAGGCCAGATTCAGCAGCTGAGTGAAGCGATGCCGAACGCTGCGCAAAGCCCCGCTCGGACTGGGTCGGCTTTGACTAACTTGCGCAGTAAGCTGACGGGCACTAGTCCAGCGGCCCAGGCTCGCCGCGAACTGCTGGCCGAAGCCAGTGCACGTCACCAGCAGAGCATTGCGCGTGCTTTAGAGCATCGGATTGAAGTGGCTAAAGCCCAGGGCAATCAGGTACTAGTAGAGCAGCTAGAGTCTGAGGTCCATCAGAACGTTTAGCGATAACGTCTAGCTATATTGTTACAAGTCGCTATAGCTGGTGTCTTTTAGCGTTTTGAACTGTTGGTAAATATAGGGAGAGAACAGCTGTTCTCTCCCTTTTTGCTACGTAGACTATGGAATTTTGATAATTCTCATCGGTTAGGCCGGTTTCGCTTGATAGAAAGCGGTACGCTTTGCCCACACTGGTAAAAGGATAGCTAGAACCAGTTCGGATACGCTAAGGGACTGGTTTGAGCCTATTTTCGGCCTATGTTGATGAGGGGCATTAAAAAGACGCGATGGGTATTTTCAATAAAGTGTTTAAGGCTGAAGCTGAAAACAAGATGGCGATGAATTCGGCTGAAGCCTTTGCCGCGATTTGTTTGGTTGCGATCGCCTCTGATGGCTATCTCTCTGACTCTGAAGAAGCCGAGATGAATATGCGATTGAGCCGCATGAGGCTGTTCAAAGATGCGACTGAAGACAGCCTGGCCCGTATGAAGGCTTACCTGATAGAAGGTCTAAAAAAGCATGGCCCTAATGAATTAGTTAAGAGTGCCAAAGCTTCGCTGCCGCCCAATTTGGCACCCACTGCTTTTACCCTTGCCGTCGATTTAGTATTTGCAGACGGTACGGTCTCTAGAGAAGAGCAGGCTTTTATTGACGATCTGCGCCAGCTGCTGCAAATCTCAGATAGTCTGGCGCTTAAAGTCGTTGAGGTGATAACGATTAAGAATCAGGGCTGATGCTTGCTGCTAATGCTTAGCGATCGCTCCTGAAGCATAATTCTAGAATTAGTTGAGAGGCGTTTTGCCTGGAACTCCAACGGCCCTTGGAAAATCATTCGACGTTGGCATGTCTTTATAAATAAACAAACAGTGTCGAATGCCCTGAGTAATTGGGGTTTCCCAGTCTTGTAAGTCAGTCAGTTCGCCGCCTAACAGTTCAATCACTGGGACGATCTCTTCGGTGTCATCTGTAGTCCACTGGCCTCGGTAAATGACGGCCTGCCCGCCGACTTTTAGCAACGGCAGGACGTACTCAGCGCAGGTTGCTGTTTTTCCCACCGCGCGGATCAAGGCAAGATCGTATTGCTCTCGGTGAGCGGGGTCTCTACCCAATGCTTCGGCGCGGGTGGCTAGACAGGTAGCCGGAATCCCGATGGTTTGGCAGAGCGTTTGAAGAAACTGAATTTTTTTGCGGGTGGAATCTACCAGGGTGAGCGAGATAGATTCGGCTGGGGTAGAGAGTGCGATCGCTACCGGAATCCCTGGAAATCCACCGCCTGTTCCGATATCAACAATCCGTAGCGGCGCAGTCTTATGACTATCCTCGGCGTCTGCCTCGTCCGATTCTGCGGTCATATCTGCTAGCCATGGCGCGATGCCGCTGAGCGAATCCCACAGATGCTTTTCCCAAAAATCGTCAGGCTCGGTAATACGCGTCAAGTTTAGCTGCTGGTTACCAATCAAAATCTGCTCATAAAGCTGTTGGAAGAGGGCCTGTTGAGTGTCGCTTGGCTGCCACTGAAGGCTGCTTTGCCAAAGATCGAGATGAAGAGGAAGCGTTGCGAGCATTGCCTTGCGAGTAAACTATGGAAATTAAATGGAAAGCGGGAAATCAAGAAGAAAAATGAGAGAAGCTCAAAAGATCGGACTTTTCGCGGCTCCCGCTCAGCGAGCTGAAGAGGGATGACGCTGTCGTAGTTCCTCTAAGTTGGCAACACTGAGCTGACCATGCTCGATAGTCCAGCCGTGATCGGCAATGTCAACCAGATCTTCCGCATCGTGAGAAACAATCAGCAGGCTCCACTCTTGCTTGAGCTTGGCCAGTAAACTGACTAGCTGCTGGCGCATTGACCAGTCAAGTCCGGCGGTTGGTTCATCTAGCAGCAGTAAATAGGGCTGGCGAATCAGCTGAACGGCCAAAGCCAGACGTCTTTGCTGTCCTCCGCTCAGCTGCTGCGGAGAAGCCTGAAGGGAGAGATCGCCTAGTCCCACTGATTGTAAGGCTTCGTAAACGCGATCTGAGCTGAGTTCAGGGTGGCCTAGCCGGAGCTCTTCAAACAGCGTGTGACCGCAGAAATGGCGTTCGGGAAACTGGAAGACCAACCCACCGAGCTGCTGAAGGGCGTCTGGTAGTAAGGTCTGTTCTCGCCAAAGAATTTTGCCGCTGGTAGGCGTGGCGAGTCCTGCGAGCAGTTCGAGTAGCGTGCTTTTCCCCGACCCACTGGGCCCAATGATTAGACCCAGCTGCTTGGGTGCAAGGTCGAAAGAAATGTCTTTGAGAATAGGGGTAGGCGTCGCTGTTGGGTGATATCCAATATCGCGCAGGTGAAGCATTTTATATTCCGATTTTGCAACCACGCAGAACTGTATAGTGCATAGGAGTATTGGTGTTAGGCAAGTGACTATGCAGGTTCAGTTTCGTGAGTGTGACTTTTTCAATTTGTGGATATGGCTTGAGTTCGATACCGTACCATCGATTGCCGAACAACAGTATGTGGAAGAAATTTTCAACTCCTGGTTTTTTATGGGCAAGCTGGGCGGCTTTAATGCTGAGAATATCCAGGTGCAAGAGACGGGGGTCGATATTAGCTACTTTAACTACGATGAGGAAGAATCGGAGCGATCGCTGCTTTCACTCATGCACAATATGGGCGAAGTAGAATTCAAAGGCCTGTGGAGTCGCTGCTGGTTTGACTTAGGCACGACAGATGCCCTAGCGCTCGACGTCTTGATCAACACCATGCGTCAGTTCAGCAAAGACTATGTCGAAATTCGCCAGATTATCATTGGGGGCGAAAACGAAGACTGGCCGACGCCGACCGAAAACCCTGAAGCAGCGTTTCCAGATTAGTGGATACCGGGAGCGAAGTGAGAAATGCCCAGTGGAAAACAGGGCCCAGTGGAAAAAAGGGCCTAGTGAAAAATGTCTAAGAAGAAAAAGCGAATTCGGCCGATTGCGCTAGGGTTGATTGAGCATGAGGGACATGTCTTTGTCAGCCCTGGTAAAGATCCTAAAACTGAGGAACCGTTCTATCGGTTTCTAGGTGGCGGAATTGATTTTGGTGAGACGAGCGCAGCGGCATTGGCCAGAGAATTTGTTGAAGAGATTGAAGCCGCGCTCACTGATATAGAGTACTTGAGCTGCCTGGACAATATTTTTGTCTACGACGGCAAGCCCGGCCACGAACTTATTCAGCTGTTTCGCGCTCGGTTTGCCGATCGGCGCTTTTATGCGCTAGACAAAACGTTCCCGCTAGTAGAGGGCGATCTGATTAAGACGGCCTGTTGGATCGAAACGGCCCGCATTTTTAGCGGCGAGTATCGATTGGTGCCAGAGAGCTGCATTCAGTATCTTGCTCGGTGACAGACAAAAAAAGCTCAGTGACAGAAAGAAAGGGGTTTGGCGTGCGGGGCTTTAATCGTTTAAGCATTCAGTCAAAGCTGATGACGATGCTACTAGCCGTCAGTATTGGCTCGATTGTTGTGATTGCCTACGAGGGTTACCGCAGCGGTCGCCTGGCCATTCGAGACAGCGTGGTAGAGCGACTCGTTAGCCTCAGAGGGGCAAAAGCAAGCCAGATTGAAGAATACTTTCGCTCTTTGCGCGGGGAAATGACCGTGTTGGGCAAGAACCCCAGCACGGCTATGGCCATGAAAGAGCTGTCCACCGCGTTTAGCTCAGTTTTAAGTGAGTCTAAGTCGATTGATGCGGCTAGCGTGGACGGTCTGCGGCGATTTTATCGAGATGAGTTTTCTCCTCGCCTGGCAGAAAACTCAGGGCAGCCGGTGAACGCAGACACGTTTTTGCCATCCTCTATTTTGGCACGCTACCTTCAGTACGAATACATTGCAGATAATGCCAACGATATTGGTGAAAAGCAAAAGCTAGACGATGCTGGTGATGGCAGTACCTACAGTCAGTTTCACAATCGCTATCACCCTATTTTTAGAGATATTGTCGATGAGTTTGGCTACTACGACCTGTTCTTGATTGATAACGATGGCAATGTCGTTTACTCGGTTTATAAAGAGGTCGACTTTGCAACGAGCCTACTGCTGGGCCCCTACGCTCGCTCTAGCCTGGCAGATGCCTACCGCGACGCGCAAAAGCAAAATAGCGGCTATGTGGCGATCGCAGATTTTAGCTTCTATGACCCTTCTTACGGTGCGCCTGCGGCCTTCATGGCGACCCCAATTTATGAAGAGACTGAGCTACTAGGCGTGCTAGCGGTTCAGGTGCCAGTGGATGAAATGAACGGAGTCATGACTGACGACGGCAACTGGCGTCAAAATGGGCTAGGAGAAACGGGCGAATCTTTTTTGGTCGGTTCAGATTTGACACTGCGTTCAGATTCGCGGGTGCTGATTGAAGACCCTAGCACCTATATAGAGGCGCTGCGCAATCAGCAGGTCGGTGAGGAAGAGTTGGCGATTGTCGAAGCTATGCAGACCTCGGTACTTAACCAAAAGGCGACCAGTGAGGCTGTACAAAAGGCTTTTGAAGGGAAGAACGGCGTAGATACAGTGACTAACTATCTGGGCCGCAGGGTGATCAGCGCCTATGCCCCGCTCGATATTAGAGGGGTGGACTGGGCGCTGGTGGCGGAGATTGATGAAGCCGAAATTTTTGCGCCGATTGCCGTGTTTGCCTGGCGAGTGCTAGCCGCCTCGGCAGGACTGGTGCTGTTAATTACGCTGGCCTCCCTCTGGCTAGCTCGCGCTTTCTTGAAGCCTGTTAACCTGTTGGGCGACGGCTTTCAGCGCTTGAGCAAAGGCCATAAAGAGGTGGTGGTGCCGATCCTGGCAAATGACGAGCTAGGTGAGCTGGCCAGATCGTTTAATCGTATGGTGATCAAGAACCGAAAGACGAATGAGCTGGTGTCTCAGAAAACCCAGGAAACAGAGTCTTTGCTGCTCAACATGTTTCCAGAGTCGGTGGCGAAGCGGCTGAAGAAAGGGGACAGCGCGATCGCTGATGAAGCCGAAAGTGTCACCGTTGTCTTTGCTAACGTGCTGAACTTTCAAAAGCTGACCTACGAGCTGAAACCTAAAAAAGCGATCGCTATCCTCAACGAGGTCGTCAGTGCGTTAGATGAATCCACCCACGCTCACGGCATCGAAAAAATCAAAACGACGGGTAGTGAATATCTGGCCGTCAGCGGTCTTTCGGTCGCCAGGTTAGACCATGCCAAGCGCGTCATTGACTTTGCCATAGAAGCGATTCGGATTGTGAGCCAAGTCAACCGAGAGCACGGTACCGACTTGCGTCTGCGGGTGGGTGTGCACACTGGCAGCGTCATGGCAGGTACGGTCGGCAGCCAGCGGCTAATTTACGACGTATGGGGAGATACGGTCGTGACCGCTCACTATGTGCAGAGTGAGGCCGCGCCGGACAGCATTTTTGTGAGTAAGGCGGTTGTTAACAGCCTGGTTGATATCTATGAGTTTGAGCCAGAAGGGGACATACGGCTCAAAAACGATGAAAAGGTTGCTATTTTTCGAGTTAAAACCTGAGCTTTCGAAATGGATAATCAGAACGTAGTCCTCATGCAAAAGACATAACCAAAAAAACGCTATGGCTGTATCGCTCGCAGATGGATGGCTGCCTTGGGGCCTTGGCCTGATGGTAGGGTTTCCGCTACTGATGGTGGGACTCAGTGAACTGATCTTAAAGCTTGATCGGCGTCAGCACCCGATGCTGAAAGTTGTAAAAGAGCTGAGAAACTGGGTGTTTCCTATATCGGCGCTGTTTTTTCTGCTGACGAAAGTCCTGCAATTTAGCCAGTCTACGCTGCCGATTCAGATTGTTGAAACCTTTGCCTGGGTTGCGCTGATTGTCGCAGCGCTTTCATTTGTGAATATTTTGCTGTTTACCGGGGCAAAGCCTGGGACCTGGCAAGATGACATGCCAAAGCTATTTCGTGACCTAGTACGCACTGTGCTGATCGCAGTGGGTATTGCCATTGTCCTGAGCGCGGTCTTTGGCGTCGATCTTCAAGGTGCATTTACGGCCTTAGGCGTCAGCGGTATTATTCTGGGTCTTGCGCTGCAAGATACGCTGGGCAATTTGTTTTCTGGTGTTGCCCTGCTGTTTGAGCGGCCTTTTGATATTGGCGACTGGTTAGAGATAGATGGCCGAATTGGCAAGGTTATTGAAGTAAATTGGCGCTCTGTTCACATTGTGACGCGAAATCTCGATCAGCTGGTTGTGCCGAACTCGGCGCTAGCTGGTGCGGTAATTCACAACTTTAATAAGCCCACGCCCCAGCATAGAGAAAATATCAGCATGGGCTTTTCTTATAGCGATGCGCCCAATAAGGTAAAGCGGGTAATGCGCGAAGTGGCCTTGAGTACCAAAGGCGTTTTGGAACAACCCGCCCCCATCGTTCACACTATTTCGTACGATGACAGCTCCATTGGCTATCAGATCCGTCTATTTTTAGCTGACTATGCTCAGGTGCCCGCGATTCGCGACGAATTTACAACGCGTGTTTGGTACGCGGCTAGGCGCAATGGGCTTTCTATTCCGTTTCCTATTCGCGATGTGTACCATCACCATACGCCCAAGCTGACAGCTGATGAACCTTTACGACGGCTGGCTAGCTATATGAAATCGCTGCCGACGCTAGCGATCATTAATGATGAGGTGCTAGAAGATATGGCAAGTCAGGCGCGGCTCGCTCACTTTGGTGTGGGAGAATCGGCAATTTGCCAGGGGCAAGAGAATGTGAAGGTGCATTTTGTGTTGGCAGGCCGGGCGATCGCCACGGCCCAAGATACCAAGGGCAAGCAGCACACCATCGCCGAACAGACCCGTCGCGACTTCTTTGGCTACTCCGCCATTTTGGCCAACGAACCTACCCCCATGACGGTGACCGCCGCAGAAGATCTAGAAGTGTTGATTTTAGAAATTGACGCTGTGCAGAAGATGCTAAATAGGACCCCGCGCTTCTCTCAGCAGCTCGGGGCGGTGATTGAGGCACGGCAAAGTAAGCTGAGAGAAATTAATCCTGTTCAGCATCAGAATGGTTCTTTGCTGTCTAAAGCGCGCGCTTAGCGATTGCGAAGAACGTACGATACAGGCTTTGGTTCTTTGAGAGACGCAGCGGAAGATAGAAATTGCGATCGCACCAAAGAAACACCTGCGCCCATAACCCCAAGCGAAAAAACGACACCGATGGCAAGTAATGCGACCTTTAGCTCCGCTACGCTGTGTGCACTGTTGAACGCCGGATCGCGAGCCACTATGGATTTAATTGGCCGTGTCAGCACCTGAACGGCGGGTGACATTGATGCCCGCTGTAGTACTGCTTGTAGAGTCGTTGGCTGAGGCGGTTGAGGTGCTCTAGAAAGAGCGCTAGCCGATAGGCTAACTGATAGGCTGACTACGGCGATCCCCTCATCTGTAAGCGTGTCCGCAGCCTCAGCATCAACAATCTGTTTCACGACAGCAACCTTTTGCCAGCTGGGTGAAAACTTACCGTAGAAGCTTAGCTGAGACTTGAGCAAAAGCGCGCTTTTTGTAGTCAACGTAGGCGTACAGAAAATAATTTCACGGTCGGTGAGAATGTCTACTGTTCCGTCACTATCGCCGACTGGCACATCAATAGAAACACTGCGCCCTTCTTGTTTCAGCTGCGCCGCGTAAGCTTCTTTGATCTCTACACCTGTCAGAAGAGCCATTGTTTAGGCACAACTCCGCTACCGTACGATGTGCCTAAATTACAGTGTGAAGAACAGGTGAAGCAGTGTTTCGCGTCACTACCTGTCAGTACACAAACCAATTTGGAAAATCCGTTAGCCTGCCTCCTTGGTCTGTTGATATACGGCCATCATCAGCGTATTTACTGCTTCTTAGCGAAAGTCATCGTTATTCATTGAGCGGGTAATTTTTATTCGTTTCCTTGATACGACCATTGATTCCACTAGCAAAAACTGACGAAATTTGAGCACGATGCAGGCTTGCTTCAACGCGCGCTCCGCACATACCTGCTGTAAGTGTCTCCTCGACAGCGTAGAGAACATCTCATGTGTATCGTTAGTCTTTCCCAACCCGAATGATCCGTTTGGTCGAATTAAAGTGGAATTTTTGACATAAAATTCCACTTGGTCGAATTGAAGTGGAATTTTTGACATAAAATTCCACTTGGTCGAATTGAAGTGGAATTTTTGGAGTGCTATTTGACAGATGGATAAGGCTGCCTTTCTCAAAACTGCTCCCGGTCGATTAGTGGAGATGATTGTAGACGGCACAAAAGATCGGGCTTTTGTGCCCGATCCTTTACCTCAACAGTGGACAGTACCTACAGAACTTTGGCCATTACTAGCTGATGCTCGCGAGGCGCTTGCGAGGCTAGACGGAATTGGTAAGACCATGCAGAATTATGAGCTACTTTTAAGGCCCTTGCAAAGGAGAGAAGCGCTCCGCTCTTCTAGCCTAGAAGGTACTTACACGACAGCGAGGCAGCTCCTGATGTTTGAAATTGATCCTAAGCAACCCACATCAGTGCAAGACCCGGTAAGTGCTTCACAGGAAGTCGCAAATTACAGTAGCGCACTAGAGCTGGGCGTTCATTTCTTGGAGGGAGGGCATGCGATTTCTTCACACCTTGTTCGGCAAATGCACCAAGTTCTTTTAGATGGCGTGAGAGGCTCACGTAAAGAG
This sequence comes from uncultured Synechococcus sp., assembly GCA_937911865.1. Classification (GTDB taxonomy): domain Bacteria; phylum Cyanobacteriota; class Cyanobacteriia; order Phormidesmidales; family Phormidesmidaceae; genus Phormidesmis. The sequence goes on from CALDSK010000024.1 coordinate 63,746, forward strand.
CCAGGTCGTTTTCGTCGTGGTCAGGTTCATATCGGTTCAGATAAGCGGTTTGTTCCTCCGCCAGTCTACGAGATTGAACCTTGAATCAGAGTACTAGAGCAGCAGATTCAGGCGCCGCCTGACAGTATCCAGTCTCTAATTTTCTGCTTCATGGTGCATTATCAATTCGAAGCAATTCACCCTTTTTCGGATGGAAATGGTAGAGTCGGTCGGTTGTTGCTGTCGTTGATGATATATCGACTGTGTGGACTCAGTAAGCCCTGGCTGTATCTAAGTGCTTTTTTTGATAGATACAAAGATGAGTACACTAGCCTGCTATTTCAGATCAGTACTACAGGTAATTGGCTAGACTGGCTGAGTTTTTGCCTGCGTGGGACGATTGAGCAGTCAAAAGATTCTATTAGCCGTTTTGAAGCTTTGCTGGCATTACAAAGGAGCTACATGCAGGTATTGGCCGAAAAAGGCGGAAATATTCGTTTAAATAGAGTCATAGATCACTTGTTTCAATCTCCTGTTATTTCTGTGCCCTACCACCAAAATATGTGCGGAATAACCTACAAAACGGCTAGGCAGGATATTGACCGACTGGTTGAAGCAGAAATTTTAACTGAGTCTGAGAACAATTCACGTCCGAAGTATTTTTTTGCGACTGAGATCATCCAGATTATTTTTGACTGAACGATGTTCACTTTACGGGTTGCTGTTCGCAAGCGCCAATACTGACCCAGCTGGTAGAGCCGTCTTGCCAGTGCTCTTTTTTCCAGATGGGGGCGTTGTGCTTGAGGGTATCAATGGCATATTGGCAGGCGGCGAAGGCTTCACTGCGGTGAGGGCTGCCGATGGCGATGAGGACGCTGATTTCGCCTACAGTCAATTTGCCAGTGCGGTGGTGGATGACGACGTGGGTGACGTCTGGCCAGGTTTTGCGGATTTCGGCGGCGATTTGTTTGAAGACGGTGAGGGCCATGGGTTCGTAGGCCTGGTATTCGAGGGCGACTACCGGGAGGCCGTCGGTTTGATTGCGCACCATGCCGCTGAAGAGCGCGATCGCACCATTTGCACCATCGTCTGCCTGCTGATAGGCCAGGCTAAGATCGAGTGGCGCAAACGTAATTGCAAAGCTATCAGCTGTTGATTCGCTCAGCTGCGTTTCTAGCTCAAAAGGAAGCACGGTAGAGGAGCGAGTAGCCATAACGTTATGCACCCTTACTTAAGGAGAAGTCAGTAGAATAGCCTTTTTTTGCCAGCGGTACGGTGTTCTGATATAGCTGTTCTAGCCGAGTAATATTTTGGCTGAGCGTATAGCGTTCTAGCACACGTAAGCGAGATTTTTTCCCTAACATGACTAGCACCTCGGGCTGCTCACGAAAGAGCGGGAAGAGCGTCTGCAGCTGGCTGGATACTTTTTGGGTATTGATCACCACGCCAGCGCCCTGATCGAGGACTTCACCATCGGCCCCTGCATCGGTGGCAATGCAGGCCGCGCCGCAAGCCATTGCTTCTAGCAGAGAAAGGGACAACCCTTCGACAAGCGACGGCAGGATGAAGGCGTCGGCACCTCGTAGAATTTCGATTCGGCGATCTTCGTTGGCGACAAAGCCTAGCCAGATGATGCTTCTATCGGAGTAAAAGGTTTTAAGAGACGCCTCTAGAGGGCCGCTGCCGACAATCACTAGCTTATCTTGCTGTCTCATTCGAGACGCTCGCCAGCCTTTGAGCAGTGACTCTACATTTTTTTCGGGAGAAAGTCTGCCCTGGTATACGTAAAGCTGACGTGCATTAAGCTCGGCTTTGATAGTGGAAGGGCCCGGTGAATAGCGGGAGATATCAACGCCGTTTGGAATGATGGCAATTCTACTGGCCGGAACGCCGAGCTTCATCAGCAAATCGCGCTGGATTTTAGAGAAGATGATGACTTTGTCGTAGTTGGCGAGGCGAGGTGCATAGACCTGATAGGCCAGATGCTGTGTACTAGAAGAGAGATTGCGCCTTTTTTGGTCGAAGGCAGGGTGAAAGGTCGCGACCAGCGGAATGTTCAGGCTTTGGCAAATCTCTGGCAGCTTGAGATCGAGTGGGGAGAGAATCAGCGAGGCGTGAACAACGTCTGGCTTGAGCTTTTCTAGAACTTCGGTGAGGCGTTTGGCCGATCCTAAGGTGGGGATCGTTAGCACCTGTGACTTGAATATAAAAGGGAGAGAAACTTCTTCGTAATCGGTGGGATCGCTAACGGCTTCGTCGGGTTGAGCAAAATGTAGGAAGGTGACTCGGTGGCCTCTATCTAGCAGCGCGTTTGTGATTTCTTTGCCGTAGGTGACGTTGCCACAGAAGGGAGATTTTTTACCAAGCCAAGCAATATGCATTTAACAGTCGAAGCCCTTTGAACACAGTGGCTATCCGTGAAGCCGTTAGTAGTAGTATATGCGCATAGGACTATGTATCGTATTTAGCTTAATGACTATCTTCAGCATGCAGAAAGGTTGGGGATCGCTTTATACGGTTGCTCTATGCGATGACTCTAGGCGATGACTCTGGGCGATGACTCTGGGCGATGACTCTGGGCAATCGCCCTTACCGCACTGTTGCCCCTTAGTGCTGATCCTTAGTGTTGACCCTAGTACTGTCTTTAGTTGTCACCTAGCTGTCTTCTTGCATCAGCGACGCATTAACCAGCGACCAGGTAAAGAATCCACCGACTGATACCAGCGCTGCTAGCAGTCCAAACACCGCTCTTAAACCCAGGAAAGTTTCTGCAATGCCAGCGAGGGCCAAGGGCAAGCTCAGTGCGATGTTGACGACGTTATTCTGCAAGCCGAAGACCTTGCCACGCATGTCTTCGGGCGTTTTTTCTTGAATGGTTGTCTGCATGGGGATGCCGACCATTGCGCCGAAGAAGCCTAGACCGCCAATTAGTGCCAAGCTAGGCCAAAGCTGCGCTGGTGCCAGAGAAAGTCCGGTAAGGGTCGCTGCCATGCCAAGCGATCCTGCCAGGCCTAGCTGCGACCGGGAGAATCGCTGACCGAATTGACCAATCGCTACAGCACCAATCGCCAGCCCGACGCCACCTGCGGCCAGTAAAAAGCCAAACTGAGAGGATTTGATTGTGGGGATCACTTCTGCTAACCGTACGGCTAAGACGGCTAGGGCAGCAAAGACTGAGAACAGCACAATCAGCTGAATTAGGGCACTGCGAACCTGGACCTGCTTTTGCAGATACCTGAGGCCGTCTTTGATGTCTTCCCAGGCATGGGTTTGTTCTGTGATATCAGCCTTAACTTCTCTGGTGGTGATGAGTAAGAGCAGAATGCCTGCGATCGCATAGCTCACTCCAACTAGCACAGACTTACCGACGCCTGTCCCTCTATCCAACGGGGCTAAAAGGCTATCGGCTAGGGCTAGCACCGGTTCGCCGACCGCAAAGCCAACGATGACCGACGCCATCATAGTGGTGGTATAGAGCGAATTGGCAGGCAGCAGGTTTTCTTCTTTGACAATGAGAGGAATAACAGCCTGCTCGGCTGGCGCGAAAAACTGTGTGAGCGTAGAGATAAGAAACGTGATGGCTAAGAGAATGAAAAAGCCAACAGGAATCTCAGAAATTGTCCACCCGGCGCTCACCCACAGCAGCGCTGGCAAGGCCGCGACCAGCAGACCACGGAGCAGATTGGTTAAGACCAGCACGGGCTTTTTGCGCCAGCGATCGACGTATACCCCCGCGAGCGAACCGAATAAAACCGCTGGGATGGTAAACGCAATCATGATGGCGGAGACCCAGCCGCTGATGGTCTGTTCCGGGGACTTATAGGTCTCGGAGATGATGTCAATCATCAAAACCAGATAGACTATATCAGCCATCTGCGAGAACACCTGGCCGCTCCATAGCGTTAAAAAGTTGCGGTTGCGAAAGACGGGCCACAGCCCATTTGCGCTAACGGGTGTCAATATCTCCTCCGCAGTCGGCTTTTTTGGGGTCGTAGCTTCTGGGTTCGTAGCTTTCGGGGCCGTAGCTTTGGCTATCTGGTGCTTAGCGGCTTCAGACAAGCTGTGATGCGCTCCGTTATCTTCCGAGCTATTGTCAGTATTCGTATCGGACTCAGACTCGCGAAGCATGGGGTGACGGGGAATGCAGGATGTTAGCTAAAGCAGGTGTCGATCAGCGCCGCAGACTTGATCGGTCGATCAAACTGGTACTGAGTGTATTGGCGTAAGGCCTGTTCGATATGCCGCCACATGAGGTGAGGACCGGATTGGGTGAGCAGATTGCTCCCAAAACCTGGCCGTGTTGAAGCGGACTGTCTTATTGTGCCTGATTCTGGAGAAAATTGGTCCCTCACTCCTGACGGAAACTGGCCTGGCGGAAACTGGGTGGGTAGCTTGGCTGACAACTTTGGCGTAGTCGTGAGGACCAGTTCTGGTTTGCTTAGCTGCTGCATGAGGGCTAGTTCAGCGGCGCTCAGGTAGGTGACGATACCGATTTGCTTGGCGACGTCTTTCTCAATTTGCGATTTTAGTCCGGCGGAAAGACTGCTTTTAGCTGAGGTGCTGTAGGCCGCAGGCGTGTCTGCGGTGACTGGATGAGTCTGCGCATTAATCTGTGAATCAGCCTGCGAATCAATCTGCGAATTAGCTAGTGGACCGGTTGCCGATAGCTGGCGTTCTTGTTCGCGTTCGGCCACGCGCTGTTCAACTTCTTGAAGGCGATCGCATGTTATCCGCTCAATTTCTGCGACTGCGATCGCCCCACCCGATGACACGCTAAACCCAACCTGCCAGTCAGGATTGCCCAGTTCAATCGTGAGCGGCACCCGCGAGAGCGCACAGCGAAAGACCTCTGGTGCAACGCCTGCTAAGGCCAGTAAATGAAACGTCGCTTGGGCCAAACAGGCGAGCACGTTGGGCTTGGCGGCTGCTTCTATGCGCGATAGATGCTCTATCAATAGGTAGTAAAGCGCTTCCTGTGGCTGTTCGGTGAGTGCCTGGGCTAGGACGATTTCGGCTAGATACTGGCTGGCTGTCAGTTTGGCCAAATCCTGGCTGAGCCCAGGAAAGGACTGGAGCGTTTCAGCCTGGATGAGCTTATCGATAGATTTGCCTTTGGTAAAGAGCACATCGTTAACGACAAACATGCCGGAGCGACCGCCGAGCCTGGATTTGTGCTTGCGAGCACCGGGTGCGATCGCTCTAACGAGTCCATGTTCTTTGGTCAGCACCGTCACTAGCCGGTCAGACTCACCCATGGGCATGCCCTTGAGGTTGATGCCAGTCGCTTTGTAGGTGCGTTGTTTCATGAATCCTGATTGGCTTCGGCCTGAAGCTGAATAATCTCTGGTCCGCGCGAGGTGCCCAGGCGGTTCGCGCCTGCGTCAAGTAGGGCAAAGGCCTGATCGGGGGTTCGAATGCCGCCGGACGCTTTAATTCCGATGCGATCGCCTGCCACCTGCCGGAGTAGCTTCACGTCCTCTACCGTAGCGCCCCCTTGCCATCCCGTGCTGGTTTTTAAGAAGCGAACGCCAGCATCCAGGCAAACTTCAGCCGCTAGTCGCTTTTCAGCAGGTGTCAGAATGGTCGTTTCTAAGATGGCTTTGACGCTTTGACCCGTCAGCTCCACAATGGTGGCAATTTCTTTGTGAAGCCGGTTGGTCTCTCCCATTTTCAGCCATCCCAGGTTGATCACGACATCTAGCTCAACTGCCCCATTTTCTGCGGCTTCTTGCGCCTCATACAGCTTAGTTTTAGAGGTCGTTGCCCCGCTTGGAAAGCCAATGACTGTACATACCTTAGGCTGTTTGCTGTGCAATAGTTCTACCGCTAGCGGCACATACGTGGGATAAACGCAGACGGCTGCAAACCGATAGGTATCGGCCTGATCGCACAGCTGGCGAATATGGTCTTCGCTCGCGGCCGGGGCTAATAAGGTGTGATCGATAAAGGGGGCAAGGTCAATATCTCGGGTGATTTCGGGCGTATCATTCATGGGTTGACCTCAAAAAAGCAGCGAGCTGTCGTGATTGTAATCGGTGAGTTTCTTTGGCGGTTGCAGCAAGTTTTTATGGCACGTTTACATGGAAATACCGAACCTTGACGTTAAGAAACTTCACTTAAGCGTATATCTAAAGAAAGTCACTGTAGGAAGTCACTGTTGCTTACGTCGGCTTGTCGGTGGCAGCCCGGTCCGTTCCTATCTTGTGACTGCGATGACTGATCTAGATCACTGACTTGAATCGCCCACTGAGGGGAAAGCAATTCTGATATAGGGCAATCTTGATGTATCTGTGTTTAGTTGCTTAAAGATTCGACCTCTTTAGATTTTGCATTTTCTTGGCTCTAGAGGCGTCTGGTCGCTGGTTTCTTTGGAAAATCTGAATGCTGTTTTGTAGCCTTTAGCAATATTGTTTGACAGCATTCTTTGGCAGCAATGTTCTCTTTGTTTTTGTGCTTGCTATGGCCGCACCGCTTATTTCCGCTATTATCTGCACCCACAATCGTGAGCAGTATCTGGGGGCCGCTATCGACAGCTTGCTCACTCAAACCATGGACCGCTATGAAATCATCGTGGTGGATAATGCCTCTACTGACGGTACGGCTGCGATCGCTAAATCTCGTACTCATGATTCCAAGGTCCGATATGTTCACGAGGCGACGCTGGGCCTTTCTGTGGCACGCAATCGTGGAGCCGAGGAAGCCAAGGGCGAAATATTGGCCTATTTAGACGATGACGCTGAAGCGAGTCCGGGCTGGTTGGCCGCTTTGCTGCGGGTGTTTGACGAGAACGAGAAGATTGCGATCGCCGGTGGAAAAGTCACCTTGATTTGGCCACCTAATGCTCAGCCCCCTCGCTGGCTATCTGATGATTTGGCAAGTGGTTTGGGGGCTTATGATTTAGGCGATAAACTCACCTACATCCAGCAGCCGTCGCTCACCCCGCGCGGTCTTAACTACGCCGTTCGCAAATCGTTCTTAAATGCCGTCGGTGGGTTCGACACGCATCTAGGCCGGGTCGGTAAAAATCTACTTTCTAACGAAGAGCAGCAGCTGACTCGATTAGCGTTAGAACGCGGTCAGCAGGTGGCCTATGTGCCCGATGCCCTCGCTGCCCACAATGTATCTCCGGCTCGAATGAAGCCCGGCTGGTTCCTCAGCCGTAGCTGGTGGCAAGGCATCAGCGAAAGCTACCGAGAGCAGTCCACTGGCCGCAGTGGATTGCCACAGCTACGGCGCGGCGGCGAGCGCTTAGTTCGTGGTTTGTATAAAACGATTAAGTACATCCATTCGCCCGATCAACGGTTTGAAAATCTGGCCTATGCCTATGGCCAGATTGCTTACTTAGGTAGCGTCACGCGCAATCTGGCTAAGCGATCGCCCAAACCGCAGGCAAGCTCAGAAACCGAAACGCAGCCTTTGACGTAGCGGCTTCTAACGCGGCTCCTATCATAGTGCCGGGTCATAGTGTCGGGCATAGCCTTGCTGGACAGAGCACCGTTCGCGTCTCCCCTTAGCCTCTAAAGTTTCTGTTCTCGCCCCTTTTTCATCGCTTCTTTTTTACTGCCCCTTTTATTAATCTCATCGCAACTGCAAAACCATGACCCCTGCATCCATTCCCGTTTCCGTGTTGATTCCGGCCAAGAATGAGGAAGAGAATCTTCCGGCCTGTCTAGCCAGCCTGGCCCAGGCTGACGAAGTGTTCGTGGTCGATTCGCACAGTGAAGACCGCTCGGTTGAGATTGCAGAAGGTCTGGGTGCAAACGTCGTTCAGTTTGATTTCAACGGTCGCTGGCCCAAAAAGAAAAACTGGTCGCTAGACAACCTTCCTTTTCGCAACGAATGGGTGCTAATCGTTGACTGCGACGAGCGGATTACGCCTGAATCCTGGGCAGAAATCGCCGAGAAAATCAAAAATCCAGACCTAGACGGTTACTACATCACCCGCCGGGTGTTCTTCTTGGGCAAATGGATTCGCCATGGCGGCAAATACCCTGACTGGAACCTGCGCCTTTTCCGCCACGCTAAAGGTCGCTATGAGAACCTCAACACTGAAGATATTCAAAATACAGGCGACAACGAAGTGCATGAGCACGTCATGATTCCCCAAGACAAAGTGGGCTATTTAGACGAAGACATGCTGCACGAAGACTTCCGCGATTTGTACCACTGGCTGGCCCGCCACAACCGCTACTCCAACTGGGAAGCCAGAGTGCATTACAACATGCTCAACGGCATGGGCGACGATGGCACCATCGGCGCCAACCTGTTTGGTGACGCAGTTCAGCGCAAGCGCTTCCTAAAGAAAATTTGGGTGAGGCTTCCCTTCAAGCCTTTCTTGCGCTTCATTTTGTTCTACTTCATTCAGCTGGGCTTTTTGGACGGCCATGCGGGCTACGTCTATGGCCGATTGCTCAGTCAGTATGAGTATCAGATTGGCGTGAAGCTATACGAACTGAAGTTTGGCGGTCGGCTGAACAAGATGGCCGTTGATCAGTCAGTGGCTAACGCCGCACCGGTTGAGAAGGTGGCTGAACAGGTGAGCTAACGTGAGCACATCTTTTGAATCATCGAAGGCTCCGACTGAGCCCATACGTTCAGCCGATTATGGCGAGCCACCTTTTGTCGATTTGCGCACTTACCATGAGCCAGGGTATGACGCTGGCGGCTCACGCTTGTTGATGCTGGTGTGGTGGCTGGTACAAGCCGTTGTTTTTCCGCTGTCTCCTCACTTTACGCACGGCCTGCGCCGGTGGGTGCTGCGTCTGTTTGGTGCAACCATCGGTGAGGGCGTGCGCATTAGACCAACGGCTCGTTTTACCTATCCGTGGAATGTAGAGATTGGTGACTACAGCTGGGTGGGTGACGACGCGGTGTTCTATAGCCTGGCACCGATCAAAGTTGGTCGTCACTGCGTGATTTCGCAAAAGAGCTATCTATGTACTGGCAGTCACGACATTGCCGATACTCGGTTTGCACTGATGACTGGCGAAATTGTGATAGAAAACGGTGTTTGGGTAGCCGCAGACTGTTTTGTTGCGCCATCGGTCAGGATTGGTGCCAATGCGGTAATTGCGGCCCGTAGCACGGTGATGCGCTCTATGCCTGCGGCTCAGGTTTGTTCTGGCACGCCGTGCAAGCCTAAAAAGCCGAGGCCAATGTCTGGTACCTGAAGTCGGTATACGACATGCCCAGGCGACACGCTTTGAAGGAGATGCGCCATTAAAGGCGTCGTGTCATCATCTGAATAGATGAATCCTTGTGTTCAGTTTCTTGTTTGCTTGGAAACTTTCTCGCTCAGGAACTTTTTGCTTGGAAATCTTTTTACTCGGATCACTCGGAAACTTTGGCAGGTCTTTTGCGTCAATCGCTATACAGCGGTGCGCTGAACGCCTGACAAGCTGAAGCTTTCTACAGGTTTCGATATTTTAGGCTTCGATATTTTGAGTTTGTCTTTTGCGATTTTGTACCGTAGCGATTTGTCGTAGGTATAGGAAGACAGACCTAGTACGTTTACAGCAACATACTCGACCTCTATAAGAAAATCCGGCAAAAAAGCGAATTAATTAGATTTTATGATGTACGAAGAGCGAATAGAGGAAATCGATCTTCAGCGCTACTGGCTGGTTTTGAAGCGGCGATGGCGTCCGGCGGCGGTGGTTTTCGCCTTGAGTTTGGTGGCCGCATTGATGGCCTCTAGTAGTCAAAAGAGTCTATGGACGGCGACTGCCAAGCTGCTGCTGCACAACAACCAAACGTCTGAACTCACTGGCGTTGCGCAGAACCTGGGTGACTTGAATTCGCTGAAAGGAACGAGCGACCCGCTGGCAACTCAGGCAGAAATTATCTTTTCGCTGCCGATTTTAGAAGCCACCATAGAGGCGCTGGATCTGCGCGATGCCGATGGCGAGCTGTTGGCGCCGTCAAGCTTGGCGAGTGAGCTGACGGTAGAGCCGCTGGGTGAGACGGATTTGATCGCTATTTCCTATCGGTCTGGAGACCCTGAGCTGTCGGCGCTGGTGGTCAATCAAATTATGAACTCTTACGTTGAGGCGAATATCAACGCTCAGCGTTCAGAGGTGATTGCGGCGCGTGAGTTTTTAGAATACGAGCTGCCCCGCGCACAGCGAGAGGCAGATAGCCTAAGCGCGGCGCTGAAGCTGTTTAATCAGGGCAATGGAATTATTTCGCTGACGGAAGAGGCAGGTGCCTCGGTGGATGCGATCGCCGATATAGACAGCCAAATAAATCAGATCCAAGTCAACTTAATCGAAGCAGAAAGCCGCTCTAGTCAGCTTTCTAGTCGATTAGGCATGACCTCTCAACAGGCTAGGGCGTTAGCTACAGTCACAGAAACTCCCGCCGTGCAGTCTGCGCTAGCACAGCTACAAGAAACGCGCTCAGAGCTAGCGACTGCTTTGACCCGCTACACGCCTGCGCATCCTTCTGTAAGAGCTTTGCAGCGCCAGGAGCAGGCGTCAATCAACGTGCTGCGAAGCCGGGTGGGTGAAGTCGTCGGTCCGGGTACATCGGCTGGGCTCCTTGGCATGAGCGATATTGACAGAAACTTAGCCGATCAGCTTGTGCAGGCTGAATTGAACCGTGAGAGCGCCTACAATCAGCTGGCAGCGCTCGTAGAGACGCGTGATGCCTACCAGCAGCAGGGCGAGGAGATTCCACTTCTCAAGCAAACCCAGGATGAGCTGGTTCAACGGCGCGATGCGGCGCAGGCTGATTTAGAAAATTTGCGCCTTCGTTTGCAAGAAGTCTTGCTGGCTGAGAAGCAACTTGTTGGCAGTGCCAGAGTCGTAGAGCAGGCCGTTCCCCCCGCTTCTGCCACGGTAGATGGCAAGGCAAAATATCTGCTCGCGGGTGCGGTCGTCGGGACGCTGCTAGGGATTGCAACGGCGTTTTTCCTCGACTTAATCGATCGCTCTTTGAAGACAGTAAAAGACGGCGAGAAGATTTTTGGCTACACGCTGCTGGGTGTGATTCCTCGCTTTGAGCTTGACTCGCAGCCACCCCTGGTAAACATGGCCACTGAAGACGGTCTGCCTTCTCCTCGGATTGTGACGCTTTCTGGGGCCTATCCCATGTTGTCGGGTGCATATCAGATGCTGCAAGCGAATCTGCGCTTTATTAGCTCTGATAAAAAGCTGAAAGCACTGGTAATGACGAGCTCGGTGGCCGGGGAAGGTCGCTCTGAGGTCTGTGCGAACTTGGCGGCGGCAGTGGCTCAGACCAATCGACGCGTGCTGCTGGTAGATGCCGATATGAGATCGCCCAGTCAGCACCACCTTTGGAACCTAATCAATGCGGTTGGTCTAAGCCACGTGCTAGTAGGCGAAGGCCGTCTGGAAAAGGCCCTTCAGCCCGTGACGACAAATCTCACCGTATTAACAGCAGGTGTCGTGCCGCCTAACCCTATGGCGCTGCTAGATTCTGAGCGTATGGCGACTTTAATTGAACTGTTTAGAGGCGAATTTGACTACATCGTGTTTGACACGCCCTCGCTAGCGGGTTCTGCCGATGCGGCGGTGCTAGGTAACTTAGTCGACGGCGTGCTGATGGTGATGCGACCGCTCCATGTACCTTACGACCGAGCGCTAGCCGCGAAAACCCTGCTAGAGCGCTCGGGTGCTCGGGTGCTCGGCATGATTGCCAACGGTGTAGATAGCAAGAATGACTTTGGTGAATATGCTTATGACGAGCGTGAGCTGACCAGTACTGCTAGCCACGTAGTTCCTGATTTTCAACTAGAAGCGCCTAGTTCGCTGGCTGATAGTTCGCTGGTTGAAAAAGACCCGTTAGAAGCGCCTAGTTCGCTAGTTGAAAAAGAACCTCACGTATTTCATAAGCGCCCATAATGACCTTGCGATTACCCACAATGCGTTTTGCTGCCTGTTCTGCGGGCGTTGTTGTCTCGATTAGCGCTGTTCTTTTGCCGCTGAGGGGAAGTCAGCTAGCGATCGCCCAAACTACTAGGCAGCCTGTTACTGGACAGCCTGTCGGCCCTGCCTCCGCTACCTCTCCTGGTTCAGCGGCTACGCCAAGTCTGTTGAATCCAGGGCCCGTATCGGCGAGCAGCAACGCTAGCTATATTTTGGGTGCTGGTGATCAAATCTCACTGTCTGTCATTGGCTATCCAGAATTTACTGGGATGCTGGCCGTGCTGCCGGATGACACCGTGAACCTGCCGCTAGTCGGTGCGGTTAGAGCCAGTGGGCTAACCCCTAATCAGCTGAGCGTGGTTCTTACTGACCGGCTGCGAGCCTACCTCGTAGATCCGGTGGTCAGTGTCGGCCTAGCGGTCCAGCGCCCTGTTGTCGTAACGGTATCAGGCGAGGTGCATCGCCCCGGGCCATTACAGTTAAGCGGACTTTCAAGCAGCAACAGTACACCGCTGAACGTCAACAATATTGATGAGCCAAATTTGGACGTGCGCCTCGCCTCTCAGCCTGCGCTGCCGACGCTCAGCTCAGCGGTGCTGCTAGCAGGGGGTGTCACCAGGGATGCGGACATTCGGCAGGTTACCGTACGGCGCTCCTTGCCAAATGGCCAAGTGCAACAGCTTTCTTTCAACCTGTGGGAAACGATTACCTCTGATGTGGGCTTGAACGACTTAGCCTTACAAGATGGCGATTCTATTTTTATTCCGACGCTGGTCGGTGATGAAATTGATCGACGAACGGTTGCCAGTTCTAGCTTAGCCCCCAGTACGGTGCGAGTGAAGGTGGTGGGCGAGGTGGTGCGTCCAGGTGAGATTGAGGTGCCGCCGGACAGTTCTATTTCGAGTGCGGTCGCGATCGCAGGTGGACCCACGACAGATGCTCAACTCTCTAACGTTAGCCTGGTTCGCTTAGACGATAGCGGCCAGGTACAGCAAGAAGACGTGGACCTGAGCAGTTTGGTCGATAGCTACCAAATAGAAGAGGGCGATGTGATTGTTGTGGCTAAACGCGGCTACCTGTCTGTTGTTGATGGTGTCAGCCGCGTGCTGAATCCGCTAAATATTTTCCGCCTGCTGGGCTTTTAGAAGCGTATGCCTTCTTTCTGAAGAGGGTATCGAAATGTCAGCGATTGCGCTATTGGTTAGGAAACCTTTGCCCTATGCCTGGGACGCGCCTGGGACATGCCAGTACGCTGCATTTCAATGCAAGGCCCTCTTCATGCCAGATTCGCCTGAGCCAACGCCACCCGAGCCAGTTCCGCCAGAACCGCCAGAATCATCGGAACCAATTTCTTCAGAGTCAGCATCTGTTCCTCATCGCTCACGCCGTTGGTTGAGCTGGTTACTCAAAGCAGGCGCTGGCATAGTTACGGTCGTGGTGATTGGCGGTGTGGTGTTTCTGGTTTGGGGCGATCACATCGTTACCGAACTGTTGCTGCCTAGGGTGGCCACCGCTGTTGATGATGCAATCAAGCGCCCCGCAGAACTCGGTGATGTAGAGGGCATTTCTTTTTTGGGCGTAAAGCAGGGTAAAACGGTAATTCCGCCGACCGAGACGGATGCAACAACCATTACGGTAGATGAGATTGAAGTCACGATTGGATTGCGATCGCTCATCTTTCAGCAAACGCTAAAGTCCAACGTCATTCTCACTCGGCCCAACGTTTCGCTCGTACAGGCAGAAGACGGTTCTTGGACCTCCCTACGGCTACCGGAGTCTTCTGATACTGAGTCTCGCGTTAAAACAGAAATTCAGTCGATTAAAGTCATAGACGCTGAACTCATAGCGGTGCCTTACGTAGAAGAAGGCACGGAGGCGACTGTGGCCCGCCAGCCGATTCGCGCGGGCGATGCCGATGCTTTGGTCGAGTTCTTTGGTGAGGATGCGAAAGCGATTGCGTTCAAACTGACGGCTGATGTAGAAGGTGGTGATGAAGACGGTGAGCTGGATATTAACGGTGAGGCCAATCTGAATGAGCAGGCCGTAAAAGCCACTGTGCAGGTGAGTGATTTGCCAGCTGCGGGCGCGAATATCTTTTTGCCCAATACGCTAGGTTTGACCTCGGGTGTCCTGGACGCCAATGTGACAGCAGCGGTGGCCTTGAACGATCAAGGTGCGCTGGATGAGGACGCGGTAGACGTGAGGGGAACGGCTCGCTTTCGGGAGGGTGAGCTGATAGCCGGTACGCTGCCCGCACCCGTGCGCGATATTGAAAGTCAGCTGGTGTTTGACGGGCAGGCGGTCTCAGTAGAAGATACCAGCCTTCAGCTGAATGAAACGGTCGTGACAGTGTCAGGCGATGTGGACTGGGACGCTGGGTATGACCTAGCCGCTCAGATTCCCGCCGTGTCAGTTGCAGAGGTGCAGGCGCTGGCTGACTTTGATTTGCCAGTGCCGGTAGAGGGCGACTTTGCTCTGGATGTAGCGGTTGTGGGTGAGCTGGAGAAGCCAACGGTGACCGGGCAGCTAGCGAGTGCGGGGCCAGTGCGAGTAGACCGGCTGAGCCTGGAGTCGGTCACGGCTGATTTTGAGCTGACGGCGTACGTGGAAGGGGTTGCGCTGCCGACGCAGCTCAGTCTCAATGAGCTGCAAGTGCGGCCTGCGGCAGGTGGCTTTGTGGTGGCCAGGGGGCAGGCAGATATTACTGATTTGGAGAATCCACAGTTTCAGCTGGTTGCAGATGCGGATTTGCCAGTGGATAGCCTTGCAGCGGCCTATGAGGTTGAGCTGCCTGAGGATGTTGTGATTGGCGACTTGACTGCTGAGATTCAGGCGGGCGGAACGCTGCGATCTGAGTCGGCCTCTGAGTCGACCTCTGAGTCAGCCTTTGCATCCGCCTTTGCCCAGTGGCAGCTCTCAGAGTCTACTTTCCCCGGCACGGGAGGGATTTCCTGGCGCGAGGGTGTGGTGGCTTTAGAGAACACTCGGCTTCAGGTTGGTGGCGGTGACGCCGTGGCGGGAGCCGGATTGCG
>CALDSK010000025.1 GCA_937911865.1 uncultured Synechococcus sp.
GTCCATGGGCCCTGGTGCATTTCCTCTGGTGCATCTACATAACAACCACCAGCAACCTGGATAAAATACCGTTGCCATACTGACGAGCCGCTGTTGGACAAATGCTTTTGCCCAACAGCGGCTCATATCCTCAGGGCGTATTTTAATTGCCGAGTGTTTTAATGACTGAGTACTTTAAAACGGTCGAAACAACGACGGTAACAGTCGCGCTCACAAGCAGTACGAAAGCAAGCTGAACTATCCACCGTGCAGATTTGTGACAGCGCTCAGTATCACTAGGCGCGCCAATATCTGATGCCAGGGCATCGACGTCTGAAGCAAGAGAGTCTATCTTTCGCTTTATTCGACTGAGTTCATCGCTACTGCTCGTTGATACCGCCATTTTCTTGTGTAATTACGACTAGGCATAGTCTACCCATCGTAATTTTTCAAACCTAATTTCCACGAGAAATGACGTATGAGCCGCTACGCCACTTCCATCCAATCAAAGATTCTTTCTAGCTGCTGTAAGGTCAATACACCTTGCTGCCAAAGCACCATAGGCAGAGGCGCAGGATCTTGCTTACAGTGCTGTAGTGCTCTTTTTATAGAAGACTGAGGGACCGAGAGTTCGTCTTGAAGAAATCGGACTAACCTGGTGTAATCTGTTGGAATCATGGCCGTGTTATAGGGGTAGCGCAAATTAAGTTATTCAAGCGTTTAACTGAAGAAGCAAGGGCTTGGACATCTAACCGACGCCAACCGGATGCTTATTAAACCCAGTTTTTGTATTCCAGACGTGTTCAGGAATAAATACAAAAAGCGTTCTTTTCTTTTAGTTACGTAATTCTACGGTAGATTGCCATACTGCTTCTCTACCTAGAGAATAGCTTAAGATTTTCTTTATAAGTCATTGGCAGGAAAACGTTCAATAACGACTGTGTCTCCCGGCTGAAGCCCGATCTCAGCGGCCCGCCCGCTACGCAGCTCAATTACCTGATTGACCAGTTCCCGCTCAGGTCCGTAAGAAGGACAGGGAATACTAGCACAGGGCGGCACTTCTGACTCAATATGAATCACTTCAGAGTTCAGTAAAAACACCATATCGAGTGCGACCGGTACATCTTTCATCCAAAAGCGAGCACGTCTGGGTTGCCCCAGAGGAAACAGCATACCTCTATTGTCTGTTAGTGCTGAGCGAAACATTAGCCCCAAGGCTTGCTGTTGACTTGTCTCAGCGACTTCTAGTTCGATTTGTTCTGCTCTAAGCTGAGCCGTCGCGGTGATGGGTAGTAGCTGCCCTGGACCGCTCAGCGTAATTTCTGGATCCGTAATTTCTGGATCCGTAATTTCTGGATCCGTAATTTCTGGCTCTGTAATTTCTGATTCGGTGACTACAGCGGATTCTGAAGCTAAAGTGCCAGCAGAAGCGTCTCCAATTTCAGGACCATCTGGCATAGAGCATCCGACCATAGAAAGATAGACAATGAGTCCTAGACAAAGTGATATAGCCACTGATGGCCGCTGACTAAAATAATCTAGAGCCGCTTGAACCTCTAAATGTGAAGACGTTGAGCGCGGAGTCATTAGGCGTAGAGAGCTCTTGTGTTTCATACGTGTTTGGCGAATGGCAAATAAGTAGAGGTATTTATTGGTGGCTTTAATCGGGGCGCCAAGCCTCCTTGAGCGGCCTAGTCATCCGCTCTCTTTTCTTTGGGGCTAGTTTTCTCTGAGTACATACCCTACGCTGCGAACAGTCTGAATCAGGCGCTTTTCGTTTTCGCCATCTATCTTGAGTCGCAGATAGCGAATGTATACCTCTATCACGTTTGACTCTCCAATAAAATCGTAGCCCCACACACTTTCTAAAATCTGCTTTCGGGTCAGCACCTCACGTGGATGCTCCATCAGGTATTTCAATAGCTCAAACTCTTTCATGGTGAGCTCTATTAGCCGGCCATTACGAATTACATGCCGCTGCGTTAGGTCTAGCACCATATCGGCAAAGCGAAGCTGCTCACCGCTAGCAGCACTGGGCTTGAGATAGGTATTAACCAGGCGGATGAAGTCATCGCTGCGATAGGGCGCTAAAAAATAGTCATCGGCTCCTGCGTCGAGACAAGCAATGCGATCGCTCAAATCATCGTGAGTCATCATCAGCAAAATCGGCACTCTACTCTTCTCCAGTCGCAGCTGACGACACAGATCTAAGCCCGAAGATTCTAACAGCCGCCGAGCGACCACAATGAGTGCAGGCGACTTTTCCCTAGCGTGGGCCAGTCCCAAGCTGAGCGTAGCGACTTCTAAAGGTCTGTAGCCCGCCTCGTGTAGGTCAACGGCAATAGAATGAGACAGCGTTGGGTCACTGACGACCACCAGTACCGACGGCAGGTTCATCATTGAGCCAAGCTCTGAGTTGGGGAGGGGGACACTCATAGCGTTGCGTCCAGCAAACGTCCCGCTCAGGGTAGCTCTACCGAAGTCGGCTTGGCAATGTGTGGTAGCCCCCACCCAAGCTTTTCTCTGAGCACACGAAAAAAATCAGGCGGTCGCAGCCGGATGCACTTGGCTGAATAGGGCGATCGCTCAAAGCAAACGCGGTCGCTCGGCACCACATAGCAGCCCGCATTACCATCGTCCACCATTACTAGAGGCTCAGAATTGGCCGATGTCACCACCACGGGTTCAGAATCTGGAAACACCAATCCGCGTGAAGCTAACGAATGCGGACAAATTGGAATGAGCTGCAAAACAGACACGCCCGGCACAATCACCGGTCCGCCGGCAGAGAGTGAATAGGCCGTAGAACCCGTAGGCGTTGAAATAATCAGACCATCGGCGGCGATATCGACCGGCGCATGACGGCCAATTTGCACCTCAAAATGGCACATACTGGTCAGCGGCTGACGCTGTATGACCAGCTCATTCATGCAGAGCGCTTCCCAGCTCAGCTCGCCTTCATTAAAAAGACGGACCATGACCATTGCCCGTTCTTCCAGGTGACAGTTGCCAGCAATCACCTGATCGATCGCATCGTTGAGCTGATTGAGGTAAATCTCAGTCAAAAAGCCCATATGACCAGTATTGACCGCTAACAAAGGAATCCCTTTTGGCGCAATTTGGCGAAAAGCGGAGAGCACAGTCCCGTCACCGCCAAACACCACCGCAAAGCTCATATCTTGGTCGAATCCGGGAGGGACCAAACTCTCTACCGGCGTATGGCATACGGGTTTACCGGGCTGAGAATAACCTAAGATGCCAGCAATGCCTGTGGTGGTGAGCACCTCATAGCCACGGGCCTTTAACTGCTTGCTCAACTTTTGAGCAGCGGTCGTAGCGACAGGCTTGATATCGTTATAAATAATGCCAACCTTGGGCACGGTAAGTTCTTAAAAAGGTGAAGGGATTAGTTTCTAGGCTACCGTCTTTGGCGATACCTTGAATAGAGGCGCTTAGCAGGAAGTCACGAAAAAGCCGCTGCTTTGCTAATGCCGTTTTTCTAAAATTACGTTCTGTTTTGGGAGCGCTAAGTCTGCGTGAGTTCTAGTCGAGACCTACCGGAAACAACAGCTTATGTTCGCATTACCCATCAATCTTGGAAGAGCGGCAGGATTGAGGGAGAGGTGAGCGCAAATGAGTTTGAGTGGCAGTTTAGATGGCGCTTTCGGGTGGGCCAGCTCATCGTAGAGCCTTCGCTAGGACGGGCACTGATTCAAGAGCCGTTGGGTCGTTTTCTAGAGCAGTTTGACTATCAGCTAGAGCCGGGCGGAGACTATTCGTTCACGATTCGCGCGGATTTGTAAGCGGCACGCTTCGCGCCTAGTCTTCACCTGACAGGCGTCTTAGATACCTTTCCACTAGTAAAATCGCAACGATGTCGTCAATCGGTCTGGGAATGCTGCGTAGGCTTTGCGGCATGAGTTTGCTAAGGCCCTTAGGAGGATACATTTCCCAGTAGCGATCGCGCGCTTCGAGCGAACTATACCGCTCATCGACCAGCGTAATTCTAGGCGCGTTAGGCAGAGCCGACAGCTCTTTTTTCCATCGCTGCGAGCCGGTTTGGTCACCCATGACAATCGACGAAACAGAATAGGTGCTGCGTAAATTCTGAATCGTACGAGGTACAGACTCTACCGGGATGACCTCGTGAAAATGCAAAACTCGGTCTAGCCCGACCACAGCCAGTCCGCACTTTGATCTACCCGGGTCAAACCCCAAAAGCGCTGGGCTAGGTAAGCCTGAATTAATAGAACGTTCTGAAGAATTAGGAGGGATAGACACTCAAGCTCACACTAAAAGATAAAACTAAAAGGAGATACCAGACAGGCCAAACAGATTCATGAATATGCGTCCTCAATTTTACGGAGATACACAAGTCTACGTAACATCCACTTAAATCAAAAATATAAGACAAAGCCCTCTGTAAAAGCGTTCAATGAGAACCCTGCGCTAAGTTGATAGTAGTAGCTTGACGACGCATGAGTAGCATTATCCCTTATCAGAAGGAAAAACAATATTTGAGACTTTATTGATGAAAGGGGTGATTTTTGCCCCATTCTTTGTTAAGAATACGTCTTAGCCATCCTCAGCTCTCCACAATCAATTAAAGCCAATCAATTAAAAGCCAATCAACCAAAGCAACTAGGCTAAGCAAGTTAGGTGGAGTGCTAGCATACAAACAGTACATACGTACGCACTATTTGGTGCGTCGCCTGCGTGCACGTAAAAAGAGTCGAACTTTCCAATTTCAAATCGTTCGGAGGCGCAACAGATGTGCCTTTATTACCAGGCTTTACAGTCATATCTGGTCCAAACGGTTCTGGAAAGTCAAACATTTTAGATTCACTTCTTTTTTGCTTGGGCCTAGCAAGCTCACGCGGCATGCGTGCCGAAAGGCTACCTGATCTGGTCAATCAAAATCAGGCAAAGCGGCGCTCTACGGTAGAAACCATCGTTACGGCGACGTTTGATATTACTGATGTTGCCGATAAGCTACTGGGCAACGAAGCAGATAAAGAGGAGCCTAGTACCCGTGAGAGAACAGCTGATTTCTTAACGGCCTCACAAGAGGAGTCCGTAATTGACGCTGATGTCATTGAGTCGGAAACCATAGAGCCTCATCAACCGGCGGATTCGACGTTAGACCTATCGATAGAAAGGCCAGACGACAACCGCGAAGATCACAATCTGAAAAACAGCAGTCAGGAATTCAACGGCTCTTTAGCTCAGACTGGGTTAGGTCAGACCGGGTTGGGTCAAAACGGCTTAGCAATTAGCCAGAATGGGAATGGCCGCAATGGCAACGGCGTCAATGGCAACGGCGTCAATGGAAATGGACTCAATGGGAATGGCCAACTGCTGGCAGTAAAAAACGGCCAGTCAAGCCAGATTCAGGAGAATCAGGAGCAGGCAGCCGACAGTAACAACGGTTCCCCCAACACAAATTTACCGACTGAGTGGAAAGTCACGAGGCGGCTTAGAGTAACCGCTCAAGGCACTTACACGTCTAACTACTACATCAACGGTGAGCCCTGCACGCTCAATGAATTGCATGAGCAGCTACAGCGCTTCCGAATTTATCCCGAAGGCTACAACGTTGTGCTGCAGGGCGACGTTACCAGCATTATTTCGATGAACGCTCGCGAGCGCCGCGAGATTATTGATGAGCTGGCTGGCGTGGCGTCTTTTGATCGCAAAATTAATCAGGCAAAATCCAAGCTAGATGTGGTGAAAGAGCGTGAAGAACGCTTTCGCATTGTGGAAACCGAGCTGACCGATCAGTTAGAGCGACTGGACCAAGACCGGAAAAAGGCAGAGAAATATAAACAGCTAAAGGCCACTTTGCAAGAAAAGCAGAAGTGGGAAGGGGTAATGCAGTGGAAGGCTCACAAGAAGCAGGCTGAAAAGCTCGTGAGCCAAATTGCGCAGGGACACAAAGAAGGTGAGGCGCTTGAAGAAAAAATTACCGCGCTGACCGAAAAGATGGAGAAAACGGCAGCTGAGCTGGCTGTGCTGAATGCTCAAGTTAAGGCCCTAGGTGAAGAGGAGTATCTGGCGCTTCAGGCCAAGCTGGCAACTCAAGAGGCCGAGCACCGTCAGCTAGTCAGGCAAGAAGAAGCGCTGGGCAATACCACAAGAGAGATGTCGGCTCAGCTGACAGCGCTGCAATCAGAGATTAAGACACAAGAGGACGAACTTGTAACCGTTGGAGCTCAGCTAAAAACGCTGACAGATGAAGAAATAGCCCAGATTACATTGGAGCGAGACCAGGCGGTCGCCCAGCTAGAGGCAAAGCGAGAGGAAACCAATGCGATCGCAGGTAAATCTCAAGCCTGGGTTCAACAGCAAACCGCCCTCCGTCATCAGGTAGAAACCATCCTTGAAGCGCTAGAGCCTCACCGGGCTGAGCAAGTGCGCCTGCAAGAAAGAATCAATCAGCTAGAAGCGCAGATGAGCGCTCAGCGAGCAGCGCTGGCAGATCTTGAGAAAGAGATGTCTTCTACCCTGGGTGATAGTAAAAGCTCAGATAGCGATTTAGCGCAAAAGCGCGAAGGGGCAGGCGCCTCAGCGGGGCAGGAAAAGGTTCAGCAGTGCGCGCAAGCAGTCGCTGACGTTGAAGCAGAGCTAAACACCCAAACCCAGACGCTAAACCGATTGCTGCAAGAGCAAAGAGAAAAACAGCGCGAGTTAGATAAGCTAGAAGCTCAAGAGCAAGCTATTAAGGAGTCCCAGGGAACGCAGGCGACAGAAGTCCTCAAGCGCAGCGGGATTCAAGGACTGTGCGGCATTGTCGCCGAGCTAGGCCGAGTGGATGCTACCTATCAGCTAGCGCTAGAGATCGCGGCCGGGGGGCGTATGGGCTTCATGGTGGTTGAAGACGACCGTGTGGGCGCTCGGGCAATTGATTTACTCAAGCAGCAGCGAGCAGGCCGAGCGACCTTCTTACCGCTCAACAAGATTCGAGTTCCTCACTTTAAAATGATGGACAAGTGGAATCGGCCTGACGGCTTTGTTGATTACGCCGTAAATCTGATTACTTGCGACGAGAAATATGCCGATGTGTTCGCGTTTGTATTCGGCGGTACAGCGGTCTTTGAAACCCTGGCCGAAGCCCGTCGCAATATGGGCAAATACCGGATTGTCACCCTAGATGGCGAAGTACTCGAATCGAGCGGTGCGATGACCGGCGGCAGCTTACGCAAGCGCGGGCGGCTGCACTTTGGCACGGTATCCGCTGGCGAGTCACAAGAAGCGGTAGAACTGAGAAGCCGCTTGGCCGAAATCAGCAAAATTTTGATCCGCTGCGAGCAGAAAGTGGCGCAGCTCACCATGAAGGTGAAAGAAAAATCTAAGGCGCTGATCGACGCTCGCCAGAGCTACCGGGAAGACGAGCTGAAGGCGAGTCAGGCGGAAAGCCAGAGAAAGTCGCTAGAGCAGCGGTTGAACCAGGCAAAGGCTCAGCTAGACCGAGCTGATCAGGAATATGCGCAGGCGAAAACCCGTCTGGGTGAGCTAGCGCAAACGCTGCCTGCCCAGGAAGCATCCCTACAGGCCAAGCGCCAAGAGCTGGCTGATTTGGAGAAAGAGCAAAGCCACAGCGATTGGCAGCAGGCACAGAGCGCGGTGCGAGCCGTTGAAATGCAGCTGAACGAGCAGCAGGAGAGGCTGCGAGTTGCAGAGAAACGGCAGCAGGATTTGGCGGCAGGGCAGCAGCGGCTACAAGAAAGAATAAAGCTAGGAAATGAGCAGATTGTTGGATTGCGATCGCAGCAGCAGCAGCAAATCAACCAGCAAAGTGAGATTGCCAAACAGCAGCAAACTTTGCAAGAAACCATTGCTCAAACCAAAAGTGCGATCGCCATCTTAGACGACAAGCTCAAGCAAGAAAAAAATGCGCGAGACACCGTAGAACGGCAGTACAAAACCGAGCAAAACGAGCAGCAGCAAAACCAATGGCAGCTGCAAAAGCTACAAGAAACGCAGACGCAGCGCCAGCAGCTGCTGCAAGATATTGAAAAAACCATTGAACAGCAGGCACTAGAACTACCCGACCCACTGCCAGAAATTCCAGAAGACCTCACGCTAGAAGAGCTCCATAAGTCTTTAAAGTCTTTGCAGCGACGGCTAGAAGCCCTAGAGCCTGTGAACATGCTGGCTCTAGAAGAATACGAACGCACGCTAGAGCGCCTAGAAGAGCTAACTGACAAGCTCACAACCCTCGAAGAAGAGCGCACCGAGCTATTGCTGCGGATCGAAAACTTCACCACCCTACGCAAGGAAGCCTTCAAAGAAGCCTTTGACGCCGTCAACACCAACTTTCAATCCATTTTTGAAGAACTCTCTGACGGCGACGGTCACCTTCAGCTTGACGACGCCAACGATCCCTTTGCTGGCGGCCTTACACTCGTAGCCCACCCCAAAGGCAAACAGGTTCGCCGTCTGGCTTCTATGTCTGGTGGTGAAAAGTCGCTGACCGCGCTTAGCTTTATCTTTGCCCTTCAGCGCTACCGCCCCTCCCCTTTCTACGCCTTTGACGAGGTCGATTTGTTTCTCGATGGTGCCAACGTCGAATAGCTTTCAATAATGATTCAGCACCAGGCAAAACAGGCCCAGTTCATCGTTGTTAGCCTCCGTCGCCCCATGATTGAAGCCGCCCAGCGGACAATCGGTGTAACCCAAGCTAGAGGGGCTTACACACAGGTACTCGGCATTAACCTGGCAAAGGCAACCTAAACAGGCCAGCTGTTCGGCATTCCCCAAGCACAGAAACGGTAAGCAATTCGATACAATGGGCTTTTAATAAGGTATAGTCCCTCAAGCTGCCGCGACACTTTTATAGTGCTGGCCATTTTAGGTCGCTCTGAACCGCCATGACTTTTGAACAAAGCCGACTCCGCTCTGACATTGTAGGGACCCAGGTCATTACCCGTAGCAACGGGCGACGACTGGGTGTCGTTAGTCAGCTGTGGGTAGATATGGATCGCCTAGAAGTGATGGCGGTAGGGCTACAAGAAAACATGCTCTCGAAGGTGATCGCCAACAACGAAAGGTCGATGCTGCTGAGCGATATTCGTCAGATGGGCGACGTCATTTTGGTCGATGACGACACCGTACTCGATGGCGATATCAACACCATGGCCTTTAGCAGCATGGTCAATAGCGAAGTGATTACCGAATCGGGCGAAGTGCTAGGCCGAGTGCGCGGCTTAAAGTTTGATGTGATCACGGGCAAGCTAGAAACCGTTGTCGTTGCTTCAGTTGGTCTGCCCCAAATTCCAGACCAGGTGGTGAGCACTTATGAGCTGCCGGTAGAAGAAATTGTCAGTACTGGCCCTGCCCGAATCATAGTATTTGAAGGCAGTGAAGAGAAGCTGATTCAGCTCAGCATGGGCCTGCTAGAACGTCTAGGATTGGGTACCCCCCCCTGGGAGAGAGGGCTGAGTGACGGCTATGTTATGCCAGTTTCGGCCTCGAATCAGCTGCCTTCTGGTACTAAAAACGAAGCTCGCTGGGACAACGCTCGCAGCCGCCCGGCTGTAGAAGAGCGCTGGAGAGAAGACGCGCCGCCCCAGCGAGAAATGCAGCGGGAGCCCCAACGAGAAGAGAGAAGAGATTCAGGACCGGCTCAAAGACCGCCTCAAGCGCCGCCGCAAAGGCCCGCGCCGCCAGAAATTGTGGATGCACCGGTAGAAGAAGTAGACGTCACTGGAGATGTTTGGGGTGAGCCGGTCAAAGAAGAAGAATTGATCGAGGCCAAGCCGCTAAATATTCCTAAGAAAAAAGTCATGGAATACGAAGAGGAAGACTATTAAGGAATCCTCGTAAACCGCTAGAGTTAAAAGCGAAAAGTTAAACACGGAAAGTTAAACGCGGAAAGTTAAGAGCAGCAAGTTAAAAGCAGAAATAGGTGATTTACAAGCGCAGTGACGGGTTGAATTCGTGGCAGAAACGACAGACTTAACGACAAGGTCAGTCATGGGCCTACCCGTGCACCAAAGTTCAGATTACGTGCAATGGCTTAACCAGCGCATTGCGCGAAAGCAAGGCACCCATGTGGTGACCATCAACGCTGAGATGTGTATGCAGGCTCAGCAAGATAAACAGCTAGAGCAATTCATTCGCTCCGCTGATTTGGTAGCACCGGATGGCTCAGGCGTTGAGCTATTTTTTCGGCTGATCAAAAGAGAAAACATTCGTCGATATCCAGGCATTGAGCTAGCGGCAAATTTGCTCGATAGCTTAGGCGCTGACACCAAAGTTGCTTTCTACGGCGGTAAGCCTGAAATCGTAGAAGCTGCTGCTGCGGCTTGGCGATCGCGATCGCCCCAGCTAAACCTGGCGATTGTTCAACATGGCTACGTTAAAGGAGACGCCCTACAGGCTTTTTTAGACCGGCTAGAGCAGGTTCAACCAGACGTCATTTTTGTCGGGCTAGGCGTGCCGCGTCAGGAGTTTTGGATTGCCCATCATCGCCATCTGTGCCCGAATGCTGTCTGGATTGGCGTAGGTGGCAGCTACGATATTTGGTCTGGCAAAAAAGAGCGTGCGCCCAAGTGGATGCGCAAGGCTCACTTAGAATGGCTGTATCGGTTGTATCAAGAGCCCTGGCGGTGGCGGCGGATGCTGGCACTTCCCCACTTCGTTTGGGCCTCTTTTTGGTATCAAATGACCGAACGAAAAACCGCAAGAATAGGACAGTAAGTAGCCATGAAGCGGCGTTGGTTTTTAACAGGATTGGCTCTTCCATTGGTATCTGCGGGCTGCACGTCGCTCAACAATCGTCGCGCTACTGAAGAAGAGCCAGCCCTCGAAAATGCGGCGGGCAACTCGGTTCGAGCGAACCGTCGTAATAGTAAGACACTGCTGATGGCGACTACCGCCAACTACCCACCCTACGAGCAGGTGCTGGAAGCAGACTCAGCGACCAGCGCATCAACCCGTGATAGTCGTGACGACGATCCAGAGATTGTTGGCTTTGATATTGACCTAGCCAAGCTGATTGCCGAGCGGCTAGAGCGTGAGCTAACCGTGATCGATCTGGAGTTTGGTGAACTCATTCCGGCGCTGGTAAACGGCGAAGTGGATATGGCAATGGCGGCGCTAGAACCGAACCGCAGCCGTAAGCGACAGGTAGATTTCTCTGATATTTACTATCGCTCTCGGCATTCAATCATTTCCTACGATGGGTATTTGCGATCGCGCGACTTACGCTACCAAACCATCGGCCTATTGGACGACAGCGTGCAGGCCCGTTACGCAAACACCACTGACGAGCTAGCTGAGCTCGATATCGTGACCTACCCTACCCTTGAAGAAGTCTTTGAAGCGCTAGATATTGGCGTCATTGAAGGTGCACTGGTCGAAGCGAACATCGCCGATAACTATTTGCAGCAGTATCCTGACTTTGAAGCGCAGCTAGTACCCGCAGACGAACCTACAGGCAGTGCGATCGCGCTGCCTAAAAACTCCCCCCTGCGGCGCGATATCAACCGTGCTATTGCCGAGATAAAAGCCAGTGGCGAAATGGCTCAGCTGATTACTCAGTGGTTTGGCTAGGCCCACCAAACAGAAGGCGACCTAGCCCCCTGCGTAAACCAACGGATAATGGGCCGCAATTTAATATTTTTGGGTCGTGGAGACATCAACCGTTGATGATTCATGAGATTTGAAAGGGCACTTTGAATCCAGAGCGATCGCTGTGGGAAGTTCTGCACTTTGCCTTGACCAAGTAAAGGCTATTGCTTTTCACCTCGGCGAAAGTAAAGGGCCAGCGCTATATCACTACTGCTTTCATGATCTCAATTCTTTCGCCTAAAGCTTTCAAAAAAGCAGCCCCTAAGCCTAGACGCCGTGAAGCGACGCAGCCCTTGGTCGAACGCATGGCCGAGGCTCAAACACACGCGCAACCGACGTCCCAGCAATCCCCTCCAGCTGACCCGTCACCAGCACCCATCATCAGCATCAGCCAGATTAGCAAAACCTACCCAAATGGCACCCCTGCCCTGCAAGATATCAATCTCACCCTAAACAAAGGTGACTTTCTTTTTATCACCGGGCCCTCGGGCGCAGGCAAATCTACCCTTCTTAAAATGCTCTATGGTCAAGAGCGGCCAACCTCAGGGCACATCCACATCAACGGCCAGGAAATTACCAGGCTCAAAGGCAACCGGCTCGCCATGCTACGCCGTCGCATCGGCGTCATTTTTCAAGACTACAAGCTGATTCCTCGCCGTACTGTCGCTGAAAACGTCGCTTTTGTGCTCCATGCTCAGGGCTACAGCCGCAAAGAAATCGACCGCCGCCTACCCCTCACCCTCAAAATGGTCGGCCTACAAGATAAAGCCAATCGCTTCCCCTCTCAGCTATCGGGCGGCGAGCAGCAAAGAGCAAGTATTGCCCGCGCGGTCGTCGGCACGCCGCCGCTATTGTTAGCCGACGAGCCTACTGGCAACCTGGATGGTGATAACGCCAGACAGGTGTTTAGCATCTTACGTAAGCTCAACAGTATCGGCATTACGGTCGTTGTCACCACTCACGATGAGATGATAGTCAGACAGCTCGACTACCCCGTCGTTCAAATTCGCGACAGCCGCCTCTACAACATCCGTTGACTCGACAAATCTATATTTTCGTTTGCCCCTATCTATACTCAAGCAAGCTAAAACCAGAAAGCTGAGATACAAATAGCAAGAATCTCTGGAAAGGGACAGATAGATGAATAGCGTGATCAACTTAGAGAAAAAGTTCGCTAAGTTTTCTGAACATTGGTCTCCAAAGGTCATTGCTGAGATGAATGACTATCAGTTCAAGCTGGTGAAGTTTCAGGGTGATTTTGTTTGGCACAGCCATCCTGATACCGATGAGGTATTTTTGGTGCTTGAGGGTGAGATGAAAATTGAATTTCAAGATCGCCTTGTCATAGTAAAAGCAGGCGAACTATTTGTCATTCCAAGAGGATTAGAGCATTGTACTCGCGCAGCAGAAGAGTGTCAGGCCATGCTGATTGAGCCGAGAGGTGTAGTGAATACAGGGGCTTCCACAAGTGAGCTAACCGCAACTAATGATGTATGGATTTGACGTAGGGACAGCTCACTCTAGCAGGTTTTACTCATCCGCCAACAGTCCAACGATCGCTTCGCCAACGCCTTTCGCGGAAGCTGGGTTCTGACCGGTCACTAAGCGATCGCACTTCACCACATGTGGCTCAAAGTTATCGGACTGCGTATGGGTGGCCCCTAGTTCAGTCAATCTATTAGCTAGCAAAAAGGGCACGACTTCACTTAAGCCAACAGCCTCTTCTTCTTGATTGGTAAAGCCTGCGACTTCCTTGCCTGCTACTAGCGCTTCACCCGTACTGAGCCGAATAGGCACCAGGCCTGCTGGGCCATGGCAAACGGCACCGACGACACCGCCTTTTTCGTAAATGCTGGCAGCGATCGCACCCAAATCCTCAGCATTGGGAAAGTCCCACATCGTGCCATGACCACCCGCATAAAAAATAGCCGCATAGTCAGCCGGATCCACCTGCGCAGGGCTCAGCGTGTTTTTTACCTGCGCCATCTTGTCTGCGTCATCTAAAAAATTAGCGTTGATATCATCTTCTCTATCTACGCCAATCATGGGAGCTTCGCCCCCTTTTGGACTCACGTAGTCAACCGAGAAACCGGCTCTATCGAACACAGCAACGGGGTGGGAGACTTCTGAGAGATAAAATCCTGTCTCTTTTCCGGTATCACCGAGCGTATTATGGCTAGTCAAAACAACTAAAACTTTTTGAGACATATTGAAAACCTTTGATAGTTAGAGCTTCTAGCGGTTCTAAAGCACCTTCGAGTCATTTTTTTGACCGCTGACTTCATGCTATGGGCACTAAAACTAAAATACAAATAATGAATAGTTTCTCTATGCATAAATATATTTATGGTTAGTTTGGAGTGGTACCGCAGTTTTGTTGCCGTGTATCAATCAGGGACCGTTTCGGGCGCAGCAAAAGGATTGCACCTGACTCAGCCAGCAGTGAGCCAGCATGTAGCAGGGCTAGAAGCGGCGCTAGGGATAGCGCTCTTTGAACGGATGCCACGACAGATGCTGCCAACTGAAGCGGGCAAACGGCTGTACAACCAGGCTGTCAGTGCTGTCGAAACGCTTGCAGGAATTTCTGGGCAGGGGAGTATTGGAATGGCCCCTCGGATCATTCGGCTGGGCGCACCTACTGACTTTTTTAGTGAGTATGTGTTGGGTCAGCTAGCGCATGCTTTTCGTAGCGATGGTTCGCCAACGATGGAAATGAACGTTACGTTTGGCCTAGCAAAAGAGTTGGTTCAGGCGCTGCTAAAAGGAGAAGTCGATTGCGCGATCGCCACTCAAAAGATCTCTCAGCCTGAACTAGAATATCAGCCTATTTTTACAGAAACCTTCTGTCTCTTTGGGCCGCCCTCTTTAGACCCCTCCCTCTCTGCTCATTCGGATCTAGTGGCGCTTAGCGAATGGATTCAGGCGCAGCCGTGGATTGCCTACAGCAGTGAGCTACCCATCATCCGGCGGTTTTGGCGCAGCGTTTTTGGCCACCGGCTAGCTATCAATCCGCAGTTTGTGATTCCAGATTTGAGAGGGATTAGAAGTGCGATCGTCCAAGGACTGGGCTACAGCGTTTTACCAGACTATCTCTGCGCAGATTCAGTAGAGCAGAAAAGACTCCGCCTGATTCTAAAACCAGAAAAAGATGTCAGCAACACCCTCTGGCTGGCTTATCGAAAATCTGAAAGACGCTCAGAGCAAGTGCAGATGCTGATTACCCAACTTCAGCGTCGCCCACAATAGACTTCATACTCTCTAGCGCGCCAGGAATACTGCGCGGGTCCAAGAACATGACTTTGCTACTGTCGCTTTCACCAATCTGACGACCCATATTCAAATAGTCTTGCGCCAAGATGAATTGCAAAGCTTCGCGAGCATTTGGATCGTTCTTGAGACGCTTAGCAATCACATCTAAAGCTTCAGAGGTTGCCTG
Organism: uncultured Synechococcus sp.; assembly: GCA_937911865.1. Lineage (GTDB taxonomy): Bacteria > Cyanobacteriota > Cyanobacteriia > Phormidesmidales > Phormidesmidaceae > Phormidesmis. The sequence continues at coordinate 14,990 of CALDSK010000025.1, forward strand.
GGCTCTTAAAACTAATTCTTGCCGCTCGGCCTGCGCTTTTAGCACAATCGACTGCTGCTCTGCTTGAGCGTCTAAAACAACGGCTTTTTTACGCGCTTCTGCATCAAGGACCGCAGACTCAGCTCGGCCTCTTGCCGAGTTAACGGCTGCTTCGCGCTCACCTTCAGACGTCAAAACATCGGCGCGCTTTTGCCGCTCAGCGGTCATCTGCAGTTCCATAGAATCTAAAACCGCTTTTGAAGGAGAAATATCTCTGAGTTCTACGCGGGTGACTTTCACGCCCCACGGATCGGTAGAGATATCTAACTCACGCAGCAACAGCTCATTAATTTCAGCGCGTGCGGTAAAGGTTTCGTCTAGCTCTAGCTTGCCGATTTCAGCGCGAATTTGGGTAAGTACGAGGTTTACCATCGCAGCCTGAAGATTCTCGACCTTATAGTAGGCCTTTTCCATATCTACAATGCGCCAGTACACGACCGCGTCTACGCTGATGGATACGTTGTCGCGGGTGATGCATTGCTGTGGTGGCACGTCTAACACCTTTTCGCGCACGGTGGCTTTATACACCATGCGATCTACAAAGGGCAGCGTGAAATTGAGCCCAGGCATTAGCTTCCTGCCGTTGTAGCGGCCCAACGTTTCAACCAGGGCTTCATCGCTTTGGTTGATGATGCGAACAGATTTGCTGGCAACACCGCCGCCTAGTGCGAGAAAAAGAAGAATTGCATAAGGGTTCATAAGAGGCCGGGCTCCTTTGTTTTAAATAGGGGACGTATTGCCCTGAATAGATAGCCTGAATAGATAGTTAGTACGAAAAGATGTTTCTATTGAAAACTGCTCAGCGGAATAACAATTAACGTATTGCCTTTGCGCTCTACCACAAAAACTTCCTGGTCAGAAGGAATGGACACCTCATGGTCTTCGCAGCGAGCTTGCCACGAATTGCCGTCGTAAATCACTCTTCCCGTTTGCCCCGGCAAAATCGCAGTCGTCGTTCTGGCTTCGGTCGCTTCTTTTAGCGTGGGCGCGGTGTGGTTGGGAATAAATCGCTTGAGCGCCCAAAAAACCAGCAGGGAAAGCACCATCCACAGGGCAATTTGATAGTTGGTCCCTTTCACCACGAACGAAAGGATGGCGACGGCAAATGCGCTGATACCGAAGGCAGATTCGATAAATGCAGTGGGTAGCAGGAGTTCCATTAGGCAGAGCACTACACCCACAATTACCCAGATTAAGGCAGGAGTCATATCAACTGAGACTGAGCAAACGCGCTCAGCGGTCTTTATATTGAGTTATCCCCTATAGCCTAGTGCAGCATCTTCCCAAGTGTCCCTACGACGGAAAAGGAACTTTACGCCACCTGACTGATCTGGTAAAAACTCACTGTTAACCTCAGTATTTTTACGGGCGTTTCCAGTCAAAATTACACTGAGATCACCATTAAAACTGGGTTAAAACCTGATCAAAAGCTGTAATCGTGATCCATTCGAGCAAATTTATTTGCACTAAATCCCTTTTCCCTTACCATAGACCTAATTTAACGGCAATACCCTCGCTGAGCGCGACATCATATGAACGGTGAAGAGAGCAAATATCCCTTCAAACAGTACGTTTGGGCCTTGGGCCACGGCACGAATAAGATTCCGATTGGCGATCTGGTCGATGGACGCTACAAGGTGGTAGCACCTTCAATTTGGCTAGATACTCGGCCAGACGAAACGCCGAAGGTACCTGAGCCGGTACCCAGCTTTGCAATGCCATACCTGAAGGCCTATCCGTATCAGCTCAATTTGCCAGGGGTCTATGGCATTTGCCATCAAGACTCTGGCGAGGCGGTGCTATTGCTCAGCAATGTACCGGTGAACCGGCAGGGCCAGCTAATGAGTGCGATCGCTAAAGTATGGCCAGAAGCCACGGCCTTTCGTCAGGTCTACTGGCTCTGGCAAATGATTGCGCTATGGGAGCCCCTGCAAAGCTTTGGCGCTGCGGCCAGCCTACTGAAAAAAAGCAATATCAGAGTCGAAGCCTGGCGAGTCCGCCTGATTGGCCTATCGACGAATCCAACTGCGCCAACCTACGCAGACTTAGCCAATGCGTGGGAGGGCATTTACCTGCCTGCCGCAAAGCCGGAAATTGCTCGGATGATTCGCTCAGTCTGCAAGCAGCTAAAAGAAGAAGCGCCCGATTTTGACAGCATTAAAGAACAGGTTAACGCCCGGCTCCTGCAAGAGGCCGCTGGCAACACGATGTCGTTTCAAGTGGCAGGTGCTACGAGCACGGGGCCGCGAATGGCTCGGAATGAAGACGCTTGCTACCCCAGCCGAGCTGAGCTAAAGCGTACAGGAACTGCCGATTTGCCGCTGCTGCCCAGACTGGCAATTGTCTGCGATGGGGTTGGGGGGCATGAAGGCGGTGAAGTCGCAAGCCAGCGAGTGGTGCGATCGCTCCAGCTGCAGCTCCGTGGGCTCCTCGCCGAAGCGATGGAGCAGCCAAAAGCAATTCCTCCCCAGGTGGTGATTGACCAAATCGAAGCCGCTATTCGAGTTGCGAACAATCTGATTGCGCAACAAAACGATCAGCAGGGCCGGGCCGACCGGCAGCGAATGGGCACGACGCTGGTCATGGCACTAGTATTGCCGCAGCGCGTAGAGACGCCCGAAGGACCGACCGAAGTCAATGAACTGTACCTGACCCACATTGGTGACAGCCGCGCCTACTGGATTACGCCAGAGCACTGCCAGCTGCTCACAGTAGATGATGACATTGCCGGAAAAGAAGTCAGTGCAGGCCACAGCTTTTACGCTACTGCGAGCAAACGCCCCAACGCCCAGGCACTGAGCCAAGCCGTTGGCGTGCAGGAATATGACAAGTTGCAGCCACACACTCAGCGATTTTTGTTCGAGTCGAGTGGCGTCTTACTTCTATGTTCTGATGGATTGAGCGACAACCATCAGGTAGAGGCCTCTTGGGCGAACTACGTGGGGCTAATTGTTAAGCAGATTGTGCCGCTAGACGCCGCTGTAGAGTCGTGGATTGAACTGGCCAATCAGAAAAATGGGCATGACAATGTCGCCGTCGTGCTGATGAACGCCATAATGACCGCCGTCGCCGATGAGGCTGCGCTGGCGGCTGCGCAAAGCCGCAATGGCAACGCGCAAAGACAAGGAGAGATGACGCGCTCAGGTCATAGAGAAGTCGTTGTTAGTGCGACGGTAGGGTCATCAGGAGCACTGACAAGAAGTACGGGCAGAAGCGCCACGGCAACTTTGCCGCAGCCACCTGTGACCCTAACGCCAGCGTCTAGAGCGCTGCTGTACGGCGAAGACGACGACGACGATACGCCGCTGACCGCCGAAGAGATGGAGGACTTCAGTGTTGAGCCTTCGCAGTCGCCCGCAAAGGCGCAGCGATGGGTAACGGCGCTTTTAGCCCTGATTGTGGCAGGCGTTATTGGGTCAGTGGCCTGGCTGCTGTGGCGGGCAATTGAGCCCACTGCTGAAGAGCTATTACCACCGGCTACTCAGGATACTGAGACTGTCACGCCGGAGGACGCCGCACCAGAGTAGGACAAGTGAAAAGAGCAGCTATCTTGGCGCGGTGATTGACTGGCGCGGTAGTTGACTGGCGCGGTGGTTGAGCGGCAGTGCTGTGAGAGAATATACCTGATTAATTCACTTATATATCTCTCATGAAAGTTGGCGATCGCATTCGTGTCAACGCTCCGCTCACACTGTTTAACCACCCCAAACATCGCAACCAGCCCTTCAATGTAGAGGGGATGGAAGGGGTTGTTTCAGAGATTTTGACCGATTATGAAGGCCGACCGATCAGTCCTAACTATCAAATTGTGGCGTCGTTTGAAGTCGAAGGTGCTAAGCGTCCGTTTAAGGCGCACCTACACGAAGACGAGCTGGAAGTAATCTCTTAGGCAAGCATCCCCTTAAAACAAGACGCTTCACTTAAAACAAGACGCTTCATAGGTAGAGAAAAGGAGCGACATTAGGGCATCACGAAGACTGTTGCGTTGGGCGCATTAAGATGTCGTTGACCTCAACATGAGCGGGCTGCGATATTGCATACGCTACCGCCTCTGCAATATCAACGGCCTGTAATACCGGAAATTGACCGTATGTATTCTGCGCTTTTTCAGCGCTCTGATAATACTTTTCAGCGAATTCAGTTTCGACAATGCCGGGACTGACGGAGGATACGCGGATAGGGCTGTTTTGCGATCGCAATTCTCTGCGCAACGTTTCTGTCAAAGACCGCACCGCAAACTTAGTAGCCGAATACAGTCCGGTAATGGCGGGCACCCGGTGCCCTGACATTGAACTAACCTGCACGATATGTCCTTTCTGGGCGGGCCTCATTAGCTGCACCGCCTCACGCGTACAAATACAAAGTGCTAGCACGTTAACATCTAACATCTCTCGCCAAGATTCGGTCTTCCCTGCGGTCAACGATTCTTTGTGACCTAGCCCCGCGTTGTTAACCAGCACATCGAGCCGCCCCCAGCGGTCTTTTACGGCTGCAAAAAAGCTGAGAATAGCGGCTTCATCGCGCAAGTCTACTGACTGAATTAAGACCTCAGTATCATACTGCGCGAGGTCTTTTTTAGCCGCCTCTAGCCGCTCCTGACGGCGGGCGCAAAGCGCGAGATCGTAGCCTGCTTTGGCCAGTCGGTGTGCGATCGCTAGCCCAATACCACTAGAGGCTCCCGTAATCATCGCGACGGATCTTTTTGCAGTATTTGTCATCGTTATCCCAGGGTGATGCTAAATTATATGAGAAGATTATTACAACCTTTTAAGCAAAAATTCTGGAGAGGACTAAAAATGGATATCCGTGTTGCGCTCGTGCTTTCACCCCTACTCATCGCCGCTGGGTGGGCGGGTTTTAACATTTTTAGAGCTGCGCTTGTACAGGTTCAAGACCTGATCAACAAGAACAACGCTGCATAAGCTTTATTTAGCGACAATACTGCGCAAACAGTCGCGCTCAGCGGCTGATAGCACTGGGCGACTGAGCGTGACTGAGTCCAACTGAAAGCGACTGAGCGCAACTAAGTCTGTGAGCGTTCACTCCACAGCCGTCTTGAGAAACATAAAAGAGGGGTCCCTTGTTAACAAGGGACCCCTCTTTTGAAGCAAATCACAGGTTCACTTAGAACAGCACAGAAAACTTAATCTCACCCGTGTGAGATTGAATGCTGTCACCCAAATTGCCCTGGTATCGGAAGCCGACAGCCGTTCGTTCTGAAATAGACAGCGCCGCCTCGGCTCCAATGTAAAGACCGTTGCTATTGGCAAAAGGTGAGCCAATGCTGACATCGTTGCCCGCCAGCTGACCATCAAATTGCACCGTATCATCGCTCAGCGCAGTTTCGTATAGCAAATCCAAATTCAGCGATAGCAGCCCAACATCCACCTGACTCTGCCCGCCGACTCTAACGCCTAGCCCGGCCATTAGCTGACTGACATCAGCGCTGTCGTAGCTCACCTTGAAGGTGTCACTGTCGGTATCAAATCCGCTATAGCTACCAAACGCGCCGCTCAAGCGCCCTATCGGTCCTACCGCTAGCTTGGCATCTGAGCGCAGATTATAAAAGCCTTCCGCTTCCGCTACAAAAACGCCGCCGCTGCTGTCTTCACCATCACCACTAATGTTTTGAGAATTGTAAGACGCCGCTACGTGCGCAGCTAAGGGGCCGCTATTGCCTTCAAAATAAGCGCCGAGCGAGTACGTCGTCACATCTGCAGAATCGCTAATCCCATTGACGTTTGTGCTACCGTAACCAACGCCCGCACCAAACACAGCCTTTCCTGACTCACCAACATTGACTGCCCGGTCATAGCCCACAGCAATTCCGTAAGTGTTGGAATCAAACCCCGTTGATAGGTCGTCCTCTTCTGCATCTAGCAGGCCACCAAAGCCAGAAATCCAGGCACCGTTGCCGATAGCCGTCGTATCGTTCAGCGGATTATCTGAGGTCTCCGAAATAATAGAGATATCTGAGCGCCGACTATCAACCCGCGTGCTAGACGGCAGTAAAACGCTGTTGAATAGTGTGGCAACGCGAACACCTGTGGCAGCAGCATGCGCTCTTACCTCTCCAGCCATATCAGAGAGTAACGCTTTGGCATCGTCAGGCGTTGATGCCTGGCTAATCAGTTCATTGAGGGTCACTTGCTGTTCAGCCGTCAGCAGTCCGCTATCCGTTATAGCGTTGAGCGCCGCACCAAACATAGACACGTTTTCTGCCTCAATTTGGTTGGTAAAGTCTGACTGAATCGCGATTTCTCCGCGCCCAGTGGTGGCGTTGTTAGAAGCGACACCTCTGACAAAGTTAGAACTTGAGGCGACCCTCGTGCCTTCAGCAAAAGTCGTATTAGAGAATTCCTGTGTAGGCTGTGTGCCCGTTGTGTTCTCGGTTTGAATATTCGCGGTAGCGCCAGGCTCGAAGGCCGTCACACCGCCGCCCATACCGCCCGCAGCATCCGATCTCAAATCGATTCGGCCATCGCCTTGAACATTGACCTGGCTACCGGGGTCTACTGTAATTCGGTTCCCACTTTGATCGTCTGTGACATTGTAGGTAGACCCTTGGCCGAAAGCAGGATCGCCTGCTGTGGTGTTGCTGCCGACGTTAGTGGCCTCAAAGCCGCTGTAGTCAGCCGAATCGTTCGGTTTGCCGTTGTTGAGATTCAGCGTATCTGTACCGCCACCCCCCGAAGCAAGCTGCCCCGGACCTGAGATGGGCTGGCTAGAGTTATCGTTTAGGATATCGTCGCCTTCACCTAGATCAATTACGGGGCTTTCACTATTGCTGGTGACAGAACCATTGACCGTCACGGTGTCACTGCCTGCCCCTAGAGCGATCACAGACCCAGAACCACCCCCAGAAACCTGACCACCAATCTCTAAGGTGGTATTAGTCGCGCCATTATCAACGACGGCTGCGCCTGCTGCTGCAATTTGGCCGCCTGACTCAATGGTTATGGTCGCGCTACTAGCGGTTTCTTCAACCACAACGGCTTGAGCGCCCGATGATGAGGTCGTCACTGCGCCGCCGCCCTGTACGCTCAGCGAAGAACCATCGCCAACCACCACGCCCTGGCTATCCGCTGCTGCCGCTGACACTTTACCGGCAACATTGACGGTAGCATTTCTGCCAGACACCACAGCCGCGGCATCACTGGCAAAAACGCTGACTTCTCCCCCGGCACTTACCGTAATCTTTGCGCCTGTACTTCTAATTTCAATTGCATTCGCAGCGGCTCCTTGCGTGCTGACAACGCCCCCTGCGGCCACGTTGACAACCGTATTTTCTGCATTACTAAGCACCGCGCTAGCGCTTTGAGCCGCAGAGCTGACTGCGCCTGAGACCGTAACCTCGCCGTTGGCAGCCTCTACCCGGACAGGATTGGCACCACTGCCAGCAGTTGTTACGCTGGCCGTTGCGCCAACGTCCAGATTGCTGTTTTCGCCTGCGAGCAAAATGGCAGTGGCGTTGGCGCTACTGGTTGAAACCTGCGCAGTCCCGATGAGGTCAATGGCTGAGGTGCTACCTGTGGCGATCGCAGTCGAAGCAGACCCACTGGTACTAACCGTGCCTTCTCGAATGGTAATTTTGGCGTTGCTGCCCGTCGTAATGCCTGCTGAGTTTTCGCCAGCGGTAGACACAATGCCATTGATAGTAATGGTGGCACCGTCTTGCACCACAATTGCAGGGGCGCTATCGCCTGCGGTCGTAATCGGACGATTGGGCCCTTCAACTGTTATCTTCGCTCCGTTGGCAAGCACAATTCCTGGGAGTTCGCCGGCGACTTCGATACCACCTTCTGGCCCCTGAATCTGGACGGTAACATTGTCAGCGTCGAGCGAGTAAACGCCTTGCGCATCGTTACCGTCAGCGCAAATAACCGTATCTCCAGATTCAGGACGATTGCCCGAAGGCGGCTCCGGTTCTTCTTCTGAGCTGTCTGTAGTGGTGATGACATCGCCTTGAGGAGCGGGCTTTTCACCTTCTAAGAGGCAAGCGGCCATTGCCTGGGTAAACGTCAGGCTGAAAGGCTTGAGGGTGCCGCTGGAAAATATCACAATTAGGCTAAAGATGGACAGGCGAAGGGTGTTGCTCATGTGAATATTTTTCCGAACAGCGGAGGGAACAATCCAAAAATGCCGAACGAATCCGCCCGACAGAAGTATCCTTCCCATCAACTAAAGTGATTGGAACAGCGTCGGTGAAAAATATTAAGAGCGTTTGATGTTACAGACAAAAATGACCGTTTTCAGCAAAAAATACCGCCTTCTTACGGAATAGCACGGTCATAAAATTGAGAGAGCCCTTCGGTGTTAAAACTGAGCAGCCTAGCAAGCTAATCTCATCGGTTAGCGTCACTGGCCAACATTACTGGTTAGCAGACAAAGGCCTTCAGCCGACATCTGGCACTTTTAGCCAATATCTAGCGCTTTTAACCAATATCTAGCGCCTTCAGCTGTGGCATTAGCTGGTCAAATGCGATGCCTCGGTGGCTGTAGCGCTCTTTCTCTGTATGCGTCATTTCGGCAAAGGTCTTGCCCTGGGTGGTGACGTAGAAAATAGGGTCGTAGCCAAAGCCGCCTGCGCCCTGACCTTCTGTCAAGATTGACCCCGGACAACGGCCTTCGGTTTCGAGCGCGATAGTACCGTCTGGACGAGATAGGGCGATCGCACAGACAAATTCAGCCCGGCGATCGCGCTCATCACCCAGCTCTTTGAGCACCCGATTAATCCGGTCCGCATCACTATCACCGTAGCGAGCCGAGTACACACCTGGCGCACCGCCTAACGCCAGCACAGAAAGGCCAGAGTCATCTGCGATCGCCCATTTCCCTGTGAGCTTCGCCACTTCAGACGCCTTTAGCCTGGCATTTTCAATAAACGTCTTACCAGTTTCTTCCACCTCAATATCAGCGGGCTTCAGGGCTAGCGTCCAGTCGAGCACCTGTAGATAATCTTTGAGCTCAGCTAGCTTGCCTGGATTGCCCGTTGCAACGATAACAGTAGTCATAGAGGCCAGTAATAAATAGTGATCTAGAACAGCGCCATAGCGCGGTATAAAAAGTTATTTATCAATTGTAAAGGCCCAAGGCGAGGACTATTCTAGGGCAGAGGGTCACAACTGTTTTGAATCGCCTCCACAGCGCTCTATTAGCGCTCCATCACTGAAGATATGACAAGATTTGGCAGACGAAAATTCTTAGGCTATGCGGCTACAGCCACGGGCAGTAGCGTTTTGCTTAACGCCTGCACACCAGACTTTAGCGCGCTCAATCAGCCGCTAGACGACATAGCAGAGAGCGCCACGCCCAACGCCGATCAGGCCGCAGATGGCGCGGGGGAAATTACCGTCGGCCTTTTGCACTCACTGAGCGGACCGCTGGCATTTAGCGAAGCGCCTCTAGTAGACGCAGAAATATTCGCTATTGAAGAAATCAACGCAGCAGGCGGCTTACTCGGAAAGCAGCTTGTGCCGTTCATAGAAGACGGCGCTTCTGACTGGCCGACCTTTGCAGAAAAGGCTGAAAAGCTGATTACGCAGCACCAGACCACAGCTATTTTTGGCGGGTTTACAACCGCGAGTCGCAAAGCGATTTTGCCAGTGATGACCGCGAAAAATCAGCTGCTGTGGTATCCCAGCGCCTACGAAGGGCAAGCATGCTCTCAAAATATTTTGTATGGGGGTGCGATCGCCAACCAACAGGTCGAACCCGCCCTTACTTGGATGCTGAACAATCGGGGAAAATCCTTTTTTCTGCTCAGCGACAATGACCGCGTGACGCACGAAATTGCCAAGTCACTGCTGAAAGAGAAAGGGGGAAAGGTGGCTGGAGAAGCCTTCGTCCCCCTCGAAAACGGAAGCGCAATTGACATGTCGCCCGTCGTTAACGACATAGAGCAGGCGCTTCCCGAAGGCGGCATTATCTTGAACAGCTTAGTGGGCGATCAAAACCGCGTCTTTTTTCAGGCGCTCCAAAGCGCAGGTCTTTCTAGCGATCGGCATCTTGTACTGTCTTTACGAATTGCGGAAGAAGAAGTGTTCCAAATCGGCCGGTCCTTCTTACAAGGGCATTACGCCGCCTGGCCCTACTTTCAAACCATTAAGACACCCGACAATGAAAAGTGGGGCGCGGCCTTTCAAGACCGGTTCGGATTTGATCGCGTGATCGGCAGCCCAATGGTCGCGGCCTATTCGATGGTGCATCTGTGGGCGCAGGCCGTTCAAGCGGCTGAAACGTTTGACACAGCCGCCGTTAGAGCCGCCGTTTACGAACAGACATTTCAGTCGCCCGGCGGTCCTGTCACGATGACATCTAATCACCATGTCGCTCAGAAAACCTACGTTGGCCAGGTGCGTGAGGATGGTCTGTTCAATATTATGTGGGCGGCTTCGGAGGCGATCGCACCTAAACCCTGGAACCCCAGACTATCGGGTGACACAACGTTTCTCTGCGACTGGAGCGATCCGCAAAAAGGCGAGCAGTATACGCCAGAAGAAGCAACATCTTAGGCTCTACTTGCAGAACCTTGATTGCAGAGCCTTAATTGAACCCGAGCACTAAGCAAAATCACTTATAAAGAAAGCTAAACTTTTTGCCGAGTTTCTCAGTATTACAGCCATTCTTGTATCATCAGCGCTTGGAAGTCCGAGGAAACACTGATATTGTGACGGCATCCAATACACTCTCAGCAAGGAAAAATGAGAGGGGCTTTCAGGCGTCAGCAGTAACCGAGGCTAAATAGCACCTTTTGGTGGTCACTGACAGCTAGAGGCACTTTCATCATCGACTACTGCTGAAAGGGATATCACTTCTGTTTAACAAGGTAACTACCATGGCTAACCGTCAAACCAGAGCTAGAGCAACTAGCTCCGTCAGCAGTTTCGCGAACGATTTTAAAGACTTTCTTCTCCGTGGCAATGTCGTTGATCTCGCCGTTGCCGTCGTCATCGGTGCCGCTTTCGGTGCAATCGTCACTTCCTTAATCGAAGACATCATTACGCCCCTACTCCTCACGCCCGCACTGAGCGCAGCAGGGGTAGAAGATATTGCACTCTTATCAGCAGGCGGTGTTAAGTACGGCTTATTCTTATCCGCTGTGATCAATTTCATTGTGATTGGCTTTATCTTATTCGTAATCATCCGCATTTTTGAGCGGATGAAGCGCACAGAAGAAGTCGTTGCAGAACCCACACCCACTGAAAAGCTAGATGCTACGATGCAGCAGCTGAATGAAACCCTAGAGCGCAAGCTGTAAGGAACAGATTCTGTTGAGGCAGCGATTATAGCCAAATTAATAAAACGCCTGGTTGATCTAACTTTTGAGTAGATTAACCAGGCGTTTTGACGATTACCTATCAACGACTTGGTGTGATCATCAATCTCGGCAGCCTAAGCTCTCACGGGTAGCAACACCTGTAACCGGATTCACGCCATCGGCCCGTTCGCACATCCGCTTCACCTGAATGCGATCGATGATGGCATCGGAAAAGTCTGCGCCTGTAATGATGGTGTCACCAAAAGAACTGCTGGTTGCGATCGCATCGACAAACACCACATTTGTCATATCCGACCCATCAAAAAATACCCGATCGGCAAACGTCTTCGTAAAGTCTGCGTCCTTCAGATTCGTACGCAAAAAAGTCGCCTTGGTTAAAATCGTGCCGCTCATATCAGCCCCTTCAAAGTTGGCATCGCGAGCATCTGCCGCCGCAAACGAACAGCCCGACAGATCTTTGCCCGAAAAGTCCTTCCCGGCCTGATTGGTTAGCGTATAGTCCACCGAATTATCTTGCGCTAAAGCCGCAGGCGCTGCGAGTGCGATCGCCATTACCGAACCGACTATCCCTAACAGAAAGCCCATCTTTACAGCATTCCAAACCGTCTTTAGCTGCCGCAACCATCCCATAACCGACCTCAACCACATACCAACCCTTAGATCATACGCTTTCAATGCGGTTGCGTAGCCGTTATCTGAAAGTCAGATTCTGGCCTGCATCCCCCAAAATACGACACCAAAGAAAGCGCTATTCTGGATATAACCAATAACTATTAAGGCTAGCTGTTACAGACATACTTAATTGATTCACAGGCAACACACCTTGGGTAGCCAGCACAATGACCTACACTCTAAAGCGCTATCAAACCTATCAAGACTATCTAGATGCAGAAGAACTTTCACCAGAAGGTAACTATCGACTGCTCAGCACCGGAGAAGTCATAGAAGTGCCTACTGAAAACGATATCAATCGATTGATAGTCTCTGCACTGATGGCCGCGATCATTAAGGCCAAAGGGTTAGCTTTTTTTCGGTATCTCTGTCCCGGCAATAAGGAAATTCAGGTTCACCCAAGTCAAGATAAGTGCGTCAATCGTAAGCCAGACTTGATGGTCTTAGACCCTACACATTTGGCTGAAGCTAAGCAGGCTGTTCTTCTGGGTATGAATGCACCTGCTTTTGTTGCTGAAGTCGTTAGTCCTGGTAGCGAATCTAGCGAGAATTACTTACGAGATTATGTCTGGAAGCGTAAACAGTATGAGCGGTGGCAAATTCCTGAGTACTGGATTATCGATCCACACCAAAAGCAGGTCACGGTCTTGACGCTGGTAGACGGTAAGTATCGGGATACTGTGTACGTTGGGCGAACCGCTCTCAGGTCGAGCGTTTTTCCAGCTATCGAACTCGTGGCAGACGATCTGGTTGTAGGTCAGATAAACGACGATTAGTCTTTCTGTAGCATCTCAGAAAAGTCTAGATTTTCTGCGGCTAAAACCAGTACAGTCGGCGGCAAGTCAGCGATTCTATCTTGCAAAATCTGGTAGTACTCGATCATGTCGTTATCGGGGAGCGCCAAGCCCAGAAAGACCAGATCGGCGCTCGCAGACGACTGCTTGAGAATGTCATTGAAAGGGCGCCCCTCGGCCAGGATAATTTCAGATTTTGCACCAATCCGTAGGCTATTAGTCAAGTTCGTTAAGTTGGCTTCTGCGGCCTGAGCAGCCGCTGCATCTGGGACAACCAGCTTCAGGCGAATATCGGCAGAGCGCCACTGCCAGCTAGTGCGCAGTAGGTATGCCAAAATCAGCATCAGACCGCCGTTGGACTGCAAACCGCCCCACCACACATCGATTTGGCGCTTTTGATCGCGACCAAACATCGGTGGGTTAAGCGAATCAGCCGGGGATTCAGAGCTCTCTTCATCGCGATAAATAATCACGTTGCGCTTGGCGTCGTGACACATGCGAATGGTTTGGCAGTAGCGCTCAACACTGTCGGGTGAAGGATCTTCTGTGTCACCGAGTAAAACGGTATTAGGCACTAGCGGACCCATGCCGTAGGTTTCTAGCAGTTGCCTAGAGCCCACGTAAGGATCGTCAGCGGTAATGATTTTGGCGAAAGCTTGGATGCCTTTGCGGTCCAGGAAGTCACGCAGGGTGACTTCGGCCTTTTCCTGTTGAGCAATGCTGCGTGAGCCACTAGGCAGAATGCTGGCTACCGTAATCAGACCGCGATTGTGTGTGAAGGCACGGGCCATCTCTATCAAGTACCAGCGCTTAGTCGGAGTTCCAGAGAGAACCAGCAGGTGAGGACGCCAGTTTTTAGGATCGGCGTTGTCATCAATGTTGAGTAGGGCCGTGCGGACAATTGTCATCCAGACGCCCTGGCGAACGTCTCCCCAGGTGCTTTCGATTTGTCGGCGCTCTAGCCAGAAGTAAATTAGGCCAACGATCACAAGTGCGGCAATCGTCGCAACTGGGTTGATTAGAAACATTACGGCAATACAGCCGATAGCCCCTAGTAAAGACAGTGACCAGTGCACGCGAAAGGTAGGCCGAAAAGAAGGGCTCTGCAAAAAGCCTTCTAGCCCCGCAGCGATGTTGAGCACCATGTACGTGGTGAGGAAGAACATGGAGAGGACCGGAGCGATCGCATCTAAACTCCCCATCATCACCACCGCCAGCACAATGCCTAGGGTAAACAGCGTCCCTAACCGAGGATCGTCTGTAGGCCCGTTGCCCTTGCCCAGCCAGCGCAAGCTGCTCGGCAAAATGTTGTCGCGAGCTAGCGCCTGCAAAATACGCGGTGCCCCCAAGATGCTGCCAATCGCACTAGAGAGCGAGGCCCCCCAGACCCCTAGAACAATCGAATCGATCAGAAAATCGCCACCGATCGCGATGCGCTTCATCACCATGACATCCGAGTTCAGCAGCGCGTCCGAAGCGGTAGGTGTACGCAGCACCAGCAGAAAGGGAATCGCCATATAAATGACATAGCCGACGATTACCGCAGCTAAGGTACCGCGGGGAATGGCACGAATGGGATCTTTGAGGTCGCCCGACATGTTCACACCCGACATGATGCCCGTTACCGCTGGGAAGAAGACGGCAAATACGGCCCAAAAGCCGACGCGAGGAACCTCAGAAGAGGCCGCATCGGAGGCGATTGGCGTAACATCGTTACCAAAAACTAAGGCGATCAGCGATAGGGCAATCGCCGCCATAATCACGTACTGCGCCTTGATGGCAATGTCGGCCGAGCCTAACGCCAAAGCAGTCACCAGCACCGTCGTAATGAGTGCCACCACGACGATAGAGACGCCTGGAAAAATATTTTTTACACTTTCTGCAAAACCGATGGTGTACAGAGCCACCGAGAGTGCCTGAGCAAAGTACAGCGGAATGCCGACCGCACCGCCGGTTTCAATGCCCAGCGAACGGCTGATCATGTAGTAAGCACCGCCGGCGCGAACGACCTTGTCAGTCGCGATCGCACTAATAGAAAGCGCCGTGAGGAACGTAATGGATGTCGCAATTGTGACAATAATCAGCGTAGCCGGTAGGCCAACTTGGCCCACCACCCAGCCAAAGCGCAGATACATAATGACGCCCAAAATCGTCAGAATAGAGGGCGTAAACACACCACCAAAAGTCCCAAGGCCGGTGGCTTCGTCCTTACTCGGCAGCGTTACGACATCAGGAGAATTAGAAGTCATGGTCGTTTTAGAAAGTGGGTAAAGGGGCTCTGCACCGCTTTACAGTTTAGAAGGCTTTTGGCTTACTACACAGCCATCTTCCATACCCCTTCTTAATAAGTCCTATGAGCACATCTTCCTTTGAAAGGTCGTCAAACCCTACGCTTAGCCAGTGGCAGCGCTTACTGAAAAATGCCGGGACCTGGCAGGGCTCGTTCGCTCAAATTTCTCCTGTGGGAGAATTTTTATCAGAAGTACGGACAGAAGTCGAGTTAACCCCCAGCGATGAGGGTAAGGCGATGCACCAGGAAGTGCGGCGCTACCCCGCAGATGCGCCCCCACAGGTTCAAATACTGGACTACCGTTCGCTGAATCGGGCAACGCTGTTTTTTGAAAACGGGGCCTTTTCGCAAGGGTCTATGCAGTGGGGACCGTTTTCTAGCTTTGGAGCCGAGCTAGGGCTGATTGCAGGCGATCGCAGACTGCGGCTAGTTCAGCTATTTGAAAAAAATGAGCTAAGGCCGCTTACGCTCATTCGAGAACGAAAGCAGGGCACAGAAGCGCCAGAACGCCCAGCCCTTTCCCTAAGCGCTCTAGTTGGCACCTGGAAGGGCAAAGCCGTCACACAATACGCCGACCTGCGCCCTGACACCTACAGTGATACGCAGCTTACGGTCGAACAGATAGGGCCGACTCAAATCCGCCAAACGATTCGGCTAGGTGCAGACAGTCCCCCTCTTAGCTCCACTGGCCAGATAGAAGGCTCACAGATTCTCTTCAAGGAGGGCATGCAGCCTGTGCAGGTCTTGCTATTACCCGACGGTGCCTCTTCTACCTGCCCCACCCAAATCACTCCACGTCAGCCCATCTTCTTAGAAGTTGGCTGGCTCATCGACAGCCATACCCGTCAGCGCCTGATTCGGCGCTACGATGCCGCGGGTGCCTGGGTTAGCCTTACGCTCGTCACAGAACAGAAAGAGTAATACAGAGAAGACAGATAATATCGCTACTGATTGCCAGTGCTAAGTCGCTCGTCTTTGCCCGTTTCGATAAAGTTGACGATTGGAATGCCAGTAATAGCACCCATGAGCAGGCCCCACGCAACGACAACGAGGAAAGATTGCAAAAGGGAAGTCTCTGCCAGCGGAACGACAAGGCCCTCGAAAGCCAAAAGCCGAGGGACTATTAAATCAGCGAGTAAGCTAAACCCTATCCACTGCCACGCGTTGCTAACCTGGCGGCGCAAAAATAGCCACTGCAATAGGCTCACGGTCAGGCTAAGCGACAAAGCGCTGACGAATCTCATCAAGCCAAACGATACTCTGTCATCGGGCGACACAACAAAGGCGAGGATTGAAAGCAGCGTCTGCGTTAATAAAATCGTCAGCAGTTTGCCAGTAGCCGTAGCAACAATCCAGCCGTAGGCTTTCTTCAGGTAGGGCCGCAGCACAATCCACTGGCAAAACCCAGTCAGCGTGCCTGCTAGCACAGCCGTCAGTAGCAGCGAACCTACCCGCAAAGCTTCAGCGCCACCGACAGGCTGCATTGCCAGATACGCTATATGCAGCGTGTTCGCAAACAGAGCGCCGCCAATAGTCGCCAGTATCCAATCGTAAAATAGCCGCGATTTGAGATATTTCATCTTTACTTACGGGTGTTTTACCCACGCTACCAGCTATCGATGAACGGGATGCTGACCATAAAAGGGAAGAACAGAAGACCATTCAGGGCGATCGCCTCTTTTGTAACGAGCAGTCGCCAACGCCATCACACCTGTCACCGACTCAGCCAGCCCCTTACCTGCTGCTGCCGTCACGTCTACAAGAGGTCGCTCCCAGCTGGCCAACACCTCTGCCCATTTGGCATTCGGTACTACCCCGTCTGCTCTAACGACTACTAGGTTACCCTCTTCAGCAGGCCGATAAATCGCACCAAACACGGACTCTCGCTTGGCAACCATTGCGATCGCAATATCCTTATCAGCCGGCTGCGCCTGACTTGCGCCCATCGCTGCCAACGAAGACACACCGAACAGAGGGATTTCTAGCTGCTGCGCTAACGTTCGAGCGGCCACCACCCCAATTCGCGTACCGGTAAAGCCGCCTGGCCCTTTTGCCACCGCCACAAAGCTCAAGTCCTGCCAGCGATAGGGCAAGATAAATTCCATCATCTTCACGTGCAGGTGGCTAGATACATCGCGGCCCAAATCCCACACCTGATAACGGCTAACCGACTGACTAGACGCATCGACGCCTTGGAGCATTAGGCCAAGCTGAGGGCTAGAAGTATGAATGGCAAAACCGAGCATGAGCAGGTCAAAGGAGTGCAGGCGAGCAATGATCACCCTACCGCTAAACTGTAAGAGCTGGGTTACTTGTAACTAGATAAAGGTAACTAGATAAAGGTGAAGTTGGCGAACAAGCGCATCAGCTAAAAATTGAAACAGACGCCCGCTTCTGCGCAGCGACAAATCCAGCCAGCACCCACCCAGTGAAAACGCCTTGAAATAGGCCCATCAGCACAAATTTCAAAATACCGACCGCCATGAGGCTTGTCAGACTCGGCGGTGGCGTTGTCATTAGCATTTCTGAAAAGAGATCGGGTTGAGGCAGCAGCGGCACAAATTCGATAATTTTGACCATAAGCTGAGCTGCGAGCACGGCGCCTATCCAATACTCAGCATGGTCTACCCGGCTTCTTAGAAAGAACCACTGCATAGTGCCAAGGCCGAGACCAAGGCCCAAAGCAGCTGGCAAACAATACAGGTTACTCACCACTGGCACAGCCGGTAGCCAGCTAAAAGCATTCAAGCCGAGGTGTAAACCGTAGCTGCTAAAAGCGTAAATTATTGAAGCCAGGGCGCTGCCGACCGCAGTCGCAACTAGCCAACCATGCGCCTGCGTAAAATAACGCCGTAGAACTAGCCACTGACATACGCCCAAAGCCAGCCCTTCTCCGATCAACCAGCCGCCAGAGTGGCTGTAGTATCCCGAGGCACCCAGCGGCATCGTGAACTGGATGAGCACTTTGTTCAACACAGTTCCAAGCGGCATCGCAATAAAGCAAGCCAGCATCCACCAGCGAAAGGCTCGTAATCGCCAGGTGAAATGGATGGATTGAAGAAAATTGTTCATGATGAAGAGGCGTTGAGTGAGATGACCTGTGCTATCTGATCCTGTGTGACTTATCAGTCTTATCAGTGCGATCGCACCACTTTACGCAAACAACCCTTCCTAATTTCAGCACCTATCTCAGCCTATGAAAACGTGTGAACTTTGCGATCGCGATTGCCCAAAGCTCACAGAACATCATCTAATTCCGCGGCAGCAAACCAAACGCAAAAAGAAAACCAAAAACAAATATAACCACACCGACTTAGGCCCTACCATCGACATCTGCTCGCCGTGTCATAAGCAGTTCCACACCCTATATCCCAATATAGAACTCGCCGATACGCTGCACTCTGCTGACCTATAGACATCACACCCAGCGATGACCAAGTTTCTCAAATTGATTGCCAAGCAAGATCCGTACAGAAAAGTCCGCACCCGTAAGTAGCGCCTTGCCCATTGAAACGGCGCCTAATCAAACAGACAGGCTTTACATGTTCTACCTCGCGATGGGTGTGCGGTAATAGATGAATAGTATTGAATGTAGAGTGTTGCAGTTTTTACAAGGCTTTCTATGGCTGGGCTAAATCAGGTCAAAACGCTACTGCTGCTGGTGCTACTCAGCGGGCTTATTGTACTAGCAGGCTATCTACTCGTTGGCAACGAAACGGGACTGTACTACGGGCTAGGCTTTGCCGCTCTGAGCAGTTTTGGCTCCTGGTACTACTCCGATCAGGCGGCGCTCTCTGCCTTCAAGGCTCAGCCCACCCCCCGAGAAGAGCGACCAGAACTGTACGAACGAATTGAAAAGTTGTGCGATCGCGCCAGTCTCCCCAGTCCAAAGCTCTACATCGTACCTTCTAAATCTCCTAACGCCTTTGCAACAGGCCGCGACCCTGAGCACGCGGCAATCGCCCTGACCGAAGGTATTATCGACCTACTTCCTGCGGACGAACTAGACGCGGTAATTGCTCACGAACTCACCCACGTGCGCAACCGCGACACGCTGATTCAAGCAGTCGCCGGAACGCTCTCTGGCTCGCTCACTTACCTGGGACGCATCCTGACGATTGGCGCGCTTTACTTTCCTGTAGCCCGCCTCGGCAAACGTAGCAACAGTCCGCTCGCCATTCTGTTTCTACTGATTGTTGGCCCGTTTAGCGCGGGTTTATTACAGATGGCAATCTCTAGAACCCGAGAGTTCGCGGCTGACGCAGGCGCTGCTGAGATTACCGAAAATCCGCTGGCGCTCGTTCGGGCCCTAGAGAAGTTAGAAGCCATCGGACAAGAAAATCCTATTCATGGCAATCCTGCTTACGCGGCTATGTTCATCGTCAATCCGCTATCGAAAAAAGGCTTGATGAAGCTATTTATGACCCATCCGCCCACTGAAGATCGGATTGAGCGGCTAAAAGCACTCGCCGAAGAGTCCGCAGAAGAAAAAGAGACCGCTCAAACGCTTAGCCCAGCGACATAGTAGCAATGCGCGGATGCATTCGCACATTGCGAGTCACTTAGCCCGCTGAAACATCAGGGTTGTAGCCGATGACTATGCCGTAAGCTAAGTGACCAAAGCTATAGTGTCCAAGCGCACTGGGAAAGTGTGATCCAAACCCTCGTCAAGAGAAGGACGGATCCATACTATGAATGCAGTCAAGCGCAATATATCGACTTCCTATACAGAACCGAAACCCCGGACCTTAGTGTCTGGGGTTTCTTATTTGGGTGGAAATTTTGCACAGTGTGTGGAAATTTTGCACAGTGTTTTGCACGGGTTTATTTTGCACAGGTTTATAAGGAGCGATCACGTTTGCACGTTGTCAGACCTTGTTGTGAGTTACCAAATGGTGAGTTATCAAATGGTGAGTGACTAATCTGTGAATGCGCCATCTAGAGCAGGGATAGCAAGCGATGCGCCATCTGGACTTTGATTAGGATTCAGCAGCGGCTGTAGGGCGATCGCCTGTGCCCTCTTCATTTGCCCATAGGTAAACACGCAAGGTGTATTGGCTGGTAGCAAGGGTTGAATCTGCTGCCGTACGTAAGGACTGCCGTATATCACCACGGCCTGGACGTTGCTGCCAAGCGCTTTGATTAGGCTAGAGGCGATCGCGCTCAACCCTTCACTTTGCTTAAACGGATTGCCTCGAATGAACAGCTGCACAAGGGTCGTTACATCTGTGCGCAGCCGGTCCATGTCCGCACTGCGACTGTCCATCAACACGAGAGTATAGCCCTGAGCCGTCGGCACCGTTACCGCAGGTGCAGTGCGCCCCAAAAATGGCGCGTGCAGCAAATCATCGACTAGCACCACATTTTGACCTGGAATCAGCGGCGCACTAATCGCTTGGCTCAAAGACGCTGGCGGCGCGTTCTCCACTCGCTGAGACGTACGCAAAATCTTCGTGGCTACGTCCTGAATATCTGTCGTCGCAATTTGATCTACCTGCACAGGCGGCACCGCCTGGTGCTGCCAGGCGTGGCGAGAGATGCCGTGGGTAACAGGCAAATCCGTGAGCGTATGCTTGGCTCTCCATATTCGCTCTACCGCTCGCAATATCATCTCCGGCACAATTCGCCCTGACCTGACGGCCTCACATACGGCGGCGATCGCACCTTCTACATCTGCTGGCATCAACAAAATATCGGCCCCAGCCTCTACCGCTAGCACCGCGGCTTCCGTGGGCCCGTACTGCTGAGTAATTCCGCCCATTACCAGCGCATCGGTCACAATCAAACCATCAAAGCCTAAGTCACGACGGAGCAAGCCGCTGAGCGTCACTTTTGAAAGGGTCGAAGGATAGTCAGGATCTAGCTTCGGAAGCTGCAAGTGAGCAGTCATGACACTATCAACACCCGCTGCGATCGCCGCTTTAAACGGCACCAGTTCCAGCGCCTGCAACCGGACAAAATCATGGTTTACCACGGGCAAACTCAGGTGAGAATCCATGTCCGTATCACCGTGCCCTGGAAAGTGCTTGGCCGAAGTAAGCACCGCATTGCCATAGGTCCTAGCCTGCGTTCCCGCAATAAACGCACTCGTCAGCTGGGCGACGACATCTGCCGTCTCACCAAACGCACGTACGTTAATCACAGGATTAGCTGGATTGTTATTCACATCCACCACCGGTGCCAAAATCCAGTTCAGGCCAATCGCGGTGGCTTCCTGCGCCGTTGCCGCACCCATCTGCTCAGCCAGCGTAAGTGCCAGCGGCAAATCTCGCTGGGCAATTCCTCCTAGCGCCATTGGCGGCGCGAACCAGGTGGCCCCACTAAACCGTTGGCCCACCCCTTCTTCAATGTCTGCCGCCATCAGTAGCGGATACTTGGCCAACATCTGAAGCTGCTGAGTACGCACGCCCAGCTCTGCGGCGCTACCGCCTAAGAAAATAACCCCACCTATGCCCAGCGACAGCCACTTTTTCAGCGCATCGGTTTTCGCTTCCCACTGCGGATATTCCACTTCATGATCAAACAAATGGCCGGTGGTTCGGACCACCATCATCTGAGCCACCTGCTCTTCGAGCGTCAGCGTATCTGGGCTAGGTAAACGAGAAGAAAGCATCGGCATCTCAGACCTGAATCTTCAGCAATAAGCCTGAAGTAGATCCCTTTTGGAAGGGATTTACTTCAGGCGAGTAATCAGAGAGGCTGGCTGGCAGGGCTTAGGGCGTTTCTGTATCACCCAAGTCCTGCGCGTCAATCGAATCGCCCGCTTTGCGTTCGGCGCTGATTTGATTGAGCACGTTCAGTACATTAGTTGCCAAATCAAACGAGCGGTCTTCTTTAAAGGTGACTTCTGGCGTGCGGCGCAGCTTCATCCGCTGACCTAGCTGACGGCGAACGTAGCCTTGAGCGGCCTGCAAGCCTGCCATTGTTTCGGCTTTCGCTTCGTCTGTACCGTAAATGCTGACAAATATTTTGGCGTGCTGCAAGTCTCCAGCTACGTCTACATCGGTAATGCTAACCATGCCGGCACCAACCCGGTCATCTTTGATGTCATTCAGCAGCATTTGGCTGACTTCGCGCTTAATAGAGGCAGAGACCTTTGCGACTCGTCTACTAGTAGCCATAGAGTTTATTGGTTGAAGTTGAAAATCAAAAAATGTTTGAACAATCCCGGCCTACGCAATCCCTAGCATGCCTTGCATCGTAAAAACGAGGCCAATGAAACCAGCGATTATTGCGCTGATGAGGGCAACGGCTGTATACGGATTTTTGAGTAAGGGAATTAAAGGCTCAACCGCGTTGTAAAAGACGCCCAGGGAAAAGCTAATGAGGTAGCGAGGATAGCGAAAAACGTTGGCAAAGAACTCTTGCATAATAATGAGATTGTAAGCAGGGGCGAAAACTAAGACTATATCTAGGGGTTCTTAAACAAACTCAGCCTTTATCCTACCGCAAGGTCCATTCATGCAGCCTTCTTTGCCCTTTTCTTCAGACGTGAGCAGGCGTATGGCTGACGCCCGTCCGTTTATTAAGTGGGCAGGGGGTAAGGGGCGTCTGATTGAGCAGTACAAGCCTTTTTTACCGGTTGACTACGATTGCTATCACGAACCTTTTTTGGGCGGCGGGGCGCTGTTTTTTCATTTGGCACCACAGCTAGCAGCCCAAGGGAGGAAAGCCTTTCTAAGCGATTTAAACCCTGAGCTCGTAAACGTCTATCGGTGTGTAAAGGAACAAGTAGAGCCCCTGATTGAACAGCTAGCGCAACATCAAGAACAGCACCAGAAGACGTACTATTACACAGTGCGATCGCAGCTTGAAACTACTCCCGTTCGCCGGGCTGCTCGCTTCATCTATCTCAACAAAACCTGCTTTAACGGCCTCTATCGAGAAAACTCCAAGGGTCTGTTTAATGTGCCGATTGGTCGCTACAAAAATCCTAAAATCTGTGCGCCCGAGCTGCTGCGATCGGCGTCAGCAGCCCTTCAAGTCGCAGATATCTCGGAGCGTCCTTTTGACGCCGTTACAGAACACGCTACAAGCGATCGCGACTTTGTTTACTTCGATCCGCCCTACCATCCCTTGAGTGATACCAGCAACTTTACAGGCTACAGCCGCTATCAGTTTGGTGAGCAGCAGCAGCGTGAGTTAAAAACTGTGATTGAAGCGTTGAGCGATCGCAACGTCAAAGTGCTAGCATCCAACTCCGACTGTCCCTTCATTCGAGACCTCTACCAGGGCTTTAAGGTCGAAACGATTAGTGCGGCCCGATCCATCAATTCAAAAGCGAGCAAGCGGGGAAAAATTACCGAAGTCTTATTAATCAATCAGTGAGATTAATCAGCGACCAATGAGCCTAATTAATGAGCCTAATTATCAATGATCAATTATCAATGAGACGTAATAGGCGTAGAGTTGTTCTTACTGATCGTAACTGCCACCAATACTGATAGGCGTATTTATAACATTGGCACCGACCAAATCAACATCGCTCACATTTGCATTTTCAAGACTGGTATAAACCAACGTTGACTCGGAAAAATCTACGTTTGAAATAATCGTATTGTCTAGAGCTGCATTCGTCAGATATGCGTTGCTCAAGTCAGTATTGACTAGCGTTGCTCCCGTTAAATCTGCACCTTCTAAGTTGGCGTGAGCCAAAATTGTTTCGGTCAGGTCAGCATCCCGCAGGTCTGCACCAATCAGATGTGCACCTGTCAAATCCGCACCGGATAGATCGCACGCTTTACAGATGCCGGTTTCGATTAGCTGCGCGACATCAGCCGGGTTGGCTGCCTTCGCAGAGAGCGATGTTAGGGCCGTGACGCTGACGATACCGAGCGCCGTTACACAGAGCGTTGTAGCGACAGCTGTATGCCTTCTACGAAATAGTTTATTGACTGTTCTCATGAGATCAACCTCCTCTTTGTATCCGATTAAGAGGTAGCCTTTGTTAGTAACAAGCTATTAGCAATAAGCTATCTCCAATTTTCGTTGCGCCTAACGACAAATGGATACTAATACCTTTTCTTAAGCCTCTTATTTTTTCTTCTTTTTTGTTGCATTACACTAGCTACTATAACATTTTAAACAGATAAGATAATCTGCCAAAGTAGATATCATTGAGCCATTAGCTAAATCAGAGAAAATGCTGAACAGAGAACGCCTCTACCTGCTTTCCAGCTGTGCTTTAAAGGCACTTACAACAGAATTTTTCTCTATATATAAATACTAGAACAATCTGCCTCTTCAAAATGAAAAGATTAACAACTGCTTAAACATTTTCTACGGGCTTTGGAGCGGTCTTTGAGGGACTAAAAGCCTATTGTGATGGCTTGCAGATTAGTGTCGTAGGATACGGACGCTAGCGGCGCAGCAGTCTTTGCACCTTTCTTCAAAAAAGCTGAAGCAAGCCATTGCTGCGCAAGGTTTTCAGAATATCAACAATTGTAAATATGTAGCTATGTAACCATCGTGTAAGCTTAGGGGCAATTATTGACACTCTCTTATAGATTTCCATTGGGAGATCTCGTTCGTATCCGAGTGCTCTATCGTCAACAGAACGCTGTGCGACAGAACGCTGAAGTCAGCTAGCAGGCTATCTCAATAGGTCCTCCTTTTCGGCAGCTATGGAAACGCTTCTTTTATTCGTCTACTTTTTGGTGGTTTTCTATGTCCTATATCAAATGGCGCTGGACTTAGAAAGCAGACAGGAAGATAGAGTCGTTATTCATGTCGAAAAAGAGTTCTTGAAGAACCAGACTCAGAGACAGCTGGACTTCCAGAAAGATGCCAAGCACATCAAGGCCTCGGCAGATAAGTTCAAATTCGGCAGGCTGCAACAGACAGCGCTCAGGCTTGAAGTCGGTACGCAAGATACCAGAGGAGCGCTAAATTCACCTGATGCGATCGCCCTCAAAGCGCTAGGCATTGATGAAGAAGGCATTTTGTCCGCGTTAGCCGAAAAAATTTCTATTCGCGTTTCGCCGACAGGCAAGCAAAAGCTGCGTTCTATTCCATTTTTGTCAATCGCGGTCACCAATGACACTAGCGATATGCAGGTCTATATAAATTGGGATCACAGTTCGCTAGAAATGTTCGGCGCAGGGAATCGCGTCATTCGCAGTACGCCAAACATGCCACGCGATCTATCTCAACCTCAGATTTTCAGCCTGGTGAATCCTGGCCAAAGCATCACCGCAGACATCACGATTGAACGAAACTATTTCTTTAATCCCGAAAGTAACCGAATGGAGCTGGCCGACAACCTAGTGGACCTCAAAGACCGCGTAGAGTTTTCGAAAATGCCTGACCCAACCACAGAAAAAGACGATATTCAGCCGCTCTACACCCTAGATTTGATGATTGGCATTAAGTACGTAACGCAGCCTAATAGCAGCCTGCTCAACCTGCTAGTACCGTTTAAGTTTACGCTCGAAATCGCGCCCGATAAGATTGCCCTACCACCACTTCGCTGGCTGCTTAGAAGAATAGGCAAACGCAACCGTCCACAGAAAAGCTGGTTTTGGGGCCAATGACTTAGCGCTAGACCGAATCTAGACGCGATACACTAGGTCTCTAGAGTTGGCTCAGTGGTTGCGGATAACAGCAGAGGTGCTTCGGCAGGTTTGCTTTGTCTGAGGAAAGTCCGGGCTCCCGAAAAGTCAAAACTTGCTGGGTAACGCCCAGTGCGGGCGACCGTGAGGAGAGTGCCACAGAAACATACCGCTAACGGAAAGGGCTCGCCCTTTTACGAGCAAGGGTGCAAGGGTGCGGTAAGAGCGCACCGGCAGCATCGAGAGGTGCTGGCCAGGTAAACCCCGGTTGGGTGCAAGGCCGAAGGAGCAACGGTTGGCTTTTTACCGGCTCCGTTAAGATGTGCCGCTTGAGGCGTTTGGTAACAGGCGTCCTAGATAGATAACCACCTTTGTTGGTCGCAAGACTAATGAAGAACAGAACCCGGCTTAGGTCCAACTCTAGATTTTTTCAGTTTGTGTAGCAGTCGTATGGCGGATAAAAATATCGCACCCTTTTCAGCTGATTTATTGCCCCTACTAAGACAGCTGAACATTGAGCCTACGCTAGTGCGCCAAGAGCTGCTTCAGCTAGCAATGGTAGATATTTCTAGTTCTGCTAAAAGAAACAACGAGAAGCTGGAGTTTCTGGGCGATGCAGCGTTAAGACTGGCGGCTGCTGAGTTTTTGATGGAGACATACCCGGAGATGCCGCTGGGCGATATGTCGGCAGTGCGATCGCAGATAGTGAGCGATCGCACGCTAGCCAAGCTAGCCAAGCACTACGCCCTTAGTCACTACCTGGTGCTCTCTCGCAGCGCGGCAGGCGATAAGGCTGGAACAGACTCTCGCCTGGCAGATACCTTTGAAGCGCTTTTAGGCGCACTGTATCTTAGCGCTGGCAACCTCAGCCTTATTCGCCCCTGGCTGGACGATCACTTCAAACGCATTACTCACACACTACGTACCGACCCAGCCCGACAAAACTATAAAGCCGCCCTACAAGAACTCACCCAGTCAAATTACAAGGCCCTGCCTACGTACAAAGTCAATGAAATCAGCAAGGCTCACGGCGACGAAGAACGGTTTCAAGCTCAGGCATGGTTTCAAGAAAAGCTGTGGGGAGAAGGGAAGGGGCGCTCTATGAAAATTGCGGAACAGTCCGCTGCTAGAGCAGCCTTCAGCAAACTAAAAGCAGCTATTGAGTCACAGGGAATGCTTGATGTAAACAGACCCAAGCAAGCAGATCCCAACAACTAGAGCAAAATCAGCATGGTTCAGACAACCTCGCACCCAAACCCAATCAATCTAGTTCTGTTTGGAGCCGGGCGCTGGGGCTCTCACCTGCTGCGTAATTTTCGGGCTCATCCACAGGTGAACTTAAGGGCCGTTGTAGAGGCGTCTGAAGCAAGGCTAGCGTCTTTGCGCAGTGAATTGGATGATTCTGTACTGCTGCTGAACGATTGGCGGGCGGCGATGGCGATGGATGGGCTAGATGCGGTTGCGATCGCAACCCCAGCCGGCACCCACTACCCCCTCATCGAAGCCGCCCTCAAAGCCAACCTGCACGTCCTCGCCGAAAAACCCCTTACCCTAGACATTGCCAGTTCCAAAGCCCTCTGCGATCTCGCCGAGCACAAACGCAAGCAGCTCGTCATCGACCATACCTACCTTTTCCATAGCGCGGTAACCGCTGGCAAAACAGCGCTTGCAACCATCGGCACCCCTCGATATGGCTATGCCACCCGCACCCATCTAGGCCCTGTCCGCCGTGACGTTGATGCACTCTGGGACCTAGCCATCCACGACATCTCCATCTTCAACCATTGGCTGGGCGAAAGCCCCACACAGGTCAAAGCCCAAGGCAGCAGCTGGCTCCAGCCAAACACCGTCACACCGCTTTCTCCCAACGGATTAGCCGACGTCGTCTGGTGCCAATTGCAATATCCCAGCGGCTTTCAGGCTACAATCCACCTTTGCTGGGCTAATCCCGATAAACAAAGAAGACTTTGCGTTGTTGGTGACCAAGCGACCCTCATCTTTGATGAAATGAATTTAGAAAGCCCTTTGGTACAACAGCGAGGTGAATTTATTCACAAAGAGGGCTGGTTTACACCGACTAATCAGGAACCGAAAGCGATCACCATTCCACCATCAGAGCCCTTAGCCAACGTTTGCGATCACTTTGTCCAGTGCATCACCAGAAACGAAATTTCTCAGGTGTCATCTGGCAAAATCGCAACTGAGCTAGTGACCGTTCTTGGCGCACTCTCAGCGTCAATGAACAAAGATGGCGTGTGGATGAAGTGTACATAAGTCTTAGCTTCACTCACGACAGCAGCAATGCCCCTAGATTTAACGAGCATAGTCGTTAAGCTGCCAAATCTGAACGGCCTGTGCAGCCATCCGATCTTGACGGTTAATGATAGAAGTTGCAGTCCATTCGTCCGCCTGTATTGATTGCGTCATAGCATAGCTACTGTTTGAGTAAATCTGTTGCTTATCTTGATACACAGCTCTGCCCAAAGCACTGTTCAAATTGGGTTCTAATAGCGTCATATTGCCAATTCGATAGATAAAAGCCTCTGGGTTAGCGCGTTCAAAGCACTTTTGCCATGACTCGTCAGGATTTTGAGGCAAAATATGTTCAATCGAGAAGCTATCTTCTATTACATCTTTGCCAGAAGTCTGTTTCTCTAATTGCCTGAGAATGTATTTAATGAGGCCTTTCTGCTGCTGATTGGAGATTGATAGCACAGAGAAGTCCTGATGAAACTTTTCATCTGCGACGTAAAGCGAAGAGAGTTGAGCAAAAGCCGCTTTAGGTGATTTAACTTTCCCTTTAGAGATTGCTACGGCTAGAGCACCACAATGCCTTTCCAAATCGTTAGGATTCAGCCCTGATACAACGTAGCGAAAGGCCAAAACTGCCATCATTTTTAGCAACTTCTCAAACTTGCCATCGTCAAACTTTTCAGAGGCAGCTAGTAAAGCTGGCTGAAACTGCGACGTACCCAGCAGGTTCAGCTGCCTGACCCATTCCATGACCTGCTTACTTTTAGAATGGCCGCGCCACAAATCATCGTTCGAGTTATTGAGTGCAACATATAAATTGCTGTAATCGCTCAGCGTCTCCAACAAGTTAAAGGCTTGTTCCGCATTGGTAATGCTCTGTCTGACCGATTTGAACAAACTCGTTCTTTTTCGCTGCCTGCTTGTCATTTGCAGAAAACAGTTCAAGAAAGAAGGAAAGTCTTTCATGCCTACCGTCCTGACAATCTGCTGCCACTCGTGACGTGCTGCATTGTGATCGTCTGGCCCTCTCAGCAGCGAGAAAATATAGTTTTTGAGCAGGTCAACGCTACCGAGCTCAACACCTCTTGAATTTAGTGTCTCAAACAAAACGTAGGCGTTGTTTCCGTCTTCCGCACTGATCTGAATAAATAACAGTCGCCGTGCCACTGTCTCACTCAAGAGGGTTGCCAATGAGGTGCCTGAACGCGACAGTTCTTCTTGTAAGGTGAGCTGATTGGAAAAGTATGTAAAAGCACCCCACAAAAGCTGTTCTGATTGAGTGAGAACACTTATGTACTTCGGCTGACGCAAGTTAACAAGATTGTTCTGGTAGAAGCCATCGTCATTCTCATTGAGAGATAGTTTGCTGGAGTATCGTAGAGAGCCTGGATCTCTATCACCTAAGTACGTTCGTCTTAGAATTTCTTGTCTTTTCTGGTTGGCACCAGCCTCTACGCCTTCTTCTGCCAGTTGCTGAATCTTGTCAATCACTGCGATCGCTAAAATGCTCAGGGTAACTAATCGCTGCTGTCCATCAATAATTAAACTCGTATTGTTCAGCGTCAAATGGTTGCCATCATCAGCGAAGGCTGTACCGCCAGCTGTCTGAGTAACAATAGCCCCCATGAAGTGCAGTGACTGTGTCTGATGAGCAATTAGAATATCCTGCCAAAGGTCTTCCCAATTCTCGATGGTCCAAGCATAATCACGCTGAAACGCTGGTACCTTGTAACGCCGACCGTTGCCGAAGAGTTCACCAAATCTAGTGTTTTGAGTTTCTAACAGTCGATCGCTAGGCATAACGGTCAGGCATTAACAAACAACATCGATCACTTTAGCCAGGATGTGGAAATATTTTCTAGCTGCTCGCGCTCTGTGTCTGTGATACTCCAGCCTAACGCGCCAGCATTTTGCTCCGCTTGCCTAGCATTTTTCGCACCAGGGATTGGCACTACGCCGCCCTTACTAATTAGCCAATTCAGCGCCACCTGCACGGGCGTTTTGCTGTGAGCTTCGCCAATCGATTGCAGCGCAGCTAGGACTGGCTCAATTTTCTGTAGACCTTTTTTGCTAAACCGAGGATCCAGGCGACGAGCGCCAGCAGGCTGCAAATCGCTGCCGACAGTATATTTGCCAGTGAGCAAGCCTTGTGCCAATGGACTGTAGGCCAAAATCGTGACTTCTAAATTTTGGGCCGCTTCCATGACGCCATTGGTTTCTATCTTGCGGTGGAGCAGTGAGTATTGGACCTGATTCACCGCAAGCGGAATGCCTCTAGCGGCCAAGTGGCTGTGGGCTTCACGCATTTGTTTGGCGGAGTAGTTGCTCACGCCAATCGTTTGGATTCTGCCTTGCTCTACTTCGTCGGCGAGTGCATTCATAAGTGTCTTCTGGCTCATAAAAAAGTCGAAGGGCCAGTGGACCTGATATAGCGTTACCGAAGGGCGCTTAAGGCGTTTTAGGCTAGCAGTGACTGCATCTGCTACAGACTGGGCGGAAAAGCGCCAGGGCACAGGCATATACTTAGTAGCCACGACAACTTCCTGGTTGTCCTCTTGCATGAACTGGCCAATCAATTCCTCCGATTTACCGAGCCCATAGATTTCTGCGGTGTCTAAGAAGTTTACGCCTGCGGCTAGTGACGCATTGAAGGCAGCGCGAACGTCATCTGGACCGTAAGCACCGCCATATTGCCAAAAGAGAGAGTCTCCCCAAGACCAAGTGCCCAGGCCAAGTGCTGGAACTTGAGGGCCTTTTGGACCGAGGGTGACTGTCTGTAAGGAAGAAGTTGCCATGAAAAAAGTGCTGTGCTTTTGATTGACTGTGCGTTTTGCTTATAAGGTAGCGGGTTCGATGGGTTTAGTCATCTTGCTCAGCGATGAGAAAGTTCACAAACTGGCGGGCAGTGCGGCCTGAGCGACCATTGTGACGGGTGGCCCACTGACGGGCGCGCCAGTCTAGATTTTCGGGTTCTAGACTGAGGCCAGCCTGTTTAGCAAGCTGGCGAACAATGGTGAGGTAGGTGCTCTGATCAGCAGGGGTGAAGGTGAGGGTGAGGCCAAATCTATCGCTGAATGATAGCTTTTCTTGTACGGTGTCCCATGCCTGAATTTCATTGGCATCCTTGGGTCTAGGCCGCTCGTCAAAGAACTCACGGATGAGATGGCGACGGTTTGACGTTGCATATACAACGACGTTTTGAGGTCGGGCTGTCACGCCGCCTTCCAGCACAACTTTTAGCGCTTTGAAAGCTTCATCGTCTTCTTCAAAGGAAAGATCGTCAACGAAAATGATGAACTTCTGTGGAACGCGGCTGAGGGGGCTGACAATTTGCGGCAGGTTTTGCAGATGAGCTTTGGGTACTTCGATTAGGCGCAGGCCTTGTGAGTAATATTCGCTCAATAGCGCCTTAACCAAAGAAGATTTACCGGCGCCTCTGCTGCCGTAAAGCAATACGTTTTGGGCGGTATAGCCTCGCAGCAGGGATTCTGTGTTTTGGATGAGCTGTTGCTTTGGGTGGTCGTAGGCGACTAGCTCTGTGAGCTGAATAGGATCGGGGTTAAGAATGCCAGCTAGCTGACCTCCTGTGGTGTTGGGAGCAGACTGCCAGCGGAAGGCGGTGAACTGACCGAAAATGCCGACGCCGTGAGTAAGGTAGTGATTGGCTAGTTCGGCAGGTGTACTGGGAAAAGGGTGAAGGCTTGATGATTCAGAAACAGGAATGAATGGAGGAGACTCTGACGAAGTGGTTCCGTTGGTGCATAGTCTTCCAGTCCATTCGCTCAACTGCGCAGACTTTAGCTGATAGAAGCTGCGCAAAATAGTCAAATCGTGCTCGACTGCAGCGAGCAGGCTCGGGGCAATATGCTCGGCAAGCTGAGCGGCTGACGTAGGGTTATTCGGTAACGCTTGCGCCTGTTGAGCGAACGCGTTGTCAGCGTTTAGTATTTGCAAGACCAAATGCTGTGGCCAGTTTTGCTGACAGGTAGCAAGCGCAGAAAACCATTGACCGTAGGCACTGGCACTAGCAATTTTGTCCGCTGTCGTCAGGGCAAGCAGAAGGGCACTTAGTGCTTTACTGACATCGCTGTCGAATACCGATTGATAGAGTAGAAGTGAGGCGGCCTGTTGACGGTAGTTCTGAATTTTTGCGATCGCAGTCGCATCCAAACCCGTTCCATCCAAACCCATATCGAATCCTTACAATGTCATCACTTCATTATCCTACGGAACGGAACTTGGAGCCTGCAATGAAACTTAGAGCCTATGAGGCGAAAGATTTTGAAGCCATCATTCAACTCTGGTGGACATCCTGGCACTCTTCATCTGGCTATGTTCATCACAGGCCCATTGCAGACTGGAAGCAGAGATGGCATGAATTAGAAACAAGCCACGAGATTGTTGTTATAGAAAATAACGAGACAGTGCTTGCTTTCGCTGCACTATGGCATTCGAAAGCTATAGACACGCAAAATTGCGTTCTCTCTCAGATTTTTGTTGCGCCTGGCTGGAAAAAGCAAGGACTAGGACGGCAACTGATGCGGTGGGTAAGCAGCCGCTGCGCTCATGGGTTTTCGCTTAAAACGGCCGCAGACAATCGCGAGGCGATCGCATTCTATGAAAAAGCAGGATTGCAAAAGATCGGCTACAGCACTAACGACTTTAACGGAAAGAAAGAGGTTGAGTACCGCACAGCGAGAAACGTCACAGCAAAAAACGTCACAGAGAGAAACGTCAGCTGAAAAATAGAGAAAGATTAAGGCATTTTTCCAAGGTTGCTTACAGGCTGCGCTCTCGCTCTATAATCCCTACACTGTGAGGCCTTGTGAGTTTTTCTCAGTCCTCATAAAATGCTTCATCTACCCCTTAATTCTGGACATCTACAACCATGACGCTCGCCCCCATTTTTACACTGATTTACGGTATTGCAGCGATCGCAGGCGGTGCCATCGGCTATAAGCAAGCCGGTAGCCAGGTCTCACTCATCTCAGGACTTATCAGCGGCCTGTTGCTATTGATCGGAGCGTACTTTCTGTTTGGGGGTAGTCCTGCGGGGCCCTTAATCGCAGGCATTGTCAGCATAGTGCTCATTATCGTGTTCAGCATCCGACTAGCGAAGACGCGAAAGTTTATGCCTGCTGGGCTGATGATTATTCTAGGCGTGATTAATCTCGTTTCGCTGTGGACGCTGTTCAACGCAGTCTAGAAAAGAGAGCACAGCGTTGAAGCGTTATCGAGCTATCAGTCTGCGTAATAGTCTGCATAACAAGAGAGAGCTCTACGGCACGGTTACAACACGGTTACAACAAAGAGACTACGCAGTCGCTGCGCAGATCCTTCTGCACTGAAATTTCACAAAGTTCTTCCAAAGCTCAGCGGCTATGTTGGACATAATTATGACGAAATCTATGGATATTCGTTGATTTTTGCGTAATTCTACAGAGGCCTGATGAAGTAGCCTATAGAAAACATAATACTGATGCGTATTTCTACACGTTTTTGCTAGTCTATAGGCGTGAGGAGACCAGTATCTATACGGAGGGATTCGTCCCAACCTCAATCACGGCAACCGTGTTGAGGAATAGCAACTCGCGTATCAGATTACACATCCATGTGTAAGTGAGGCCCGTCACAAGGCTCGTTATCACTTGCTTTTCGTAGGCATCTCTACCTAGTATAACGTCATGACATCTACTCAAATCAAAGAGTTCAAAAGTAAAGAAGCCTGTCCTCGGTGCAGTGCGCACAAACTTTTCACAAACGATACTGCTAGAGATTCTCCTTCATTTCACTACCACTGCCTAAACTGTAGCCACGAGTTCTCGGTTAGCGCTGAAGCCAAAGAGCGACAGAAGAAAGCAAAAAGG
Source organism: uncultured Synechococcus sp. (assembly GCA_937911865.1). GTDB lineage: Bacteria > Cyanobacteriota > Cyanobacteriia > Phormidesmidales > Phormidesmidaceae > Phormidesmis. Next base: position 48,736 of record CALDSK010000025.1, read on the forward strand.
AGAAAAGGTCAAAAAGATGAAAGCTTCCTCGGTATAGCGGTGATTGCACTTATTGTGCTGGTGATCTCTCTAGTAACGATTTCTCAGCAAGAGAATGAACAGGAGCAGAACACGCTTCAACCCTCTAGCCGGATTGAAGCGCTCAAGCGCCGAGAGGCTTAGACTCAAGCGCCGAGCGGCTTAAATTTGCCGGCTATTCTGGTTCTGTTCGCTCAGACTCGGCAGCAGAAGTCTCCTCCTCGGCAGAGGATTCATCTAAGTCATCTTCCGTGTCGTCAGCCGTTTCATTGGCCGTGTCGTCAGCGGCCAACCACTCACTGGTTGGCCGATTGACGGCGTTAACAATGTCGCCGGGAGCCGCATAGATTTCCATCTCTTCAGCGCCAGTTTCACTAGACTGGACCTCATCGGACGGGGTTTCGTTTTCAGCCTCGTCAGGCTCGGGCTCGTCAGGTTGTATTTCCATGACCTGAACGTATCGTTTGTCGCCGGCAAAATCTAGGCCACCAATAGCCACCGAATAGTCTTTATCAAGCGCTGAGAGGGTTACGGTATAGTCAGGATTGGCTAGACCAAATGCTTCTAAGGTCTCAGTTCCCTCAACAGCAACAGAACGAGCAGAAGGGCTTGTGAGTTGACTGAGCAGAAAGGCGATCGCACCATTTTCAGCCACCGCCGTTTCAGGCTTGCTCATCTCCCACTGACCATCATCAGTTTTCACAAAAGACAGTTCTTCTATCCCAGCAGGCTCTGTTTCCGCAGCATCGGATTCAGCGTCTGCCGCAGCGCGCAACACAGAGAATTGTTCAATCTCTTCTTCTTCGATGGGTAGTAGTTGCGCCGTTGCCTCAGTATCAACAATGCCTTCAGTATCTACAGCAGTGTCTGAGGACTCTGACCCTGAGCGGTTTTCAAAAAGAAGGACACCGCCTGTAAGTGCGATCGCACTTAGCAACAACCCCAACGTTCCACGCTTTAACATCGTTCAATCCAAACAGTTTCAAAACAATCAAGGGCCAAACAATTAAAGGCCAAACAATCAACAGTCTTATCGGTGTGTTTGTGCCATCAGGCTTACCGCCGCTTCGCCCATAGCGCACCGGCCCCCACCAAACCCATCAGCGGGAAAATCACTAGTGCCAACAGCATGAGCAAAATCTGTTGCTGTACCGTCATATTCAGCCGTCTGTTCGTTGCTTCCTTAGGGCGAATCGATAGCGTTGGGCTATCAATTTGGCTGAGCCAGCTGACTGAGTTCAAAAACACATCACCATTCAGCTGCTGATCGAACAGACCATCGGTTGCAAAGCTAGAGTTACCGATGACCACCATGCGACTCTCGCGATCGCCTACCGTATCCGCTGAATCTACGGTCTCTTCCTCTGCAAGATCTGCTTCTAGCGCTTCTAGTTCTTCTGTGTCGGCAGGCGCTTCAGCGACTGGCGCTTCACTGGCCGAGTCTTCCTCACTAGCGGAGTCTTCTTCAGCAGCAGCAGGTTCTTCATTAGTAGATTCTTCACCGGCAGATTCTTCAGAAAGCACATCATCCACATCGACAACAGCCGGGCGAGTCAACGCTACACCTAGCGCGAACGGTCCTTCTGGGGCTTTCTCTTCATCGACAGTAATATCTGCACCTTCTGCGATAGTCTGCGCGTGGCTATTTTGATTTGTGAACAGCAAAGGCGTCTCTTCTACATTGGAGACTTCTCGAATCTGTAGCGGTCGAGCGACCGGAAAGAAAGAACGTCCCTGGTTAAACGCTTCTGTAATCGGGTGGTCGCCATAGTCTGTCACCAACGGCGCTGCGGGGCCCAAACCAACAAGCTGACCGCCCCCAGAGGTATCTATCACAATGGTCTCTTCAGGGACTACACCCCATTGGCTAAGCATTACCTCTAAGCCAGTCTCTACCTGCGGATCAATCAAGACAAACAAACTGCCGCCCTGCTCTAGGTAGTCTCGAATCTTGATGACTTCACTATCAAAAAGCTTCTCGCGTGGGCCAGCAATGATGATCACATCGGCATCGTCAGGAATATCGCCAGTCTCTGCCAGGTTTAATGGCGAGACCGTAAAGTTTTCACCCTGTAAACGATTGGCAGCTTCAAACAGCCCAGCCTGCGAGCCGTCAATGGCATACTCGCCATGCCCCTGCAAAAAGTAGGCAACAGCAATATCTTCCTGACTAAGCTGAGCGAGTTTGTTGGTTAGCTGTCGTTCACTCAACCGTTCCTGTGGATTGGTGCGCTGTACGAGTAGGGTGCGATCGCCCGAAGCCGTCGGGTCGGGGTTTGCCGTTTGCAAAAACACCTCACCCCCTGTCTCTACACCCAGCTCTTGGGCTAGCTGAGGCTGCGAGTACGGATCGATGTATTCGTAGGTCAAATCGCGATTGAAGCGGCGATAGTTATCTAATAGCTGCTGATCGGTAGGATCGGGCGCGGGGCTAAAGATCAAGACGTTAACAGGCTGTTCTAGATCTTCGACGACTTCCTGCGATGCCGGGGACAGGGTAAGCAGCTGCCCCTCGGTCAGGTCGACACGGCTGTCGTAGCGAGCGCCAAGAAAATTGACCAGAGCCAAAATCAACAGCACAGAAAACACAGACACGGCCGCGTTTGTTCCAGCCTGCGTAGAACGGCGCTGCCAGAAATAGGTGCTAAAGACATTAAAATCACCTGCCGCGATGCTGGCGACCATCAGCATCAGACCGATTACCAGCAATGTCACAGCGACCAGCGTCCAGCCGTTGAGCACACCCACCACTAGGCCAGCGGTTACCAGCATCAGCCCAGGCCAAAGCAAATATTTCACTAACGTTTGAGCATTTTTCATGTGTCAAGACCGCTGAAAGCGCAAAGTGTCAATGGATTGGGCCGTTAGGAATAAACCCAACAGGATGTAGCTAATAAATAAAATAAGACCGCTGGTATCAAAGATGCCTTGAGTAAAGTCGGTGTAGTGCGTCAGCATGGACAGGTGGCTGAGTGCTTCGCCAATAGGGCCTGGGAGTGAAGTTGCGATCGCATCGACCACCCACAGCACTAGCACAACGCCAAAGGTCATCACCGCCGCTAGCACCGTACTGTCCGACAGTGACGAGATAAACATACCGAGCGCTAGCACGCTGGCCGCCAACAGCAACAAACCAAAGTGCCCCAGCAGTAAAATCGCCGCTGGAAACGTGGGCTCACTCGACCAGAAAGCCACTAGCTCAACAATCAGCAGGGGTAGCAGCATTGCGCTGTAAAACGTCACCACGCCCAGCAGCTTGCCAAGCGCCACAACCCAGTTGGTCAAAGGAGAGGTCGCCAGTAGCTCCAGGGTCCCTTGCTTACGCTCTTCTGCATACAGCCCCATGGAGAGCATCGGCAAAATAAACATCGAGAGCGAGCCCAGTAAGTTCAGGTATATCTTGAGAAACTCATAGGGGACATCCACTGGCTGCGGACTTACGCCCAGCTGATCGGCAGCAGCGACCTGGGCGATCAGGCCATTGGGTGAGAGCAAAATAGTGACTAGAAACAAACCACCAATCAGCCAGAACACTACTGCAATCACATAGGCAAACGGCGAGCTGAAGTAGCTTTGCAGCTCGCGCCGATAGATAGCGAGCAGATTGTTCAAAAATATCTTCATTCTGTTTCCTCCGCTGCTGCTTCGGACTCTGTAACGGTCTGCGGGTCTGCGGCCTGCGAGGTAGCATTTCGATCCTGCTCGAAGAAAGCTGCCGTCGGCGCGCCTTCTTCGTCTAAAACGGGCAAAGGCGCTGTCTCAGCAGAGTCTTTTTTTTCACCTTTGCTTTCGCCGCTGCTTTCGCCTTCGGAGTCTTCAGGTTTTTGAGACGCCTCAGCCGCTTCAGCAGTTGAATCTGCTGTTGATTCAGCAACCGGCTTTTCGCTGGCGACAGTCTCCGCATCTACCGCCGCAGTCCCTTCTTCCATCGTCAGATCAATAAAGACATCTTCTAAGCTGGCGCGATTGCGGCTAAGTTCAAACAGCTCTAACCCTTCGTTGACGACTTGGGCCGCGATCGCACTTCCTAAATCTTCCGCCCCTGTTGTCACCTGGAACCGGGCGTGGCCTGCAGCTAACCCTTCTGTTGACAATAGCTGCGCATCGCTCACACCCGGCACCGAACTGAGTACCGCTAGCGCTCGCTCTGTTTCTCCACGTAGCTCTAACCGGTATCCACCTTTGCCAGTTAGCCGTTGGACTAGGCGTTCTGGGCTATCAGTGGCAACGATTTTGCCTCTTTTGATGATGGTAACGCGATCACACGTCGCACTCACCTCCGGCAAAATATGGGTCGATAAAATAATTGTATGCTCACCCGCCAGGCTCTTGATCAGGTTGCGCACCTCAATAATCTGTCTGGGGTCTAACCCTACCGTGGGCTCGTCGAGCACGATGACCGGCGGATTGTGCACAATTGCCTGAGCAATACCCACCCGCTGACGAAAGCCCTTAGACAGCTTGCGAATAATCGTCGTTCGCTTTTCTTGCAAATTGCAGCGATTAATTGCAGACGTCACCTTCTCTGCCAGCTCACCGGGCGCAACGCCTTTAATTCGCGCAACAAAGTGCAAAAAGCCCTCTACCGTCATCTCCGGATACAGCGGCGGTGTCTCGGGCAAATAGCCAATGCTCTGACGCACCGCCATCGACTCTGCGTGCACATCTTTACCGGCAACCCTTGCCGTACCTTCCGTCGCTGGCAAGTAACCGGTTAAAATCCGCATCGTTGTGGTTTTTCCGGCTCCATTCGGGCCTAAGAACCCCAAAATTTCGCCCGGCTCTACCGTAAACGTCACGTCTTCAATCGCAACGGTAGAACCGTAAGACTTACTAAGCTGGTCAACTTCAATCATGATGTCCCTTTAGTTGCCCTACACTAGAACCGGCACACAAGCGATAACCGACAGGCCGGTCACCCGGTAGGCCACGAGCACGAAATTCTAGCACCTACAAGCCAGACTAATATTGCACCTGTTTGCCGATCTGCAAAGTGACACGAAGCCATGGCCAAGAAAAAATTTCCCCATCTCGTCGGCTCCAAGTGGACAGCTCAGCAAAAAACAATGGGCTGGCGTCATTTTCATGTCACTAACCGCAAAAATCAAGGATCGCTCGTCTTCGCCGAACTCGTAGCCGCCTGCGATCCAAAAGTTCGCTTCTGGCTAAATGCCAAAGTTCTCAAAAACCGTCAGCTCTGGGCAGCTGGCTGGCAAACCCTCAATCAAATCCAGGCACTCGCCGACGACTAGCCGACGACTAGACTATCAGAGCAGCGAGAAGGCCGAGACAACGTCCTCGCTAGACTCCACACATACATAAATCACATACATAAATTAGAAAACTGGGTAAGTCAGCCAGATAACGACTAGAATCGGCTAGATATATTGATGGAGGCGAATTACACACCATCAGCTAAAACCCGCCAGCAGGTAGCCAAGCAGTACAACACCCTTTAAGGCACTCTTTAGGAATAGAGCCTGCAACCAGAGAATCGTATTACTATGGATAAATACTGTTTGTAGCTGTAAGCTATATCACCTCTGAACCATCATGACTGTTCCGTCTACACCACCAGAGGATGCTAATTTACTCAAGGCAGTGCTACCTCCACTGCTCAATGACTTTCAGCATTGGTTTGCTCGTACAATCAGCCTGCTAGAGAGCCAAACCATTACCTTTTTAAGCGCTGCTGAGCAAACCGACTTACGCGATCGCATTCAGGTAGCACAAAAGCAGGTTAGCGCCTCTCAAGCGCTTGCCTCAGTGACAGACGGGCAAGCTGGTATCGAAATGCCAGTCGTCATGGGATGGCATAAGCTAGTTCATGAGTGCTGGGGCGTAGCATTAAGGCAAAGAAAAGAAAGCCAGAAAAAAGAAAGCCAAAGCAAAGAGAGTCAAACAGAAAAGAATGCCGCTGCTGGTACCTCCCCTCCAGAAAAAGTTTCAGAGCAGCCAGCAGAGAAAATTCCACCCAGCAGCCGACTAGAAGACTATTAGTACGCTCATAGCACGCTCAAAACTAACCATATGACAGCAGCCATCTAAGCTACAGCTATCCCAGGTTAAAAACCTTTCACTCCGCGCCCACTTACCACGCCCACTCAAGTTTTCTCCCTAAGATCTATGCTTCACCTGATATACGTTCTTGCTTTTACCATCTTGGCCGTTATTGCCGTTTCAAATATGATTCGCAACATGGTGCGCCTAGGAACTCAGGTCCAGCAGCCACCCCGAAAAAATGGCGGAGCGCAGGTCAACCGCCCGGTGCCTCATCCAGAGCTGCTGAACGAAAGTGGCGATGTCATCAACGAGCCCCTGCTGGTCATGAGATCTATCTCAATTAAAGATGCCAGAGAAAAGCTCAATGCCCTCTACGAGTCATCTTCAGGGAGTGACGAGAGCACGTCAGAAGAAGGTTAAAAGAACTACAAAAATTCGACGTCAGAACCACTAGACTAATCTTATGGATTCTGAAACGCCTTCCTCACAACGATCACCTGCGCCACTACTGGTGCAACAGACAAAACCCCGCAAAATTGTCACGCTAATCCACAAGGAAACGACGATTCCAGGTGTGGTAGGTGAAAAGCTAATAGAGATGGGGTACGAGCTCGATATCCGAGCGCCGATTTATGGCGATGTGCTGCCTCAACGCTTCGATGAGTATGCAGCGGCACTTGTCTTTGGTGGGCCCATGAGTGTGAACGACGATGAGCCCTACTTGCACAAGGAAGCGGCGTGGGTTCGTCAGGTATTAGAGGCTGAGCTGCCCTATCTAGGCATTTGCCTGGGGGCACAGCTACTGGCCAAGGTATTGGGTGCGAAGGTAGGCCCACATACGAACGCACTAGAAGAGATTGGTTACTATCCTATTTACGCAGCGGCAGAGGGAAAGGCTTTATTTCCTGAGGTGCTGAGGGCCTATCAATGGCATAAAGAGGGGTTTGAGCTGCCCAAAGGCGCGGTGCTGCTAGCACAGGGTCAAGATTTTCCGAATCAGGCGTTTCGGTGGGGTGAGCGCGCCTTTGGCCTACAGTTTCATCCAGAAATGACGGCCAGCATGGTCGAGTTTTGGACAGAGCAGGGAGCGGACTTGCTCGGCGCGCCCAATGCGCAGACCCGCTGTGAGCAAATTGCTGGACATCAAAAATACAGTCAGGACGTCAGCCGCTGGTTGGAAACTTTTTTAAACAATTGGCTCGCTTCGGGAAACTAGCCAGCATGATTGATAGCACTGACTAAACTTTACGGATGGACGTTGCCACATGTTGCAGTCGCTGAGACAAGCCTGGAATCGATTAAGCGGGAGAAAGCTGTGGGGTGTTTTATTTGCGATCGCCCTCTCCATCACCGTTCTCTTTCAAGCCTGCGGTGCTAGTACAACCGATAGCGCCACTGCCTCCGAAGACTCAACCTCAGTCGACGTTCCAGCCTCTGAAATCCCGGTCGCTAGCCAACCCGACGGCAAGACTGACGGAAACATAGATCCCTTACTGCAAGAACACGAAGGCGACAAGCCCACCGCTACCCCCATCGCTCAAATAGAGCCCACTACACCCGTCACAGGCGAAAGCGTCACCTACGCCACCATAGACGGCACCCCAATCACTGGCTACCTGGCTCAACCCACCGATCAGGCTGGAGAAGCCCTACCCGCTATCATTACCATTCACGAATGGTGGGGCCTCAACGAAAATATAGAAGCCATGACCCGCCGCCTCGCAGGCGAAGGCTACACCGACTAAGCAGTAGATCTCTACGGCGACGACGTAGCGACCGAACCGACCGCAGCTCGCGAACTTATGCGCGGCGTTATGGACAACCCGGCCCCGGCCCAAGACAACATTTTTCAGGCCGCCGAATTTCTTAGAAACGAGTACAGTGCTACGACCTTAGGCTCTATCGGCTGGTGCTTTGGTGGCAACTGGTCGCTGCGTACAGGCCTGCTACTCACATCCGATCTAGATGCTATGGCTATCTACTACGGCCAGCTTATCCTAGCGCCCGAAGCCCTCGACGCGCTTGACATGCCTATCATTGGCTTCTTTGGCGCAGACGATAGCTCTATCGCCGTAGATGACGTCAACAACTTTGAAGAGGTACTCACCGATCTAGGCAAGGATGTTGATATCAATCTGTACCCTGGCGTAGGGCATGCGTTCGCCAACCCCTCTGGTCAGAACTACAACGCAGAAGCCGCCGAGGATGCCTGGGAAAAAACAACCGCGTTTTTTAGTAATCACTTGAAAGAAAGCTAGGTTGCACAGCAATTAGGCTACAGCCTGAGCTGAGCGAGGCTCAGGTAATGAGTCACCCAAGGTATCGTAAGAAATTACTAAGGATTCAATCGCTTCAATGCCTTGTGCAACAGCCTCTTCGTAAGTATCTCCGTGGGTACGCCACTGCTGTCCTGGAAAGTCAGGAAGGCCGACAAGAAAGCAGTTATCATCGTCTGACCACTGAATCACCATCTGGTACTTATATTTGCTTGTCATGCTTGATTACTCTCAACTTCTCTAATAGCTTGCAAAATTGCCTTCTCTTGATACCGTTTAGCATCAGAACTATTCTTACCAGAGACCGTTATTTTGCCTGCATACAGCGGATGGACCCAGTTGGTGTGGCTGCCTTTACCTGGGACTTCTTTAAATCCTCCCTTACGCAGCATTTGCTTTAGCTCTCGAATCTTCTTCGGCATGCCTTCAACTTTCCTCAAATCGTAGCAAAGGGATGCTGTATTAGTCGCCCTCAGTGTTTAGCTCTTTCTTGAGTAATAGATAGGCTTGGGTGTATTCAGGAATTTGGCTGACCGCCTGCTGGTAGCTTGCTCGGTCAGGGAAAACGCCTGCGAAGTAATCCAGCTGATGTAAGTTCGGCAAGAAGGCACCGCCGGTGTCTGCAACAATGCCGAATCTTATGTTCTGGTCGCCTTCTTCAATCGCGATGATTTTGCCTAGACCAATATTCAAGACATCGCCTGCGAAGGTCACGCCAGGCTCAATCGGAATTTTGGCGGCGGAGTCGTATCCATAGCCGTTGAGCTGAGTCACTTCCCTAAAGTACCAGTAGCGGCCTTGCTGCCAGGGATCTACGCCTGCAACGTAGGCAATGCCGTTGTTTCTATCAACGTTGAAGTAGGTTGAGCTGCCATCTGGAAATTCTACGAAGGCGGTGCCCTGCATTAGCGCGTCTTCAAAGCTTTCGCGGGTGAGGTAGGCCAAAGCTTCTACCTTGCCAAATTCAGCGCCGCCGGGCTCGAAAATGCCGCTGAGCACGTCTTGCTTTGTGTATTGAGTGATGAAGTCTTCGTTTTCTAAGTCATCGTTGAGCCTGTAGACAGGAACGTTGAAGGTGTCTGTTCTTTCTCGTGAGCCCTCATGGGTGAAGACGGCATATTTTGTGATGCGAACGCGTTCTTCGGATAGGTAGGTTGGGTCGTATCCCATCCAGCGAATAACGTCAAAGTTCTGGTTGATGAAGGTGGGATCTTTTAGACGAGTAGGGCGTCCAGCAGCGATGTCTTCCTGCAAGATTTGAGCCATGAAATCCAGAGTGTCTAAGACGTCGGTGACTTCGATATCTTGGTGAGCTGAAATGCCGTCCCGTAAAACTTTGAGGTCTTGGCAACCGTGCCGGAAGAAGTAGGCGCGGGTCGCGGCCACAACGCTGAGCATATCTTGCTCGTCGAAGGTAATGGTTCGGCTGGGCAGCGTAGAGGGTTCTAGAACGTAGTCGGTTCGAACGTCATAGGCTGGCTCTTCTTGCTCGTTAATGACGGTGTAAAACTGGCTGGGTTCTTCTGTCGCGTCTTCAAGCTCGGATAAGCAGATCCCTAGTCGAATCTCTGAGAGCAGATCTGGCTGATCAACAGCCAAACTGCCGGGCTGCAATTCTGTAGCAGGTGACTCTGTAGCAGACGGCTCCGTAGTCGGCTCTGGTTGACTATCGCTGTTCACGTCGTCTGACTGTGTAGGCTGCGTGCTGTTATCTGGCTGAGGTTCTGTATCAGATTCCGAATCGGCCTCTGAATCAGATTCTGAACTGGGCTCTGTATCAGACTCTGTGGGCGCGTTGAGAATGTCGATGAGTTCGCTTGCGGGGGCTTTGCAACTTTGCCATAGGCCTAAAGCCATAAGAACGGCCAAGCACAGTGAGACGTTAACACGGGTCTTCATCTAAACATCCTTACGACTTCGTCAGCGACTGCTTCAGTATGAACGGTGAAGATGTTGTTACCCATGCCTTTGCATGGACATCCTCTATAGGCATCTTTGCAGTAAGCTACGGCATCTAGCAAGAGGGCAGATTGCGCTTTTTCACCATAGAACCTGCTATGGGTAAAGTTTTAAGCTGATAACAAAGCTTTCTTCTCTTTAGGCGCGATCGCACCCACTTTCCACTCACTTTGCTCTACAGCTGCCGTCATCAGCTGAGCCAGCTTGCGCGACTCTTCGTCAACATCAAACTGCGCACGCACTTTCGCAACGCCCTGCTCGCCAAACCGCTGACGCAGCGCGCCGTCTGCTAACAGCGTTTGAATGCGATCGCACAACCTCGCCCCATCGCTCGGCGGCACCAAAAATCCGTTTATCCCATCGTCTACCAGCTCACTCACGCCAGCGATTTGCGTAGCGACTACGGGCACACCAGACATCATTGCTTCCATCAGCACCACCGGTACCCCTTCTGCAAAGCTCGGCAGCACAAACACATCCGTTGCTTGCAAAAAGTCTCTGACCGCTGCCTGCGACTGATACCCCACAAACCTCACCTGCGCAGACAAGCCCAACGCCACAGATTGTTGCTCTAACAAAGGCCGATCTGGCCCATCGCCCACAACCGTTAAGACAACGTTTGGATTTGTTTTTTTCAGCTGAGCTAACCCTTCTAACAGCACCGGCAGCCCCTTAACGGCCGCGAGTCGTCCAACAAACAACAGTTGGCATCCTTCACCACTGTGTTTTACCGGCACAAACTGAGCTGGATTAACCCCACAGTGAATAATGTGCAGCCTGTCCCAAATCTCGTAGGGCGCAAATACCATTGCCTGTGAGCGGCAGTAGTGACTAATGCAAGAGACAAAGCTGGCTCGCTTCATTTTCTCATCAATTCGCCAGCGCTGTGGCTCAAAGAAGATTGCTGGACCGTGAAGCGTGAAGCTATAGGTAACGCCGCCTAAAGCAGCCGCCAACATCGCAACAGAACAGCTAGTATTGCCAAAGTGATTGTGCAGGTGAGAGAGTTCTCTTTGCTTGATTTGCTCGGCGAGCATGCCCGCTTCAAGAAAATAGAACAGTTGATACAACAGTCCTTTGAGATCGGGCTGGCGAGTTTTAAGCGCAAGCGCGATCGCACTCAAATACCGCTTCGGCCTCCCTATCATCAACGTCATGTGCGCCTTGATTAACCCAAAAATATCTGCAGGAACCCCTTTTTCAGAGAGTATGTAAAAAGTCTTCTCGCGTTCGCTGGCCTGCTCTGGCCCTACGATGTGTTTGTCTTCAGGGCGGCGAACGGCAAAGGTGTGGATGTCGATAGCGTGCGATCGCAGTCCGGCCACTTCTCGTTGAATAAAGGTATCGGTTGCCCGGGGATAGGTCCCCGTTAAATAAGCAATACGCATTGTTGAGCTAAGGGTTGAACCGAGTGTTGAGCTAAGGGTTGAACCGAGTGTTGAGCCAGTCATTTATGCAGCTTGAGAGACTTTGGCGGGTTCAGGCTCAGCGACCTCGAAATGGTTGCTGTTGTCTAAGCTGCGGGCGATCGCAGCTTCCATTCCGTACCTAGGTTTCCACCCTAAACACTGTTTCAGCTTCTGATTGCTGTATCGCAATGACTTGAACCGAGCGTGCAGCCGCGCAGGGACCAGTACGCCTGGCAGCTTGGCATTGCCGCCCAACAGCTGCATGTTCACAGCCCAAGCCAAATTGCCAATCGCTCGCATCACCGTCCAGTTCACAGGAACAAACTTTGGCGGATTTGGCACCTGCGCCAGCAATGCCCTGGCATACTGCCGCTGAGTCGGTGGATTGTCGTCCAATACGTTGATCGTTTGGCCGATGGCGGCTTCTTGCTCTGCGGCCAATACAATGGCGTCTGCACAGTTTTCTACATAGGAGAGCGGCAGCCGAGAGTAAGCGCCGATTCTCAGCCAAGACGCCTCTCCCAGGCTCGCGCCCAACCGCGCCGTCCACAGGTTGTCTTTGCCGTAAATTACACCGGGCCGCAGCACGGTCACTAGGCCGCCCTGCCTGCGCTCAAAGTCGCGCACTAAATTCTCTTGCAGCAGTTTGGTCTGCGCGTATTCATCGCGATAGGCCGGTTCTGTCACCAAAGGAGAAGACTCATTGAGTAAGGTCCCGCTTCTCATATTGATGTAGTCGTAAACAGAGAAGGTGCTAATAGCCACTAAGCGCTTTATGTTGGCAGTGGTCATTGCCGCCATCAGGTTTTCGGTAGCCAGTACGGTGCCGCCAAACTGCGCGTAGAAGTCACCTGCTTTGGCAGCGGCCAGATGCAAGACGGCGTCTGTTCCCACAATGCCTTCAGCAATCCCAGCTGGCCTACGCAGGTCGAAACGCACCAGCTCGACTTGAGAATGACTTGCCCAGGCAATTGCAGAGACATCCGTGGCCGGGCGTACGACGGCTTTTACCTGATGGCCGCGTCTGAGGGCCGCAGCGACTACATACTTCCCCAAAAAGCCGGAGGCACCGGTTACTAACAACTTCATTCGAATACTTTCTCCTAGCAAAACAGAATAGACATAAGAGCTAAACAAGACTTAGCGGTGCTTCAGGTCTGCTGCGCGCTTGAGGATGCGTGCTTGTCCAGACGGCAGCCTGCTTTTCGTTTAGCCGACGGGTGGCTTCGCCTTTTCCCTGAGTCAAGCACTGCCACTGGTAATCGCGCAAGAACTGACGAAAGGCCAAATCACCATAGCGATCTTGCCGGGTCACCATCGACCGCAAATAGCCATAGAGCATCATGCCGCCACCGACCACATAAGGCGGCACCATCATTCGATACATGGCGCTCGCGGCCATGTAGGGTAGCCCTGTGCCCATGAAGTACTGACCTGAGCCGTGGCGGGTTCTGCCGGTAAAAATACTTTTTTGGCTAGAGCCCATAGGCCGCAGGTGGGTAAAGCGCAGGGCGGGCTCATCCCAGCTACAGGCAATCCAACCCAGCATTCGGCAGCGATGACCGTCAATGCCGTCCCACATCACCTGCCGCACAAAGCCGCCAATTTCTTGAAAGCAGGCTGTGCGATACAGCTTGATCATGCCGACTGAGTTTTCATCGCCGCAGCGTTCGCTGACAAGGTTGCCGCTCTGACCGATAAAGTAGGGCTTGCCGCTACAGGTGCCTATGCGCGGGTTCGCTTCCATCCGCTCAATCAGCGTTTCAAAATAGGTAGGCGGAATGTCTAAATCTACGTCGAGCTTGCAGATATAGTCGTAGTCGTTAGTCTCAAGGGTGCTGTAGCCCGCGTAGAAGGCTTCTATGACGCCGGGGCCAACGCTCCTTTGGCCGCGATCGCGCCTTTCTATCACCTCAATAAAGTCGTACTCACGCGCCGCTGCCGCAATAATCTCCTGCGTTCCGTCTGTCGAGCCGTCATCTACAATCACCCACTTGGTTGGCAACAGCGACTGACCCACAATGGCATCAATTGTCGTTTGCACATGTGCCACTTCATCACGACAAGGGCTAATAAGTACGTATCGCCTTGACATGACGAGAGGCTCCTAACTGATTCAAAGGTCTTACTTCATTAAGAGCTGGTCATCAGGCAAATAGTTCCAAGCAAATAGTTCCAAGAGAATAATTCCAAGCGATAGTCATGGAAACATTTAGTGCACAAGCCCTGTCTTGTGTAACTCAGCAGCAGTAGCAAGGCATGATGACTTCATTCAGCGCAGAATCAAGCCTGGAGACGGTGGTAAACAGTGATCGCATAACCAGTCAAACTCTCGTTTCCACATTCTCCACATCATCATCATCAACGCCGCCGGTGATTGTTGTAGGACTGCCTAGAAGTGGATCGTCATACCTAGCACATGTGCTTTCTTGCTTGGATGATTGGTTTATTTTTGATGATTTGTATCCTTATCAAAAGGCTGCGATCGCAAACATCACCCCCACCGACGACCTCTCTACAGCTCCCGAACGCCTCAAAAAATTTATTAACCAGCTCTCCTGGCAGCTGTGGGCCAAAATCAAATACGAAGAGAACTTTCAAGTACCTGACCTCAGCCTAGAAGCCCCCTTCGAAATGGAAGAGGCTTTGATCACAGCGCTACAGAAGCAGCCTTCTCTCACCTGGCCTCAAGTGTTAGAAGAGTGGATGATGCGCCTTGCCTTGCATGACAACAAGCACCGCTGGGGTTACAAAACACCGCAAGACTTCATGCATATGGATGAACTTGCCCAGCTGTTTCCGGGCGTCAAGTTCATCTACATTCTGCGAGACCCCCGCAACATGATGCGCTCGTTTAAAAATTTGCCCCGGGTAAAAACAGACGGCAGCCAAGACGGCGAGTCGCGGCAGTACCACCCAGCCGTGTACGCACTGTACTGGAAAAACGCCTACGAAAAAGTTCAGACCTTTATCCAACAAGGCACAGCCCCAGTAGAAGTCGTCAAGTTTGAAGAGCTGGTACAGGCCCCTGAAGCGACTGCCGAGCGATTAGCAGCATTCCTAGAAACAACAGTCTCAGGCAACGTCATCACTGAGCGGACCAACGCGTCTGCTAAAAACACTCCCCCCGTCGAACTCACCCCGACCGAAACGCTTATCTGCGAAAAAATCACAGGCCGCAGCATGCAGGCAGCAGGATACAAGCTGATTCAACCCACGCCTAAGCTTTTAGATATCTTCGATCTCTTAAGAACATCAGCCACCTTCACCCGCTATCAGATTGGGCGAATCATTACTAATAAAAAGGCTAGAACCTCAGTCATCGCCTTTGCCAAAAGCCTTCTAAAGCTAAAGTAACAGCGGCTATCAGCTCAGAACGCCACAAACAAAAACTCACCCGTACCCATGTCAGACCTTTCACCTAGTTCAGCCACCGTCGAAGCGCCCATCTTTTTAGTCGGCTCCGAGCGCTCGGGCACCACGCTATTGAGGCTGATGCTGAACGCTCATCCGCAAGTGACCTGGCTCAATGAGTTTGAATATGCAGTGGGCATGGTCTCTGATACAGGTGAGCTTCCAGCGCTTCAGGCCTACTACAGCTGGCTCGATACTCATCGCGTTTTCCGCATGAGCAAAATGACGATTGACCGCAGGCTGTCCTACCCAGAACTGGTCAATAGCTTTTTGCAACAGCGCTTGGATACGTTCAACAAACCGCTAGTGGGCGCAACCGTTCACCACCACTTTGACCGGCTGCTCACCCTTTGGCCCCAGGCGAAGTTTATTCACATTGTGAGAGATCCTCGCGCGGTTAGTCGCTCTTGCGTTGTCAAAGGCTGGGCTGGCAATGTGTGGGTAGGGCTCAACCGCTGGATCGCAGCCGAAAGGCTATGGGATAAATTGAGTCCTCAGCTAGCGGCTGAAAATAAGCTAGAGATTCGCTATCAGGATTTGGTTGCCAACAATCGTCCGGTGCTTGAGCAGGTCTGTCAATTTGTTGGCGTGGAATACAGTGAACAGATGATGGAATACGTTCACACCACAGACTACGGTTTGCCCAATCCAAAGCTCATTCAAAACTGGAAAACCAAGCTCACGAAAAGAGAGATTCAGCTGATAGAAGCCCGGGTCGGAGCGAAACTGAGAGAAAGAGGGTTTACGCTCAGCGGCTATGCGCCAATTAAGCTCGCTGCGCTAGATAAGTTCTATCTAAAGATTCAAAACTGGTGGGCTCGCATTGTCTTTCGCGTTCGGCGCTATGGCCTTGGCCTAGTGATTGGAGATTTTGTGACACGGCGTATTGGCGCACGCCAGCTCCATCGCCACTACCAGTTAAAAATGAATGAGATTCAGCTAAAGCAGTTAAAAAAGTCTTGGTAGGCCAATTTTCGATTCATTTCTTTTGATTTAGTTTTTATTGAGCAAGTTTCGATTGAGCAAGGGTTTGCAATCATCAGTGCTGATTCATTAACCTGAACTGAGATTAAAACTCTGTTATTAACAACCTGTAGCTTATGAACGGTATCGCGTCTTCCCTGGTCAACGGCGTTTTAGGCATCGACCCGCTGGCTAAATTCATCAAGAATCGCGCTCGCAATATGATGATCGATCGGGCCGAAACGCTAGGCGTGCACTGGCGCGATGAAGTGAAAGCGCTGCAACGCAGAAAATTGGAAGTCAGTGGATTGGAAGTCAGTGGATTAAAAGAAACTGAATCGGAAGCTACAGGCACTGGCCAGGCCGATAGCGTTCATCCGCAGTGGGAAAAGGATTTAGCAGCCGTCACTAACCCTGACACTGTCTATCCTGGCTATTACACTGCCGCCAGCTTTCATGCCTACGAAGAGAGCAACCTGGGCTGGCGACCTGCCATGGAACTAGACGTAGCCGCGCAGGCTGTTCACGCGCGCATTTGGCCAAAAGGAGACGAACGGGCCGGGCTGCCAGGCGATGTCAGCCTTCGCAGCAGCTATAACCAAGCTTTAACCAGCATTTTACCGACAGCACCAGAGCAGATTATCGACCTGGGCTGTGGTGTAGGGCTCAGTAGCTTTACGCTAAAAACCGCCTTTCCGGCAGCTCAGGTCACAGGCGTCGATCTCTCTCCCTATTTTCTGGCCGTTGCTCAGTACCACCTCGCGCATGGTAGTTCGTCAGTCAATCCATCAGAACCAGACGCCTCAGAAGATATTCAGTGGGTTCATGCGGCGGCAGAGGACACTGGCATGCCAGCTGAGTCGGCTGATTTAGTGTCCGCCTGTCTGATGTTTCATGAGCTACCGAGCACCGCCGCTCGTCAGATTATTGCAGAGGCCTATCGATTGGTCAGACCTGGCGGCTACTTCGCCATTATGGATATGGATCCGGCCTGCCAGACCTTCGCAAAAATGCCGCCCTATGTCTTTACGCTGCTTAGAAGCACCGAACCCTTTCTCGATCAATACCTGACACTTGACCTGGCTGAAGCGATAGAAACCGCAGGATTCAGTCAGACTTGCGTGGTGAGCAACAGCCCGCGCCATCGGACAATCGTAGGCAAGAAAGAGGTAGGGAAAAAAGAGTAATCGAGTAGTCACTATCTTCTTAGGAGAGCATTGATTTTAGAAGAGCATTTGAGCTTGGGAAAGCATTGGAAGAAAACCGGGGACAATTTTTGTGAATAATTCAACTGCGCTACCCGGCAAAAAGAGCATTAGCTCGCTGACGCTATTTGAGGTTCTGTTCAGCGTCTATGGCTTTTTGTTCTATACCGACACCTGGTGGGCTCTATTTGGTGAAACGATTCCGCCGGTGTATAGCGCGATTCGCTACTCGATTCTGGGTGTTCCCCTCATTCTTTTGCTGCTGCGCGGTAAAACATTGCTGCGCGTTTTTACAAAAGGAAGCTTGCTGTGGATTTTTATTAGCGTATGCGTTTTCTCTTTGGCCTGGTCGATCAATCCAGATCTGACAACTAAGGGCATTCTGCGTATTACGTTGCAGATCTCAGTATTCGCGCTGTATTTTTCCTCGCGATTCAATCCGAAAGATCAGCTCTACATTATTGGCTCAGCGCTAGGCATTACGGTGATGGTCAATCTGTTCTACATTCTGGCGATGCCCAGCGTAGGCATTCATGCAGGCGATAAGTTTGACGGAGCCTGGAAAGGATTCTACGAAAGTAAAAATGAGTTTTCTGGCTCGATGCTTTGGGCGGCGATTGTTTGCTACATCATCAACCTGAAAGACTCTAATCCTTTTGCGAAGAGAATCACTCGCATAGGCGGCTTTCTTTGCCCTGCGCTGATTTTGCTCTCTACCTCAAAGTCGGCGCTGGTAATCTTTTTGGCACTGTATGTGGCGATCGCACTCTTAAACAAATACATCTGGCAGGGCAGCAAAAGCTTTTTGCTCATTGACATAGCCATCTAGTTGACCTGCATGGTAGTGAGAGGCGTCATCAGCAACTGGGTAGCGATTGTATCTAGTCTGGGCAAAGACCCAACCATGTCGGGCCGCACCGTGCTCTGGCACAGCTCAATTATTGAAATTCAACAGCGGCCCTGGCTGGGCCACGGCTTTGCCGGGTTCTGGACAGAAGATAATCCAGCCGCGATGGGTATTGGCGAATCGCTCTCTCCAGGCTTCTATGCGCACAGTGCGCACAATGGATTTTTGAACATTGCGCTAGATGTCGGCTGGGTTGGGTTAGGCCTTTTTCTTATCGGGTTTCTTTCAACTTGGATACTGGCGCTGAAATACGCCTACGGCGCAAAATCACCGGAAGCTTTTTGGCCGTTCGCAGTCATTTTGCTAGTCACTATCTACAACCTGGTAGAAAGCTCTCTCAACTCAGAAGACATCAACTGGCTGCTGTACGTTCTGACTTATTTTTCTTTGAGAATCTGGCCGCAGCGCGCAAAGGTTCCTTTGCCAGAACCCAATTTACAGCTAGCTCCGTCTGCTACGCAATCTTCGGGCATCGCTGACGGGTTAACGCCGACTGCTCGCTAAAACGACTTCTTCGTAGGTGCCCGACTGCTGCAAACGGCCTTCTTCTAAACGGTAAACGCGATCGCAGTGAGCAATCGTCGAAACCCGGTGCGCAATAATAATCAGCGTTTTGTCTCCTGCCAGGCTATTAATCGCATCGCTTACCAGCTGCTCTGTCTCAGAATCGAGAGCCGAAGTCGCTTCATCGAGCACCAAAATCTCTCGGCCATAATAGAGCGCTCTGGCAATGCCAACCCGCTGCCGCTGTCCACCAGAGATACGCATACCCCGCTCACCGACCATCGTCTCTAGCCCGTCAGGCAGTTGCTCAATCAGGTCTTCTAGCTGCGCTGCCTTTACTGCCATATGGACACGGTCGTAGTCAATTTTGTCGGCAGGAATCCCGAAGGCAATGTTTTGAGCGATGGTTTCATCGGTCAGAAAAATAGACTGTGGAATATAGCCCAACAGGTTCTGCCAGGCTCGCAGGTCAGAATAAACAGAGCGATCGTCCACCAAGATATCGCCAGAGGAGGCCTGTAGCAGCCCTAAAATAATATCGACCAGTGTGGTTTTACCGGAGCCCGATTTGCCGACTAGGGCGATTGATTCGCCTTTGCGAATGCTGAGAGAAATATCTGCGATCGCAGGCGTAGACGTATCAGGATAAAAGAACGTCACGTTCTTAAGCGTCACAGACTGCTCGAACTGGCTTTGCTCAAACTGGCTCTGCTCGAACTGGCTGGCTGTCAGCTGACGTTGCGCCAGCGTCGTACCTTCACCCACAGAAAACTCATTGGCCGACACGCTATACGCCTCTAGCTCCTTAAGATCTTTGTAGAGCATATCGAGCGCGTAGCTCATCGCCCGCATCCGCCCAACGGCGTTGAGAATTTGGCTAGAGGCTGGAATCATTCGAATAGAGGCGACGGCAAAGACGCCCATGACAGCCGTCAACTCTTCTAGGCTACGGCCCATCACCAGCTGCGAAATCAAAACAAACAGAATTAAGAAAACCACCAGCACGGTTTCAATGGCAACTTTTGGCATCAGTTGCAAACTGTCTACCAGCGTAGACGCATTGCCAAACTGTTTGGAATAGGTACGCAGGTCAGATTCAAAATAGCTTTCGCAGCCCAAAACCTTAGTCTCTTTCAAGCCGCCCAGACCGTGATTTATCGCGCGAATCATGCCGCCTTGAGCATTGGATTTGATGCGTCCCCACCCTCGAATACGGCGGCTGAGCCAGGCAAACAGACCGAAAATTGGCAGCAGCACGGCTAAGGCCATGGCCATCAAAGAGATATCCGTAACCGCCAGCAGGCCCAGTAGCAAAATTACCACTAGCGTATTCGCCACGATCTCTAGCAGTGGAATCAAACAGTTGACGGTGAACTGAATGGATTCAAATACAAGATTTTTGATCAGCGTCGCGCTGTTGCGGTTGAGGTGAAATAAATAGGAAATATTGAGATAGGTGTATACCAATCGCGCTTCTAGCTCTTGCTTTTGGCGATAGCTAAAGCGATAGATATAGACCTTGCACAAAAAGTAGGCAACCGATTTAAAGCAGAACATACCCAGCACCAAAATGGCACTGACCACAATAATTTGACGGTCGGTTTCTAACCCGAAGGTTGCAGCGAGTGAGCCGAGCTGAGGATGCGCTCTAATCACATCTGGGTCGCTAACAATGCTTAGAAATGGGCCAATCAGTCCGATGCCGAGCGCCTCTAACATAGAGACGAACACAAAGACCGTGAGCATGACAGCGAGCTGCCTGCGCTTACCCGACAAAACGTATAAGACTTTAGATAAATACTGGCGCATAGGGAGCGAGGAGGAGCAGGGCGGCGGAAGCGAGGAGGTCGACAAGAGCGAGTAGGAGCAAGGAGGTCGACAAGAGCGAGTAGAAGCAAGGCGGCGAGAGCAAGCAGCGTCGATCTAATCAGATAGGCTTTTTTTACAAAAAGTTCCAATTTGAGTGCCATCTGCGCTGAGAGCAGATAGATGTCTTGTCTACATCGCATTTTTTTGAGCACCGATTTTAGTACCGGCTGTTTTGAGTAACGGCCGTTGCTGGCATCGGCATAGCGTCCGCGACCCACTCCATGGGACCTTCAGTTACAGCGGTTGAAAAGTTTTGACAGGACAGCGATACACCTAGCCACTCGCCTAGCTGGGCTAAGTCTGGATTGAGTTTGGCCTCTATCCAGGTGCGATCGCGCTTAGAAAGCTGCGGCCGAGTCTGCATTTGCCACAGTCCTCTTACCCAGGTGCGCATCGACTTAGGAATAAAATGGCGGCGCACCTGGCGAAGCACTGGCGCATTGACAACCGCATCTCGCACCGCATTACGGCGCAAACGATCTTTAGACGCATGCCGATGGGCCGTTTCACTTTGCCAAACGGTGGGCGCAGGGCAACCCACAAACCGCCCTATGCGGGCAAGTTCTGCCGCTGGGTCTTGCTTAATCCGCTCCAGAAACACTGGCAGCACGCTTTGATGACCAAACGCCTCTAAATAAGGGCGCAGCTGCATAGCGTAAAGGCTGTACTGATAAAGCTCTGGATACCTTTTAATGGACTGTGCGAGCGAGCCACTGATCGTTCGCTGGCTCCACTCGTGCACATACTGAGACACCATCCGTTCTACGGGATGACGCATCACGTAAACCAGCTTCATGTCTGGAAAGTGCGATCGCAGCCGCCGAAGCGTACGAGGATGGGTCGGTAGCTTAGTGTAGTGCGTGCTAGATTCACCACAAATATCCGTCGGCCCAGCAGCAGAAAACAAGCTCAAATACCAATCAAGGCCACGGGCGTAGATATCATCATCGCTGAAGAAATTAGGCTCTTTGGGCTCGCTCATAAACAGCCCCGGCTGGGCGCTTAGCTGCTCGTGCAGCGTAGTGGTGGCACACTTCATAGCGCCTACGATGATAAAAGTTGGCCGACGAGCTAGTCTGCTAGATTGAGCGCTGAACTGGACTCCTAACGGGGCTTTAGACATAAAAAGATGACACCTGCTTTAGCGTTTTTCACCCGTGCTTTAGCAATGCTTGATTAGCTACAGATCTAGCTACTGATCTTAGATATAGGTTTGTAGCAAAGTGTTTTAGCAGCAAAATGTTCTAAGCGAACGGGTAGACGCTATACATGACCCCGTAACTGCCACTCAGTTCCACGAGTCAAATCGCTCAGGCTACTTCGTATCGTCCATCAAACTAACGCGCGTTCTAACGTCGCTCAATCTTGAGCCAGAAGCTTCAACCCTTGCCTTTCTAGCTTGACCGGCTGATAGCGCCCTGAAGACAGCGCAAAATTTTGCAGATGCTGCGTCTCTTCTGCACTGTCACGCATCCATCGCTCGATTAGCTCTTCCCAGCAGGCAGGCACCTTTAGCTTACGCAGCGATTGCACCGACGCCTCCGACAGCTGAGCATACAGCGCTGATTGCCCCATAATTCGATCAATCCGGTGGGCCATAGATCTGGGGTTACCGACTGGAAAGCTAATAGAATTGACGCTGTGTAAAAGGTGCGCGTCCAGATTTTTATGGTCGCAGGCAACAATGGGCGTACGAGCAGCCATCGCCAGAGAGACGCCCAGCGGTGGTGCAATATCCGGCTGCGGCGGTGGCTGCGGAATAATGGCCAAATCAGCGCTGCGTACCTGCTCTAGCATTTGTTCAGGTGCAAGTCCGGCCCATACCGTCACCGAATCTGCTAGCTCTAGCTGCTGAACACGCGTTTCCAGCCAGGCCGTTTCGTATGATTCTACAGGCGAGGTGTAGTTGAGCGTATTGCGAATGAGATGCAGGCCAACGGTATAGCCGCTGCGACGCAGCTGAAGGGTGGCTTGAAATAGATCTTCCATGCCTGCCTGTTCGTCTAGCTGCCCAACAAACACCAGTTCTATAGAGGCGTAGTGGTCACGCATTTGCTTGGGCGGATACTGCATCAACAGCTGAGGCTGTGACCATTCCCAGGGAATTAGCTTACTAGGATGAATGCCACTGTCGGCGAGCGCCTTGGACGTTTCGACTCCATTGGCGCCAACCCAGGTGACGCTTTTACGGTTCAAACGGCGAACAAACGATCGGTGCCGCCAGCGCTGCCAAAAGTCCCTGGGCTCTTGCCAGTCAGAAAACAGCGCTAGGCTAGCAATTCTATTGTGCGTCGTCCATTTCAAAATCACAGGCGAAATCGTAGGAGAGCAGGTACACAGCACCAAACGATCTGGGCAAAAGTCTGCAATCAGGCGAACCATCTCGCGAGTTGGATTTACCCCTCTAGGCGCATCGTCCATATCGGCTCTAGAAACGCCGCTGCCCATAATGCGCACGTTGAGGTAGGTCAACTCGCTGTACTGCTCATTGGAATAGCACGAAAAGATACCGACTTCTTGTACCTCAGCACTCCATTTGACTGCGGCGGTCAGGATGTGAATATCTACCGGACTGAGCTGACCAGAGAGCTGATTGTTCAGCCGCTCGGGCATAAACACACTTGACAGCGCGTCTCTATAGTCGGCACTCTCAACCACGATTAGTAAGCGTGTGTTTTTCAAACCCATGGTTTCACTTCGTTCTAGATGACGCCGATTCCTTCGTTGAGTATGTTAGGCGGCGATCTGTACCCTATTGCTACTTTTCAAAAACATTTGCGGAGTCTCTAGCATCCACGGTCCACCAGATAAAGATCCCGCTATTTTCGGAACTATTCTTTCCTTCACTGGTTCTTTCTCTATACAGAACAATTTATGGAGCTCGTGCATGAGCTTTACCGTTCTCCTCTGATTTCGACCCGTTAAAGTCAAAACCTACGCACATTAAGAAGAATACTGTATATGACAGCCGCGCTAAAATCTGCCGTGATCGGAACTGGGGTGATCTCTAAACAGCACCTTTCTTTTTTGCAGGAAAGCGAGCTGGCTAATATTGTCGGCGTCTGCGATCTTTCCCCCGCGGCGGCCAGCTACGCGGCGAATACATTTGGCGCAGCAGCGGCTTACACCAGCTACACAGAAATGTTGGAAAAAGCTAAGCCAGACGTAGTGCATATTCTGACGCCGCCCAAAACTCACTTTCCTATTGCTACTGACTGTTTGCAGGCAGGGTCTCACGTCATTTGCGAAAAGCCAGTTGCCCCCAGCTACAGCGAATTTAAGGACCTTTGGCAAGTTTCACAAGCGTGCGATCGCATCCTCATTGAAGACCATAACTACCGCTTCAACAGCCCCGTACGCGCCATCAAAAACTGGGTAGAAGACGGCACCCTGGGAGACATCCAAGACGTTGAAATCCGCATTGCGCTCAACCTGCGCGGCGGTGGCCGCTATGCCGACAAAAACCTGCCCAGCCCTAGCCACAAAATGCCCGCAGGCGTGATTCACGACTTCATTACTCACCTCAGCTATCTCTTACTCGAATTCCTGCCTGATATTGACTTCAACCGAATTTCAGCCGCCTGGAGCAACCACGCCAAAGACGACCTATTTAAATACGATGATTTAGACGCGCTGATCATCGGCGTTGGGGGCACGCATGGCCGTCTGCGCTTCAGCTGCTACACCGCGCCCGACTGCTTTTCTATCACCGTGCGCGGCAACAAGGGCTACGCCGAGACCGATTTGTTCCAGCCATACCTACGCTGCGTCAAACCTCGTAGCGGCGGGCAGCAGCTTTCACCATTGGTGAATCACTTCGTCAACGGCTGGTCACTGATGAGCGCCAGCGCCCGCAACTTCAAAAATAAGGTCATGCAGAAGACCCCTTACGAAGGGCTGCACTATCTGCTGGGTCAGACTTACCAGGCAGTGAGCGCAGGGCAAACGCCACCGATTAACTTTAACGACATGGCTCGGACCAGCCAGCTGGTTGAAGCCCTGCTTGCAGAGAAAAACCGGCTGTAAAGAAAGCCAGCCCAGCCGAACGAAATCTATGGAAGATCAGCGCTTAGAAAGCATGTCAGTCGGCGTCGTCGCGATTGGCCGAAATGAAGGCGATCGCCTAGTGCGCTGCCTTCAATCATTGCGATCGCACCTACCCAAGGGCACCCCTATCATCTATGTCGATTCAGGCTCTACCGACAGCAGCGTAGCCGAAGCCCAGCGTCAGGGGGTAGGTGTGGTGGAACTGGATATGTCCATCCCCTTTACTGGAGCAAGGGCTCGCAATGCTGGGTGCGATCGCCTTCTCAAACGGTACCCACAGACCCAATATGTACAGTTCATTGATGGCGACTGCGAACTGCTTCCAGGCTGGATTTCAGCTGCTACAGACTTTCTAAATCACAGGCCTAAATTCGCAGTTGTCTTTGGCCGTTTGCGTGAGCGCTTTCCAGACGCTTCCGCCTACAACCAGCTCGCAGAACTGGAATGGCAGCGCCCTGTGGGTGAAACCGAAGCCTGTGGCGGTATTGCCTTGATGCGTACAACAGCCTTTCAACAAGCAGGTGGATTTAATCCCAAGCTAATCTGCGGTGAAGAGCCAGAACTCTGCATCCGGCTACGCCGCTTGGGCTGGAAAATTCAGTGCATTGCCGCCGACATGGCCTTGCACGATATGGACATGCATCGGTTTAGCCAGTGGTGGAAGCGTTCTGTGCGCGGGGGCTGGGCAGTGGCTCAAGGCTGCGATATGTATGGCCAGGCAGCTGAGCGCTACAAGGTGAAAGCGCATATGAGTGGCTGGCTTTGGGGGTTAGTGTTACCTCTGGGGGCGATCGCATTCGCTAGCCTTACTGAAGGCATGACACTTGCGCTGCTGCTCATAGCCTATACGCTACAGATCTTCAAAATCTTTAGATACCGCCAGCTGCAAGGCGACCAGACGAAGCAAGCACTGTTATATGCCATCTTCTGCGTACTTTCAAAATTGCCTCAAGCCATCGGACAAGGGAAATATTGGATCAATCGCTGGCAAAACAAACCTGCGAGACTTATTGAATATAAAGGCAGTACTTGAGTATGCCACCTCAACTGATTGCAGCAGTCAAAAGAATTGATTGCAGCAGTTAAAAGAATCTATCTTCAAGATGTACCACCATACCAAGGAAAAGCTAGCCAAGGAAAAGCTAGCTTAGTGGACTCTCACTGATTGAGCCCAGCGTCAGTAGCTATGTTGTTCGACGGCTTCAGACTGCCCCACTCGCAGGAGAGCGTGCCATCAACCATCGTGCCGTCACGCCACTCGCCAGCTTTCACCGACCCATTCGCATAGATAAAGGTACCTTGACCACTGCATTTATTATTTTCAAATTCACCGATGTAGCGCTCGTCATTTTCTAATATCCAGGTTCCTAAACCATTAAACCGATCGGCTTCGAACTCTCCGACGTAGCGTCTGCCGTCGCTAAACGAAAACATGCCACAGCCACTACGCAATCCATCTTTATATTCGCCGTCGTAGCGGTTGCCAGTGGGATAGATCATCGTGCCACGGCCATCGGCAGGCTGACCCTCCACAACTTTGCCGTAGTAAACTGAGCCGTCTTGATACGTGAAACCGTCAGTCGTAGAAGATTCGGGCTGTACTAACGGGCAAGGAAGTGAGACTGAATCGACAGAAGGTGAGTCAGTAGGCGTATCAGCAGGTGGCGGGGTAGGTTCAGACGAGGAGGTTTGCACAGGCGTTGACTGCCTGGAAGCTTCGGGAACCGCCCGCTCATCTGGGGTGGCCTCCGCCTCGACAGAAGCTGAATCAACAGGACGAGCATCGACCTGCGAGAAAGTAGATAGGCGGCTGCGCTCTGAGCGAACCAGTGGACTGAAGAAAATAAGTGCGATCGCACCCACAGCTCCAATAGCCAGCGGTACCGGGTAGCGGCCATATTCTTTTCTAAGATCCGCGGCTACAGACTGCAAGTACTTCGAGCGCCTAATCAGTCTGCGACTACGTGCGATCGCTAATCGCACATATTTTTTGCCTACCAGCGCCGCTTGATACAGACGCTTACTCTGGCGAAAGGCCACAATCTGCAAATTACCCGTAAGCTGCAAAAAGCTAATCTGAAGACGCTGATGCCATCCGATCAGCTGGCTTTGAAAGCGGCTGTTCCCTTTCGCAAACTCAGCCCAGCTCTGGTTGAGCCGTGAGCACTGAGCGCGGAATGAAGGAATAAACTCACGGCGTAAGTCACGCTGAAACGCTCGAATAGATAGTAGAAGATAGCGCTGAATCTGCTGAGTCCAGCGGCTGAGGTGCCCCCACAGCTGTCCGCTGCCCTTTGCTGTAACAGCGCCAATCGCTCTAGCCTCTAAACTTGCGCCTGCCGCCAAGGACTTTAGCGCGGCAATAGTCTTTGATGAAGAAACATCAGGCGCAGCCGCCGTAGCCACAGCACTAGCAGCCATCACTGCCGCTGCTGGGCTACTGGGCGTCAGGCGCTGCTGTAAAAATGCGGCGAGTTCACCTGGCTGAAACTGCCCCGAGCGAGGGTGCCGCCCCGCTGGCGGCATTTGTAGATATAGATAGGCCCCTTGAATATCGTTGAGCGAGGTTGAGCCATCCGCTTGCCACATCGCCAAGCAAGCGCCTGTAAAGTTAGCGCCCGCAAACTCTGTGCTCTGTACGCGAGCCGCAGACAGATTGGCTGCTGTGAAATTAGACTCGCTAAAGCCGCCCTGACGCAGGTCAGCTGCCGTCAGGTTAGCACCGCTAAAATCGCTGCTACTTGCATAGACTGCTTGCAAGCAGGCACCGCTCAGATCTGCCTGCTGAAAATTGGCACCAATCAGGCAAGCTCGCTCCAGATTCACGTTGCGAAGGTCAAATCCGCTGAGCGTTTGGTTGTAGAGATAGGCTCGGCTCAGGTCAGGCCGAACGGTGGGGTTAGCCGCTCGCCACTGGTTCCAGGCGTCTGCGCCCTGCTCAACCAGCGAGGGAAAGTCTATATCTGTCATGGGCTGTCGAGACGTCACCAAACGGTCCGAACTATGAATTACGGATGCACCCGCAGTGAGTCGGTACACGATATTGGCATTTGCAGTGAAATTCTTGAACCCTACAGCTCTTTTACAAGCGCGGTTGATTAAAACCGGACTTACTTACTGAGTGGGCATCGATACAGTGCTTAGCAGTGCGTACTTAGAATAGCGATTTAGAGGCCATCGCTTGTATCCATACTAGAAGAAGTCGCGAGTTAGGACGCAGCTAATTGTGAAAAATTCCTACTAAAGATACAGCTCATACTCGGAACTCAATAAATTAGAGAACTCAATAAATTAGAACTCAATCCGATACTCTAGTTCAAACTCAGTCTCGTTCAGGTTAGAAGCACCACGCACCTGAAAGTCATCGGTCAGACGATATTGAACGCCTAGCTGTGGTCGGTCATCACTGTTCAAAACCTGAGCAAAATCGATATCGAAGCGGTTGCTCAAGCTAGCAGAGGCTTCAACGCTTAGCCCTAGCCCAGAGGCGCCTTCATCTCCGGTATCAGTAGTTGGCGCTACGCTGAAATAGTTGAGCCCAACGGCATCAGCAATGCGATCGCCAAACCCAGAAAACCTACCCACCCCCAAAAATTCAGCCGCGTCTAAGTAGGACGCACCCGTAATATCTGAAAACACATTGCTACCTAGCAGCGCCAGCAACTGCCCCTGACTCCGAGAAGAGTTGCTGGTTAAAACCAGGCTGTCACTTAGCTCACTCGCAGGTCCCTGCGCTACAGCCTGCACTCTCACATATTCAACGTCGCCAATCGCATCCACCTGGCTTTCATTCACATCGGCATTGACAAATCCTCCGGGGACGGGCGGCTTCGGTGTAATGTCTGCATCTTGCACCCGCGCCCTGAGCACCACATCTACATACGGATCCAGGCCAGTCTCTGGGGTAAAGATCGCGGTATTCGGTGCGCCTCTATCTAATCGGAACTGGGTCGAGAATAGATTGATCCAACCAGACTTGAGTTCGATAGTGCCCTGGGGCTGCAAAGAGGCTAAAGAGCCATTAACCGCCAAGCTGCCAACAGCGTTAAGGCTATAAAAGGGCTGACCGATAATTGCCAGGCGATCGCCCAGAATCAAATTCAAGTTTTGCAGCGCCACAGCATCTAACAACCCCGTCGGGCCCGCGCCAGGCTGTACAGCTAGCGGGTCGAGATCGAGATAGGCCACTCGGTAAGGGCTAATCTCGGTCACTTCGTCTTCTGAAGGCAGGGTCAGTGAGCCGACTTCACCTAAAAGCTGATTGGCTAAAACCTGGCCATCGTTGACTTCTAGCGTGCCGCTTACGGTCGGTGCCAGCACAGCACCCGTCACTAGCATTTGCCCTTCAAACTCCGCCTCTAGCAAACCGTCATAATCAACGGGTAGATCTACTAGCGAGATGAGCAAACCGTCAGTATCTTGAGCCGTTTGAGCCTGAGCCGTTTGAGCCTGGATCATTTGAGCCTGGATCATTTGACTGGAGGCCTGCTTAAGCTGAGAGACCAATGGAGCCTCTGAAGACAGTATCGACTGACCGGAGAGCAGTAGCGGCAGGCGGCCTTCTATAGCCAGTCGACCATCGCCGACCGAAGCCTGTAGCTGTTGAATGGTCACCTGATCTAGCGTGAACTGAATGTCTCCGTTGAGGTTGGTAATATCGTCACGTACCAGATTGCTGGTAATTGCCGCGTCTCTAAAGCTGGCCTGACCTACAACGCGCGGCTGCGACAGCGTACCACCAACGTCTACGACCACCTCACCCTGGCCGCTGCGCCACCTCACCCGATCGTCCGAGAAGGCGTTGATCACCTCAAAGCTGTTGTTTGGCGCGATCGCCTGCAAATCAATCTGGTTCGTCCTGGGCACTGCGGTCATAAATGGCAGCGCGTAGGGAACCGTGCCCGCAATCGTAATTGGATTTTCTGTGGGCTCAAGTGCGATCGCACTATCCAAATCCAGCAGCGCATTCCGATAGTCAAAATCTGCCACAACGGTCTCTACCGCATAGCCATTTAGCCGAGTATTACTAACGCTCGCCTCACCCTCAACCACAGGATTCGCCAGACTCCCGTCAAATGTCGCTACCAGATCCAGATCGCCCGTTACCTCTGCTGGCAGCGGATAAACCAGCTCGACCAGTTCTACAGGCAAACGCTCAACCGTTAGCTGCCCGTCTAACTGGTCTAAATCACCGCTACCCGCTAAATCAATCTGCGTCTCCCCAGCATTCACAAAGGCCGTCTCAATCTCCACGCCCTGCTGTTCAATCTCTCCTACCAGCACGAACTCATTAGATGCAAACTCATTGGATGCAAACTCATTAGACGCAAACTCACTGAGTACAGATTCGTTTTCCGCGGACTCACCCTCTTCTGTATATGTTCCCCACGCCCAGCGTTCTCCTCGAATATCAAAGTCAGCCGTTAGTGCGGCAGGATCCAACGACTGTCCGGCAACCTCTATCACCCCGGTGAACGCACCATTCAGATCTTCCCAAGCAGGAAGTACTAAATCTCTTGATGCATTCTCTGACGTATTTTCTCGGGACGGCTGCGATTCTACAAAAGCAACAAAACTCTCTAATCTTTCTGCAAAGGTCGTAGGCGGCAGGCCCACGGAATCTGTCACCACATCAGCGGCTGAACCTAGTACCGTTGGATCATCACCTACCCCAAAGCCACTCAAATCCAGCTGCTGAACGATAGGAACGATATCTTCAATTCGGCCTTCTGCAATCGTTAAAACACCCTCGTACGCAATCTCATCAGCCAAATTCGCACTGCCTGACAATAGATAGCGGCTCTCATCTAGTAACAGTTCGCCCTGACTAACGGTGGCCGTGTCGTTTGCATAGGCGAAGCTCGCTGTCAGCAGATCGGCATCGACTGGAGAAAGCGAAGGTTGATCGATCGTGACCGTGCCTTCAGCCGTTGGACGACTAAAATCAGCCAGGTTGACGTCTACGCTGGCGTTCAATAGACCCGTTACCGTGCCAAAGCCGTACTTAGGAACCGGTTGCACGCCTAAAGCCTCTAACGGCAGCTGCGTAATATCAGCGTAAATAGAGCGGCCTTCTCCGTAGCCCTCAACAACAAATTCTTGATTTTGCACGGTAAAAGAAGCAGGCCAGTAAGGAAGGCGATCGCCCGCTGTATCCCTAAGTGCCACCTGCAGCCGATCCTGCGCACCTTGCAGATCGACCTGGCCCCCTTCTGCCAAGGAAAATGCAGCCGGTCCACTCATGGGCTCAAATAGCAATTCATTAACGGCTAAATCGTTTAACCTTGCATCGCCAATAATCTGAGGATTGTTCAACGTGCCTGATAGCTGGCCGTCAAAGCTTGCAAATCCAGTAAGCTGGCCGTAATCCGTCACGGTTGCAGGCACAAAGCTATTCAGTGGCTGCAAGTCAAATGAGCGTAGCGCAACGGTTAAGTCGAGATCGTCAACCAGTCTAGGTTCATCAATATCGACGCCAACGGTGCCATTTGCCTCAACCCCAGGCGCTGTAAAAGAATCGACAGCAATGCGATCGCCTTCCCACACAAAAGTCGTTCGCCAGTCCCCCCGATCCAACAGCGGCGCACTGTTCTCGCTCACCTGAACCTGCGCATCCGCAAGCACCGCCGTTCCCTGCGCCTGAATCGCTTCTAAATTCAGCGCGTCCAAATTACCCGCCGCGTCGATATCTGCATTCAACAGTCCGCTGGCCTGACGTGTAAACTGACTCACAGCAATCTGTTGA
>CALDSK010000026.1 GCA_937911865.1 uncultured Synechococcus sp.
GGCACAATACCGACCTGCTGACGCAAGGAATACAGCTCCACCTTACGAATATCGTAATTATCGATCAAAATGCGACCCGACTCCGCGTTATACAGACGCGGCAGCAGCTTCATCAACGTACTCTTACCCGAACCACTCTGGCCCACAATGCCGATAAACTCACCCGCGTGGAATTCCAGGTTGACATTCACCAGCTGCAAAGGCCCCGAGGGTGCGAAGCGGAAGGACAGATCTTCGTACTTCACATTGCCCTGAATATCTGGCATCGGAATCTGGGCGCGATCTTCTTCTAGCTGCTCTTGAGGATGGTCAATAATATCGCTCAAACGCTCTAGAGATAGCGCAGTCTCTTGGAAGTTTTGCCACAGCTGAGTCAGTCGCAACAAGGGCTGAGTCACATAGCCCGAAATAATTCTAAAGGCGATTAATCCACCCAGCGTCAGGTTGCCTTCCAGCACCAGGTAAGCACCCACCCACAGCACCAGCAGACCTGAGAGCTTGTTCAAGAAGCCACTGGCAGAACCAGCAGTTGTCGAAGTCAGCACCGTCTTAAAGCCATCGCTGACGTAGCGAGCGTATTTCTCTTGCCACTTCCAGCGGGTTTTCAGCTCCATGTTCTGGGCCTTTACCGTCTGAATACCCGAGAGCGCTTCCACCAGGAATGACTGAGTTTCAGCATTTCTTTCTGCCTTCGCTCTCAGCTGCCTGCGGACAATCGGCGAAACAAAGAAGGTCAGCATCATAAACAGCGGAATGGTTGCTAGCGAAACAATCGTTAGCTTCACGCTGTAGATAAACATCACCAAAATGTATAGCACTGAGAACAGCGCGTCCATTACCACCGTCAGCGCCGTACCCGTTAAGAACTGACGGATGTTCTCTAGCTCGTTAACTCGGCTAGAGAGCTCACCTACCGGGCGGCGGTCAAAGTAGCGCAGCGGCAGCCGGAGCAGGTGGTCAATAATTTCCGCGCCCAGTGCCATGTCGATCCGGTTGGTGGTATCGACAAACAGGTAAGTTCGCAAACTGGTCAAAATTGCCTCAAAGATGGCAATCACGACCAGAAATATGCCCAACACGTGCAGCGTATCAGGGCTGTTACGGCTAATGACTCGGTCAATAATCACCTGAACCATCAGCGGGTTGGCTAAGCCAAACACCTGAACAAACAGTGAGGCGATCAGTACCAGACTTAGCGTAGCCCGGTATTTTTTCAGCGACGGGATAAACCAGCCCAGGTCAAACTTTTGCTGAGGGGTTTGCTCGGTGGTTTCTACCAGCAGAATCTCGCCTTCAGGGCCCCA
Organism: uncultured Synechococcus sp.; assembly: GCA_937911865.1. Lineage (GTDB taxonomy): Bacteria > Cyanobacteriota > Cyanobacteriia > Phormidesmidales > Phormidesmidaceae > Phormidesmis. Next base: position 1,305 of record CALDSK010000026.1, read on the forward strand.
CACGTCTTCAAAGGCGTCAGGTGGCAGGCGCAGTACTTTGTTTTCGGCTGGAACACCGATCACATACTCGGTGGTAGAGGTCGCGTAGATAACCGCAAAGCCTTCTCGCCACTGGATTAGGCCAAGCTTAGGTAAACGAGCGATCGCACTAGCAGGCACTTTCGCCAGCTGCGGCTTTAAGCCCAACAGATCAGAGACTGCACCGCAGGCCGTCAGAGACAAGTGACCTAGCCGCTCGTTCTGGTTTACCAGCACACGCTGGACCACATCTCGCTTGAAGGGCATGCCCAAATGCTGTGCGATCATCGCAAAACAAGAGAGGGCCTCGCCAACCTCACCACGTCCCCGAATTACCGGATACTTAATGGCTTCAGCGCGATCGGTCCCGTCTTCAACCAGATTAGAATCGTAGGTCAAGTCGGGCGCGTAGGGCACCGCTGTCGAAGGCATCTGTATCATCGTGCCGCCGTCGGCTACAGCGCTTCTATCACCGCTGCCGTTGCCATTGCCATCAGAGCCGTTCGCACCAGCGGGCAAGCTATCTCGCACCTCAGTCACATTCGGCTCAGTCGCCAGCTGACGCATATCAATACCGACAAGCCGGGTGTTCTTTTTGCTCTTCACCCGACCGTCCATCATTTCTGGCAGCAGCCAGCTCCCGGCCGGATGGGTAGCAATGCTTTGCGAGCTGACAAACCACAGCTTATTCGGTTCAGGGTTGGCAATTTCTACGCTGCCTGCTCTGAGCGTCACTGCCGTCGCACTTTGCTGCAAGCGCTTAGCGGTGTCAGCTAAATCGCTCACCGTGCGAGCCTGCGTTTGAAAATACTGGCTGACTAGGTCGAAAACTTCCGCCAGGTAGGAATAGTTCGTGACCGCACGGGCGAAGTCGTCGTTGCTCCCAATGAGCTGTCGAACGACATTGACCGGTATGGCGATCGCCTCAATCTCAGACGAGGCAATTACCCCTTCACAGGGAATCCCTCGCACTAAGCTGGCCAATCCTAGAACGGCCTTTGGCTTTAGCAAGTCCAAAGTCATGGGCGCTTTTTTATAGGGGTCGTAGCCTAAAAGGCGACCCTTGCCTGACACAATCACCACTAGCTGGTGTGGCATCGACTCTCGGCGCAAAATTGGCTGGCCAATACGGTAGCGGAGCCGTTGGCTATCGCGAGCGAGCTGATCTAGCGCGGGTGGCGGGAGCTGATCAAACGGAAAAATATCCCTTAGGCTTTGGTCAATGGAAACGTCGGTGTAAGTCATAGCAGATGGGGGGCTAAGCGCTGTGCACTAATAAGTCGGTATCCGGACGGAAAGCCGTAAAGCGGGTGACAGACCGTAGGCAGTAAAAGAGAATTACTCTCAGTAAGACAGTAATTGCAGTCTACCGTGCTAGCGCAAGTTCAATATATTCGTCAAGAGAAAATTCATTGAGAGAAAAGGATGGCTTAAGAGAAGGCTAGTTGAAAGCAGATCCAGTTGAAACAGATCTAGCTGAGTTTTGGCTGAGAGCAGTCAGCTAAGCAGGAACGAGGCCCAAGACGTTTTCTTCTTCTAGGTCGTCATCTTGTCCTATCTCCTGAACCGATATCTCTTGCAGCTTCTGGCGCAGCCAGCCCTGAAATTGCTCTGTCAGCAGCCGCTGACGCATCGTGTCGGTAAACTGAGCCGGTTCAAATTGCTCTAGGCGAGCAATCACTAGCCATTCACCAATCTGAGTAGGGGCCCACAGCTGCCCTGGCTGGCTCACAGACAGCATCCTGGCTAGAACAGGATGAGGAACATTCAGCTCTACGGGACCGATAAAACCGCCAGTTTTAGACTCTTGTCCTTCCGAGTATTCGCGGGCTAGGTCATTAAATGACGCACCGTCATCGTTCAGTCGAAAGTAAATCTCTTGGGCTAAGCTCGCATTTTTAGTGCGAATCAGCGAATAGCAAACTCGATCTAGCTGCGTTTTGCGCTGAAGGAAATAAGATTCTATCTGAGCACCCCAGGTCTCCTCTTGAAACATTTGCAGCTTATACTCACGAATCGCGGCGTTCATCATCTGCTGAGGCGTTTGCCCCTGCTGCTGACACCACGCCTGACGCTGTTCTTCAGAAAACAGACCGCGCCGAGTGCAGAACCCTTCTATTGCCTTTTGTGGGTCACACTCAACATCTGCGATCGCTGTGTCGATCACAAACTCCTGTACGAGCTGAGGCATCAGACGATACTCCCGCAGCTTCTCAATAAGATCAGATGCACTGAGCACCTGCTGACCAATTTGCAGAATTCCTGACATACCCTGGTTTTTTATATCAAGCACTTTTTATTAATCCCAAAACAGTGCAGCTTACATCAAAATATATAGTTACATGGCTCATCAGATATACCCGCAGTCATACCGACATTCGCATAAAAGCTTCACTGTGGCCAGTAAAACATGCTGCCTAGCGTGAAGCTGCCGTCACGTTATAAAAAGCCATCTAGAGCGGTTTCTAAAAAAGCGATTTAACGATTGCTACATAACTTGCTACACAACGCTTTTTGCATAACAGCTACTAGCCACAGGCGAACCTATCACCGCGAGCGCCTAAACAATAATCAGGAGTGATCTCTATGCATATCTTCATAGACTAACCGTCCCCTCAGGCCAAATTTAATGATTCTCAGCTGAATCATCACAGCCGCCTATGGGCAAACTGGAGTCAATTCCAACGCCTAAAAGACACCTGTGACTCGTCGATTCAGTCAGCGACTCCTCAATTACTTACGCCGTTGGTGGCCTAAGCTAGGCCGTCACCGCACAAAACCGTTCTCACAGCACAGACGCGTCAAATCTAGAAAGGCTGGAGGCAAACAATCTAAAGTCAGAAAATCCAGATTCAGACAGGCCAAACAGGCTCAAATGCCACGCAAAAGCGAATCTGCGGCAATATCCAAGGCTCAAGGAAATATAGATGGCACGACAGATAACGTCATCTACACTGTGCCAAGAGACGAGATCGTGAGTGCACTCAACAAGACCCTCGCACGCTCGACGGCTCAGCAGGTCGCTGAGCCGCCTGAGGCTATTATTCACCGTCAGAAAGTCACAAAAAAGCGAACGACCAACATCGCCTCAACCGCCCCACCAGCAACGACTCCAGAGCTGATCAAATCGTTTGCCGATTCGGCTTATATCTGCGAATGTCAGGGGCGCTTTGGAGAAGCTGAAAGACTATATAAGCAAGCTCTGACGCTGAGCATTCGACGACTGGGCAAAACGAACTTAGCGATCGCACCTCATCTCAGCAGCCTAGCTGCCCTTTACTACCTGCAAAAGCGCTACAGAGAAGCCATTCCCTTACTGACTAGCCTGCTCAATATCCGCCAGCGACACCAGGTTCGGTATCATCCCGAGGTTGGAGAGACCTTGTATCGGCTGGCGCAGGTTTACTACCACCTATACGACTACCGCCAGGCCGAACCCCTCTTTCAATCGGCACTCGTCATCTTCAGAAGAGCCTTCGGTCCCAGTCACGCTCGAACACAGGCAGTCTACTGCGACCTCATGTGCCTGATTGCAACCGCCATCGAATCTGACAAATTTAATGAAATCGTCGCTAAGCCGCCGCCATTTGATTTGAACACACTAGGAGAAACTTACAGCTGGGCTAGACCGAGCTGGGCAAAATCATCAGAACCAGAAGAGAACTACAGCTGGATTAAGCTGCACTGACCCACGGCAAACCATAGATGTGGTAGCACTCAGTTCAGAATTCAGCAGCCTCATTCACCGGTCTCATTCACCGGTCTCATTCTAGGTAGCCGGACGGATAGGCGCTAGGCCTGATGCTCCGCCAGAAGCCGCTCTACCTGCTCTGGCTGAACGTGATAGTGCTTAACATTATCTGGCAAAAAGCGGATGTTAGGACCTCGCTTACAGCCACCCAAACAGCCGACGGCTTCTAGCTTAAAGGGCGTTGATGACTGCTCTGTCGCCTCAAAGGTTTCCCACAGCTTTGTGCCGCCTCGCTTACAGCAGTTCTTCTTCTGGCACAGCTGAACCGTCATCGGCTTAATCTTCTTCTTTTTAGGCAGCTTTACCTTCGCCTGAGGAGATAGCGGAATGACAGCTTCAGCCTGAAGCGATCGCCCCTTCGATTGCTTCTTACCCTTTTTTTTGCAGACGCTGCCCCACACCCTTACGTCATCACCCGGCGTTAGCTCTTTTTTAGCAACTTCTCTCAGCGCCTTTGGTAAATAGACCGACAGAATACCCTCGTTCGTCTCTACTTTCAGCCCTTTCAGCTTGCCCTCTTTTGACTTAATTTTTTTGAGGTAGCGGCCTTGCAAAACATCCATCTAAGTACTTATTTATAGTCCGTTTATATCCACTGCTAGAGTATTTGCCCCCCCTAAATTCTTAAACCCTCTCTCGATAGATTTGACCAGTTCACCCTTTGGGAATATCAGAAGGAATAGTAAGCGAGACAGTCAAAGGAACAGCAAAGGAAGACAATGGCCAAAAATAGGAGAAATAGCGTAGAAACTAGCATAAGGAAATAGCCTGCTAGATTAGAGACAGTAGCTCTCCTGATCTATCCCTGATCTCTTCCCCAGTGTTTAGTGCGATGACTTAATGCCATGAAGCGATTGCTCATTCTCTCTATTCAAGGATATCGGCATCTGATATCCCCTCTGTTTCCGCCGACCTGCCGATTCCACCCCACCTGCTCTTGCTATGCCATAGAAGCAATTGACAAGTTTGGCCCCTTACAGGGTAGCTGGCTAGCCGCAAAGCGCATCGGGCGCTGCCATCCGCTACACCCAGGGGGATACGATCCTGTACCTGTACAACCAGAAACGAAAAAGAAAGAACTGCTAAAGTAACCCCACGCTATCTACACCACATACCATCTAGCACTACACATTCTAGTAGCACTACCTTATGCAAAAAATTTACGTTCTCGATACCAACGTACTGCTGCACGATCCCAATGCAATGCTGCGGTTTGAGGACAACGAGGTGGTCTTACCCATCACAACCATTGAAGAGCTCGATCGATTTAAAAAGCGCCCCGAAGAAACCGGTCGCAATGCCCGTCAAACGTCGCGCATGCTAGATGGGCTTAGAAACCAGGGCAGCATCGTCGAAGGCATTGCGCTAAAAAACGGCGGCAAAATCCGCGTAGCGCTCTGTCAGAGAGAAACGCTAGAGAACCTACCGCCAGAGCTAAAAGCAGATGGTGGCGACAATGCCATTCTGGCAGTGGCCCTAGAGGTAAAACAGGGGTGCGACTGTCCGGTGGTCATGGTGAGTAAAGACACCAATATGCGGATCAAGGCCGATAGCCTGGGGCTAACCGCTGAGGACTACGAAACAGACAAAATAGATGTCGATGATCTGTATACCGGGATAGGCGAGGTGCTAGTCAGCGCTGAACAAATGAGCGCGCTTTTTCAACCAGGGGGGACAGAGCTCGGCAGCGTACCGCTAGCAGGGAAGTTCTTCCCTAACCAGGCCCTGACGCTGATTGATGTGAATAACCCAGCCCACACCGCTCTGGCAATTATGCGAAGCAATGGCCAGCTGCTGCCGCTGCCAAAGATGCCCTACAACGGCATCTCCCGAATTCATGCGCGCAACCGAGAGCAGCGGTTTGCCTTAGCGCTGCTGCTAGATGATAGCGTGCCGCTGGTAACGCTAGTGGGCAAAGCAGGAACAGGAAAGACATTGCTTGCGATCGCAGCCGGGCTGCAAAGGGTTACCGAAGAAAAGCGTTACACACGTCTGCTGATCTCACGGCCCGTCGTTCCGATGGGCAAAGATATCGGCTATCTCCCCGGCGATATGACTGAAAAACTCACCCCTTGGATGCAGCCTCTATACGACAACTTCGACTTAATCTTTAACACGCAAGATACCAACGACAAATCGCCCCACTGGCGGCGCGGCCACGAAGAGCTACTAGAGATGGGACTGCTACAAATCGAAGCACTCACCTACATTCGCGGTCGCACCATTCCCAAACAGTTCTTTGTCATTGATGAAGCGCAAAACCTGACCCCCCACGAAGTAAAGACGATTCTAACCAGAGCGGGAGAGGGCACTAAAATTGTGCTAACGGGTGACACCGCACAGATTGATAATCCCTATGTCGATGCCGCCAGTAATGGATTGACCTATGTGATTGAGCGATTTCGCAACGATCCCCTAGCAGGTCATATCACGCTGTATCAGGGTGAGCGCTCCGATTTAGCCGCGCAGGCAGCCGCGCTGCTGTAGAGCTCTCTTCCAGAGCCTCTCCTTTCAAGTAGTCAGCACTCATCAAGTAGTCAGCACTCATCAAAAAATGTGGCAATCCACGACTAAAGCCTGATGACTGAGCGTAGCCGCAGCCCGGTATGATTTCTCTATTCTTGAGGCGATGCAATGGACCGTGACCTCACAAACCGCAACTTCGCGAGCCGTAACTTCGCGAGCAGTGCAATTGTTGACCCTACCCTACAGGGCTATAAAGACGAAATCGCGCAGCTGTTGGTGCAGCTAGAGCAGTTTGCCCTCGCCATCAAAAACACCTCGCTTACCAGAACTGTCCAAAGCCTACAGGACAACATCAGTCAGCCTTTTTTGTTCGTCGTGATTGGTGAAGTAAAAGCTGGAAAAAGCAGCTTTATCAACGCCCTGCTCGGCAGCGGTGAAATCTGTGAAGTGGGCGCTGACCCTAAAACCAACATGGTCAGCAAAATCGTCTACGCCGAAGGTGAAGGCTACAGCCGCGAAACCAAGCCGGGCGAACTGAGAGAAATCGGTCGGCCTGTGCCTATTTTGGAACAGATAGCCATCGTCGATACCCCAGGCACAAACAGTCCTTTCCAGCAGCACGAAGACATCACCAAAGAATTCATCCCCAATAGCGATCTGGTCGTGTTTGTCTTCTTCTCTAAAAATCCCTACACTAACACCGCCTGGTCGCTCGTCGATTTCGCTCACAAGGACTGGAAAAAGCCCGTCATCTTTGTGCTACAGCAGTCTGACCTGGCAGACGATAGAGAGCTACAGACTTCACGCCAATACATTGAACAAGAAGCGCAGCAAAGGCACATTACCGATTCTAAAGTATTCGCAACTTCTGCCAAGCTAGCAACCTCTAACAGGCTAGAGACCACTGCTGCTAGCCCAACTGCTAATGCCGACAACCGCAGCGATCGCAACGGTGGGTTTGTCGCTGTTCAAGACTTCGTTCGCAGCACTATCACTGGCGGCAGAGGCTACCGGCTCAAGCTCATCTCCAATATCGGTACCGCTGAGCAGATTATTGCCAGGCTTCACAAAGACATGCAGCTCATGCAGCAACAGCTTCAAACAGACGAAGCCGTTGTCACCAAAATTCGCAACCGACTAGGACAAGGCGAAAACCAGTCTCGCGAAGAAATCGATGCGCTAGTCGAGCGCTTGATGGTGCAGTACGACCGCACCGTCTATCAGATTAAAACAGAGTTTCGAGAAGATCTGTCTATCTTTATGCTGGCCAAGCGGTCTTTTCTCTCAATGTTTAGCCGTAAGCAGCGGGTAGAAACCTGGCTGAGCGAAATCAAAAACCGGGCCCAAAAGGACTTAGAAACAACCCTAGATGAAACCTCTAAGGAAGGGGCTAAGCGTTTTCTAGACGGCATTGCAGTCATGATGAAGCAGCTATTAAATGAACTGACAGTGCTGCAAAATGACAGCCTTAAAAAAACAGAAATCGCGCTGCCGCTCTTGGACTATCGCTATGAAGTCATTGAGGGCGTAAAAGCCAAAATCACCAACTTGCTAGACGACGAAACATTTATGAGCTGTCTAGCCACCACCGCAGACAACGTAGGTCCACAGGTCGCAGGCGGCGGCATTTTAGCGGTCATCGGTGGTGTTATTGCCACCGCGACCCGCGCGGCTATTTTAGACATCATTGGCACCGTATTCCTAGGCGTCGGGGTCTTACTGGCAGGCGGCGTTTTGGTGGCCAAGCGTCGAGGCCTGATTCAAAAGCTAGATAGAGAGCTAGATCGCAACAAAGAACAGTTTGAATCTACCGTCACAGCTCAGCTCAACACCCGGCTCAGCGGCATTTACGACGAAATTGGCATGAGCTTTAACGAGCTATACACCTATGTAGAGCAAGAGCGCGCCAGCATCAAGCCGCTAATCCAGCAGTTTGAAGCAATTCAGACCTCGACAGAAACCCTATCGAAAAAGATCCGTCAGCTGTAGTTAACAGGATCTGGCAAGTAGTCGGTAGTTAACCGACCTTAATCTATCGCCGAGCGCTTATTACGTACGGCTATCCAGGTTTTCCAGCTGAGGCGGGCCAGCATCAGAATCGTCAGCGGAATAACGGCTACTAAAAGCAGCCCAGACCAAGGAGCATAGCCGGTCGCATGCACGACTAAGTAGCCTACGTACAGCAGGTAGTAGGCCAACAGCAGTATGCCTTCGCGCCGGGAGACTTCATTGTCTGTAAAGAAAATGGGCAGACACATCACGGCAACGGCCAGCATAACCGGCAGATCGAACGTCATGGCAGAATTCAAGACCGTAATACCATCGCTCGAAACAGCGCTGGTGAGTCCTAGCACGACCAAAATATTGAAGATATTACTGCCGATGACGTTGCCAACCGCTATGTCGCGCTCGCCGCGAATGCTGGCCATCACAGAGGTAGCTAGCTCGGGCAAGGAGGTGCCCAGCGCAATCACCGTCAGACCAATAATCAGCTCGTCAACCTTAAAGACTTCAGCAATAGCGATCGCACTTCTCACCAGCATCTGTGAGCCAGCCACCAGCGTCAGCGAACCGCCTACAAACATCAACAAGTTCCAGCCAATATCCTTTCCTGAAAGCGATCGCTCGCCAAGATCTATGTACTCATCCAAAACGCCTTGACTGGTCTCTTTACGGCTCTGATACAGCAGAAATATCGTGTAGACCAATCCGCCCAAAAATAAAACCACTCCATCGGAGCGGTTTAGCTGACCATCTACGCAAAACAAGACCAGCAGGCCAGAGACGCCAATCATAATTGGGACGTCGAGCCGGACCAGCTGCTGGGCAACGACGAGCGGCGCAATCAGTGATGACACGCCTAAGATGAGCAGAACATTGCAAATGTTGCTGCCAACGACATTTCCTAAGGCAATATCAGCCTGGTTGTGCAGACTAGCGTTCAAGCTCACCGCCAGCTCGGGCGCACTCGTGCCAAAGGCAACCACCGTCAAACCAATCACCAAAGGAGAAATACCAAGAGCAGCGGCCAGCTTAGAGGCACCTTTGATTAAAAATTCCGCGCCGCCCACCAAAAGTACCAGACCACACACTAAAGAAACAACCGTCCAGATACTCATAGGCGCTGTGATTTTCAGGTCTCTAAATAGTGGGTAAAAAGCAAGAAGATGCGGTGGCTCTTTCACTTATATCAAACTACCCAGATATATCGCTATCTCACAACGACTATATTCTGAGGCTTTCCAACAAAATCTTCAGGTTGAATCATCCCAAAGAAAGTCACCCTTATAGAATGTCCATACTCTTTTTGAGTAATCAACAGCACATACCAACAACCACATCACACACGCATAAACGCCCTTGACTACGCCCTTAGAAGTAACTTTTGAGCTTGCACCCTGGCGCTCTGCACTATCGCGTGCACTCCACCGCAATCGCGCTCAGCCTTTCTGCCGATTTCTACAGCTAGCAACCGTTCGTTCAGACGGTAGCCCAGCCAATCGCACCGTTGTATTTAGAGGCTTTTTAGAGAGCAGCAATCGACTGATGTTTATTAGCGATCGCCGCAGCGAAAAAATAGACCAACTTCACCAGGAACCCCAGACTCCAAACCGCACCCCTTTCAACGCAGAAATCTGCTGGTATTTCACCAAAACCCGAGAGCAATTTCGCATCAGCGGCCAGCTCAGCTCAATTGATGCCAGCCACTCAGAGGTATCTCTCATAGCAGCCCGTCAACATCTCTGGCAGAGAATTTCTGATAGCGCCCGGCTTCAGTTTGCCTGGCCGCATCCTAAAGACGTACGCACCAAAGACTCAAACTTTGAACCATCAGCGCCCGATTCACAAATGCCGCCTGCCACATTTTGCATGCTGCTACTCACACCGCTCAACGTAGACTATCTGTCACTAAGCGGAGAGCCACAAGACCGGATAATTTATAGCTACCAAGATGCAGACTGGACCAGGCAGGTGGTCAATCCTTGAGTCTTCACGGCCAATGACGACTCAGTACTTGGTTCAGTGCCTAGCTCAGTGCTTAGCCAAGTACTTAGCGTACAAACCCTAAATACCGGAGCCACCCAAAAACTCCTGCAGCGCTCGGTCATTCAGATCACAGCACTGAACGCCGTCACAGTGTGTGGAAGAGTGTGCGTGAGAGTGTGCAGACGAGTGCGCTAAAGACGCTGTACTCGCAGCCGAAGAACTCGCGCCCACCGAAACTAGCTGCTCTAAGCTAGACACCTTCTCAGCTAACCCATTAGCTGGCTGCTGGGCGGCATGAAGCTTCGACAGCTCACTTTCCAAAGCTTCGATGCGATCAACAAGCGCTCTAATCGCCAGCGCTTCTGAATCAGGCAAGCGTCCGTGCTCTAACGGCTCAACCCGCTCCCCAGAGCGGTAAACAATTCGCCCTGGCACGCCCACAACCGTACAGTCAGAAGGCACTTCTCTGAGCACAACAGAGCCCGCCCCAATGCGGACATCGTTGCCAATTTGAATATTACCTAGCACCTTGGCACCCGCACCCACTACTACGCCTGTACCCAGGGTAGGATGGCGTTTCCCAGACTCTTTACCAGTACCGCCCAGGGTAACGCCCTGATAAATCAAAGAGAGATCGCCAATAATGGCTGTCTCACCAATCACCACACCAATACCGTGGTCAATAAACACGCCTGAGCCAATCGTCGCACCAGGATGAATTTCGACGCCCGTAAGCGCTCTGGCTACATGAGAAATCAGTCTGGGAACAAAAGGCACGCCAATGTTCCAAAGCCAGTGTGCTAACCGATGAAAAACCAGTGCCTGAAAGCCGGGATAGAGAAAAGCGACCTCTAACCAGTTACGGGCCGCTGGGTCGCGCTCAAAAATAATTCGGAAGTCACGGGCGATCGCCTTCAGCACTGTGCAGTTTCCCTAGATAACGACAGATTAATCAAACTACCAATCAGCCACAATTATCTTAGCGTCTGATTAATTTGTATCAAACCCTTCTGAAGGTGTGGTTTTCCTTATCTAACAGCCCAGATTTAACCGCCCAGATCTGGTCTGTCAGATCTGGTCTGTCAGATCTGACAGACCAGATCTAACGGTCTAACCAATTCCCAATCGTCCAGCGAGACTTGGGGTTAGCGGTATGAGCACCAGCAGCATCAGCAGCAGCGCTAGCAGCGTCAGCGCGGCGCGAGTATCGTCAGGCTCGCTCAGATCGTCTGTACAGGGACGTTCGGGCTGACGCTGCAAAAAGACAATCAGCACCGCCCAGTAGAGCGCCAATGGATTGAATAGGCCCACGACTGCTAATATCACCAGCGTAATCGCCGTGGATTTGATTAAGGTCTTGCGGCCATAGATAGCCTGCACCATCCGGCCACCGTCGAGCTGTCCGGCAGGCATGATATTAATTGCGGTGATAATCAGGCCAATCCAACCGATGATAAACAGCGGATGGACATCTACTAAATCTGCTTGAAGGATATCGCCGCCCAAAACAGTGCGGGCCAGCGTACCGACAAAAATAGAGCCCTGAAAGAACTGAGCCGGTAGCTGAAAGAGACTGCCAGGATGAGAGAGAATTAGGCCAAACAGTAAGAACAGAAAAGAAAGCGTACCGCCAACAGCTGGGCCAGCGAAGGCAACGTCAAACAAAACGCTGCGGTTTTTAAGAATTGACTCAAACCGGGTAATTGCACCGAAAGCCCCAAGCTGCCAGGCGGGCAGAAAAAACGGTGGACTGATTTTGACATTGCGCTGACGGGCCAGCGCAATATGGCCCAGTTCGTGAGCGCCCAGCACCGTCATCAGGCCCAGGCCAATCGGCAAAACCTCGGCCCAGCGCTCTGGCGATTGAAAAATATCAAAGCTTTGCAAGATAGCGGCGGTTTCAAAAGTGGTGGCGATCGCAGCAATCGCTAAAGCCACTGCTAGCACGCTTTGCCCAATTGAGGTAGGCATCGGTCCGTTCGATTTTGGCAGCACCACCACAACCGGCTTGTCATCAGGGTCTGCTAGTAAAAACGAGCGATAGCGATCGCCTAGCTTCTCGGTCAGCTTATGGCTGAGCGTACTAGCCGCTACGTCCGGCTGAGTGCGCAAATTGCCCTTAAAAATCGCGCCCTCTTGATAAGGCACCGTCTTAGTTCTAAAGAAAGTATCTATGCTGAAAATACCTTCGATCAGCGCTAAATCTTCGGCTGGAATCGGCGGGCGGTCTTTTTCTTCGGCGTTATCTTTACCATCATCAGTCTGCTCAGCAGCCGTAGCACTTTCAGCTGCCACATTGGCCGACACAGGCCCATCTGCGCTAGAACCGCCTTCTTTACTGACGCTTTCAGTCGTCTGAGTAGCCGCAGCGTCTACAGCCGTTTCTTCAGTCGCGATCGCATTAGCACGCGATCGCGCTTGCTCAGCCACCATCGCAGATTGACTTTCTGCGCGTAGCTGCCTTCCCAGGTAAATATAGATACCCGTTGAGATCACAACGATCAGCAATATACCGGCCAAATTCAGATAAACACCCACAGCAGAGAGGCCAAAAAATAATAGCCAGGGACCCATCAGCACAACGGTTTGTAGCCAGGCTAAGATACCTGACTTGCCGAAAGGCTTGGCCTTCATATAGCCCCAGGCCAGAATGGCAATCGCTGCCAGCAAAAGTAAAACAATGATCATGGAAGCCTGTATGTATAAACCGGAATGTATAAGCCGGATAAAAGTCCGGCGCAGCATAGAATTGTTAATTTTATTTTAGTAGAGGATGGGGGTTGGACCGAAATTCCATTGACACAGAGCTATTGACAGAGAGCTATACAGAGCTACTGACATCTAGCGCCCCTTGTGACGGTCGAAATAAAGCTTTCAGGTACACTGACTGCTAAGCAACCTATGCACCTATGGCTAATTCTTCCTCTAGCGAGCAGTCCAATACTAGGCCCACCGGTTCTGACAACTCGGCGTTCAACACTGGTGCTAACAACTTAGCGGCCAACGGTTTAGACGCGAATGGTCTAGACGCTAGCAGCCTAGATGCCCATGATTCGGAAGCTAACAGCCTAGAGAGCGAACTGCCCAACAGCACCTTCTCTAGAGATTTTCCTAAGTGGACACCAGAAAGTCAGCGAGCGACCAACCAGCCCTTCAACGCTCAGCAGACCAGCAGCAACCGACCCATTCGCGCTACTGCCAGCCAGTCCCAAACCAACCAGACCCAAAACGGCAGCCAGCTCCCCTCTCTTTCTCTAACGGCCAAAACGCCGGGCAATAGTCAGCGCTACAACGAATCTTTTACTGTTGACTACAACCCTGACCCCGATCTACAGGCGGACAACGCAGACATAGAAACACATCCGCTTACTCGTAGCCAACTCATTAGCTCAGCCGCCGCTGCTCAAAACAACGCCCTAAAAAAGACCAGTTCGGCCAAAGGAAAAAACAAAGGCGACATGAAAGAGCGCTATCAACGGCAGCCTGTTATTAACCCGATTAAGGTAGCTCAAGCCCCTGTAAGCGTCATTGCGATCGCAAGCGTTATCGTTGTCGTCATTGGCTTTACCCTCTCTAGCTTCTGGCTGACCCTGGCAGGCTCGTTAGTCGCCTTCATCGTTTCGCTCAGGCTGCTAGCGCCCACGCTACAAGAAGCGCTTGGCGATCTTAGCCAGCAGCAAAAGGCCCTCTTAATCGCCATTCCGGGTCTGCTGTTCGGCATCGTTGGGCTCATTGCCACCAGCGGAATTGCCAGACCCATTGCTCGCTGGGGAAGCAGTCTGCGTTGGGACATTATCAGCGCCCTCGGCGACTTTCTCGGTGCCATCGGCCAAATTTTTATTGCAGTGCTCGCCGTCTACGTCGCTTGGCGGCAGTACATCATCTCCCGCGATCTCACCGTTCAGCAAAACCTGATCACCCAGCAGCAAACCATTGATTCTTATTTCCAAGGCATCTCTGAGCTGGTGCTAGACGACGAAGGCCTGCTAGAAGACTGGCCTCAAGAGCGCGTCATTGCTGAAGCTCGTACCGCCGCTATTCTCAGCAGCGTAGACGCCGACGGCAAAGCCAAAGTTCTCCGCTTTCTCTCTCGCTCTAAACTGCTCACACCGCTCGCTCGCGATCAGCGTCTGGGTCGCCCCATCTTAGATGGACTCGGTGGCTACGCCGAAGATCGGCTCAGTGGCACCCGCGTTATTGATCTAGGGGTTATGCTCGCAGCGGCCACCCTAGCCAGTACGGACCTGCGCTGGCTAGATCTCAGCGATGCCAACCTGATTCGCGCTAACCTCACTGACTGTGATTTGGTGCGCACTAATTTCTCGCGAGCCATCCTGTGCGATGCTAACCTCACCAACACCGACATCATGGGCGTACGCTTTTTTTACGGCGACCTAGACACCGCCACACCGCGCACCCGGCAGGCTCCACCCAACTACGAAACTGGCGAATTTACAGGCGCGGTGGTCGAAGGCGCTGACTTTACCAACATGCAACGGCTCTCTGATCGCCAGCGCTGCTACTGCTGCGCCTGGAGTGGCGGCAAATCTAGAGGCACCATTCCAGGCGGCTGCGAAGGTATACCCAACCGTCTGGGCCGCTAAACGGAACTCTGTAAAGATCCTGAAAACCTGATTTCAAAATTGAAGAAGTTTTCGTACTGCCACCGTAGCAAACAACTCTGTTGACACAGATTTGCCATGATGATTGGGTAAATTTGATGCCGACGTATTCCACCGACGTATCCCATACGGCACGTCCTGATTTCCTCCTCGTCTTTTTCACCTCATGGTTTCACGATCTTCAGGGAAACGCACCTCAAAGCGCTCTACCAAGAAAGCACAGCAGCAAGTTTCCACGTCAAAAGGAAAAAGCAAGGGTAAAGGTAAGAAAGGAAGGCGTAAGGGCAAAGCTGGGCAAAAAGACGACCAGCAGGTTGTCTTATCACCTAGAGAAAAACTCATTCAAGAGCGCGCTGCCGCTGCCCTACGCCGGGAAAATATTTCATTTGTTTCGGCAGTTGTGTTGGGCTGCTTTTTACTCGGCGTACTCTTTGCTTTACTCGTCGATCCTAAAATAGGGGTCGCGGTAGGTGGCGCTGTGATGTGCCTGGTGCTTTCGTTCAAGTATCAGCGCTTGGCTCTATATGCCTTTTTAATCTACATTCCGTTCGCCGGCACAGTGACCTACTCACTGGGCGGCAACTCCATTTTGCAAATTGCCAAAGATATTTTTTACATTCCAGCGCTAGTTGGGGTCTATCAATTCTGTAGAAAAAATAAGCTCCCGATTATTTTGCCAAAGGCGATCAAACCGCCCTTAATTTTTCTGATTATTGTGGGGAGCTTGACGACGCTGGTCGTAAATCTCCCTGACCAGATCGGGCAGGTAGAGGGCAGGTGGCCGCTGATTATGGCGATTTGGGGCATCAAGATTCTTCTGGGCTACGTTCCGATCGTTGCCTGCATCTATTACCTCATTCGCAACAAAGAAGACCTGATGGGCTTACTGCGCCTACAGGCGATTTTAGTCCTAGTGGTTTCTTCGCTGGGGCTGGTGCAATACTTCATGCTGCGCACAGGAATGTGCGCAGGAACACTGGGATTAGGACAAGAGCAGTTTAGAGCCTCGCTGGAGGCCCGCTGTTTTGTAGGTGGCTCGCTGCTGTACGCACCCGAACAAGGGCAAATTCGCTTACCGGGTACATTTGTTGCTCCCTGGCAGTGGGGGTGGTTCTTAATTTCTGCCGCCTTCTTTAGCTTTGGAACTACTTTCAACGACGATTCACCGTTTTGGCGGCTAGTAGGGCTGATTTCAATGGTGGCAGTTATGGTGATGTCGGTCGTCTCAGGGCAGCGAATTGCGCTGCTGCTGGTGCCGATGATTCTCGCTGTACTGGTCGTACTGACAGGCCAGGTGAAAAACCTCAAGCGGTTTCTACCTATCGGGGTCTTACTGGGGCTTATTTTGAGCTATCTGATTGTGACCAATCCAACCGTGATTACCGGACGGGTTGATAGCTTGATTTCTCGTTGGGAAGCATCGCCACCGCAGCGGTTTATCGCAGAGCAATTTGAACAAGTCTGGAATGAACAAGAGGGCATTTTTGGGCATGGTGTTGGCAGAGCGACTAATTCAGCTCGCACGTTTGCTAAGACAACGCTGATTGAGACGTATCATCCCAAGCTGATTTACGAGCTGGGGCCGATTGGATTGATTGCTGCGCTCTCTGTCTATACCGCGCTTACCGTGGCGACATTTCGGGTATATCGAAAAACGAAGGATAAGAGCCTACGGGGCTATGCCGCGTCAATGTGGGTGTTTGTGCTGTTTATTAGCTACTGCCCCTATTACTATCCGCTAGACGTAGACCCGGTAGGTATCTACTACTGGCTGGCAGCAGGGATTATTCTCAAAATTCCAGAGCTAGAGCGGCAAGAAGCGGAGAAAGCAGCACTACTACTGGGCCAAGCGGATCAGCCGGTAATTACCAAGAAAAAAGGCAGCCGTCGCAAGAAGGCGGCACCGACTTTCTAACTAGACGATACGTACTAGACGATAAATAAAAGACAAGCATGGTTGAGGCAATGGGTGAAATAAATACTGATGACAAAACACCGTTGATTTCGGTGGTGATTCCGACCTATGGCCGCGAAGACGTGCTGTGCGACTCGATTAAAAGTGTGCTGGCGCAAACTTATCCGGCCTTCGAGTTGATTGTGGTAGACCAAACCAAAAATCACGAACAGGCGACGCAAGATTTTTTAGATCGAATGGCAGCGGAGAAGAAAATTCAGCTGTATCAGGTGGACTGGGCCAGTTTACCAGCGGCCAGAAACTACGCCATTGAGCGATCGCACGGTGATATTTTTCTATTCTTAGACGACGACGTAGAACTGCCCGAAGGATGCTTAGCGGCCCATGCCAAGGGGTTTGAAGGCAGACCAGAAGTGGGGGCGATCGCAGGTCGAGTCTTTGACCGCATGAAACTTTCTGAATCCACCAAGCCCGAAATTGAAAAGCTGCCGCCCGAAGCAATGGACCCCGGCATTGCCTGGTACCACATTGATTTGGTCCATACCACGCAGCCCCAGCAGGTGCTGACAGCTCGCGGCTGCAATATGTCTTTTCGGCGAGAAATCTTTCAAGAGCACGGCCTGCGGTTTGACGAAAGATTTCAAGGCAGCGCTATTCGAGAAGAATCCGACTTTTGCCTGCGCGTTCGCAAAACAGGATTGATTATTTGGTACGAGCCCGAAGCGCACCTAGTGCATTTAGGGGAAGCCACCGGTGGCTGCCATGACATCAGTACGCGATCGCTCAAATATCAAACCACCTTCTATCACAACCACTTCTTGATGGCGCTGAAAAACCTGACGCCCAATCAGTTAGTTCGGCTCTCTGGCAATTTATTTGACTGCCATGTGCTGGGCAATCCGCCCTGCAACAAAGGCGGCGGGCCAGTCAAAATTATCAGCCGGTTCGGCTTTTACATGTGGGGCTTTTTGCTAGCCTGCTGGACCCTGATCAAACCAGGAAATCGAGACGGACGACTGTACAGCGAGCCGGTATCCATGTAGCCCTTATGAAAATTCTTGTTGTCAGTCATACCTACATCGTTGATCTCAACTGCGAGAAACTGCGAGCGCTCGTCCAGGTCGATCCCAACGTAGAAGTCACCGCCGTCGTCCCCAAGCGATGGACTCCCGGCGGCGTGCAGAGTAAAAAAATAGAAACGCAGCCTCGCGATGAAGGTCGCTTCAAGCTTGTCCCGGTAGCCAACTTCAGCGAAAACAATCAGAGCCTGCTTAGCTTCGGCACCGAAATTATCTCGCTCCTGCGCCAGTTCAAGCCCGACATTATCCACATGGAGCAAGGCGCAAAGTCCCTGGGCTACGCAGAACTGATTACACTTAACCGACTGCTCGGACTAAAGGCGAAAAACGTCTTCTTCACCTGGTGGAACCTACCCTACGAAGTCAAGTTTCCGCTATCTGTCCTTGAAAGCTATAACCTGCGCCATACCGATGGTCTAGTTGTAGGCAATCAAGACGGCGCAGACATTCTAAAAGACCATGGCTACAGCGGCCCGACCATCGTCATGCCCCAGCTGGGAGTAGACGAGCGCCTTTTCACCCCCGCTGAGCAGCCAGAGCTGGCGAGCCAGCACGGCATTAGCCCCGACGAGTTTATCATCGGATTTGTCGGACGCTTCGTACCAGAAAAGGGATTAGTCACGCTGTTTAACGCGCTTGGAAAGCTCCAAAACGCTGGCCTCAGCCGCCCTTGGAAGCTTTTGCTACTAGGGCGAGGGCAGCTAAAAGAAACCCTACAGCAGCTAGCGACAGAGCTGGGCATTGCTGAGCGCATCATCTGGATTGAGAGCGTTCCTCACGCTGATGTCCCACGCTACATCAACCTGATGGATACGCTGATTCTCCCCTCTGAAACCACCTACCAGTTCAAAACATTGAGCGCCGTCGGCTGGAAAGAACAGTTCGGTCACGTGATCATTGAAGCGATGGCCTGTGGTGTTCCTGTCATCGGCTCTGATTCTGGCGAAATTCCTCACGTTATTAAAGACGACGGACTGGTCTTTCCCGAAGGTGATGCCGCTGCCCTAGCAGAAAAAATTTCGCTACTGATTGAGCAGCCTGAGCAGCAGCAGACGCTGGGCAAGCAAGGATATCAGCGAGCCATGAAAGAGTACACCAACAAAGCACTGGCTACTCAGCTATTGAATTTTTATAGCACTCTCTTTTCGCAGTGAAAGCACAGGGTGAAAAGCACAGGGTGAAAAGCACAGAGTAAAAAGCACACAGCGACCTGTCAATGCCTGCGCACAAGGTCATACACAGTATCAAATAATACTGTTATGTTTTTGGAAAAATTGGGAATCCTAAGGCATCTTCTCATCAAGAATGGTTTAACTATCCAATTTTCTCTTCCGAGGCTTTCCATAGCAAATGTTCTAAGGCATGAGGACGTTTGCGCAGAAGCGTTGCTTACCGGCTATAGGCTGTAGCCTTTCATAATGGGTCTTTAAGCAACGCTTCAAGAGCTATAAAAGAAATCTCTAAAAAATTATTAGGACCTTATCAGTTCTCAAATCAGTTCTCAAAACGGTTTTATCGCTATCTCTACCAGAACGCCCCCGTTCAGAACGCCCCATCTAGAACACGCCTGTAGAGACGCGGCCCCTAATGCCCTGCCTTAAAAGTATTTGATTTCAAAAGTCAGCTTTCTCTTAACTAATTTCTGTTCATAGCAAGCTGCAAGTTACTTTGCCCATTGCTACGCAAGGCTTTCTGCCATGTGTACCGCAGCGAAGTGATGAAGTTTGTGGCGTCTTCGAGCGCCTAGCTTAACCAGGCAATGAGAGAGAAACGTCTAACAAAGCTGACAGCATTTTAAGGTGCCATTCCTACAGAAGCTAGCTGCTTCTCAAGACAATACCGCAGCTTAAGGGCCAGTCATACTGTGCGCTTAAGCCAACCTGCGTTTGCGTAATCAGGCCCTTGCTATCAGGCAGATTCATTGCGCACAGCTGCCTTGTCTTTAAACCGGCTCAGCTGCCAAAAGCCCCCTGTTAGGCCTCTTTTGACAGAGCAATTCAAGCATTTTCTCTAACAATTATCTGCTGGCTTTTGTGACCTATCTACTGAATTTCCATCTGCCTACTCGCCGGGCGCTGCTGACATCTTTGTTCACAGCGGGCTGCACCCTAGCCTTAACCAGCTGTGGAGATGGCGTCCCACCGGCTAGCCAAACTATCGTTTTTGACGAAGTTGAAAACGATCTATACGTGCAACCTATTCGAGTCTGCGACGACTTTGGTCAAAACTGCGCTCGAATGAATCTGTTTGCCGACCTGACAGCACAGATTCTAAAGCAGGCAAAGCTCAAGGTAAATTTTTTACCGGCTAATCAACTTAACGAATCCCGCTTTTTAACGATTGGTGACGAAGCGGGCGGCACAGACGAACTGTATGAGCTTTCAAGACAAGGAGATAATGCTGACTATGGTCGTCATCCTGATTCAGAGCGGACCAGTGGACCGATCAATGTGTGGTTTGTTCACGACATTCAATCTACCAACGGCAACACTCAGTTTGGTTCTGCCTGGGTAGATGCTAATGGCGTCATTATCAGCGAAGCTACCCTTGATTTTGACGGCGGGAAAGGTCGTAGGGATACGCTTGCCCACGAAATCGGTCATAACTTAGGACTCAAACACACTACGCTAGGAGCTGGAGGTGCCAATAATTTGCTCACAGATGGCAATCGCCGCAATGTACCCTCTGGTATAGAGGACGTTTATCCTAATGGCGCGGGGACAAGCACTCTTACTAGCGCTCAGATTACTGAAATTCTTAGCAGCGGCTTTGTGACTGAGGCTCATGCTGAGGGCGACGCCCATACTGAGGGGATGGATGAACTGGCCGCCGATCTTGCGCAAGTATCGCTTTTGAGCCTTCAAGCGCGATCAACCGCATCTGACAAAGCTAGCGTACCAGAACCCTCTGGGCTACTGGCATTAGGATTGGTTGGCTTATCTTCTATGCTGGTATTGAAGCGTAGATAGTATCAGCGTTCGCATCACACACAGCAGTTTACCGGCAAGGGCTACTTGCCTCCTTCCTTATTGGTAGCGGCATGGTCAAGTTATTTTCTCTGAGGCTATTTTCTCTGAAACTATTTTCTCTGAAGCTGTCTTCTCTCTTGGGTTTGTCAGTGCTAGCTATAGCGGCGGCCGCTTTCAGCCTATTCTTAGCTAAGTCTCCTCATACTTCGACACCGCCTTCAGGAGAAAGCACTATTGCTGAGCAGGTCGCAGAGGCCAAAACAGTCGCCAAAACAGTCGCTGATGAAGTCGCAGTCGATAGCATTTCTCATCCACCGTTAGAGCAAGTCTTTACGAAAGGTGACTATCGGCTGGTTATTACAGCAGGCGATCAGTGGGAAACACCCGTTGCGATCGCTCAATTATACGAGGGTAATACGCTGCAATGGGAGCAAACAATACCCCATTCGTACGGTCCCAGATTTGCGCTTGTAAGCGCGCAGGGCCAGGTTTTACTCTTAGATGAATTTATCAACGTTGCGAGCGATCGCGCCGTTACCGTCATCAGTGCCACAGGTGAGCCCATTGCCCAACACAGCTTTAATGATGTAAAAAATACGCTCTCGGTTTCGGCAGCAGCACTAACACAGCAGGCCAGCAGCGGCTGGTGGATCTCTGCGCCACCTAGATTAAATGAACCGGCAGGCAAAGCTCTGGTAGCAGCAGGCGGCAAAACGCTTGAGATTGATCTCAATCAGGGCGAATTAAAAGTAGCTAACTAAACCGTGAATTAAGGTGCAAATCAAGTCACTGTGTGGATTTGTCGGGTCATCGTGCTCGCACAGTCATCGTGCTTTACAGTAGGAGTGCTTTACAGTGAGATGCTCTACTACAAAAACGCTCTACGGCTAGACACCAGCGCCTTTCTCAATTCACCCGTTGATGCTCCTTTCAATGCCTTAAGACTTCATGAATTCAGCGCCCCTAAAAATTCTACAAATCGTTCCCTCCATCTCGCTAGTGTACGGAGGGCCCAGTCAGATGGTACGCGGGCTTTCTTCAGCGTTAGGACATCAAGACCCACAGACGGTTGCAAAGGTCACCGTTATCACCACAGACTCTAATGGCGATGTCGATGAAGCACCGCTAGATGTTCCATTAGGAACGCCAGTCGCAGAAACAGGCTATGAGGTCATTTATTTTCGCTGTTCGCCCTTTCGCCGATACAAGTTTTCAACAGAGCTACTCAGCTGGCTGTGGGCCAACGCTCATCACTATGACATTGCTCATATTCACGCGCTGTTTTCACCCGTCAGTACAGCCGCTGCCACCGTTTGCCGCTGGAAAAAGCTGCCCTACATTATGCGTCCGCTAGGCACCCTGGACCCGGCAGATCTCCAGAAAAAAAAGCAGTTCAAAAAAGTATATGCCGGCTTGTTCGAGCGGCCAAACCTGGCAGGTGCAGCGGCTATTCACTTCACTAGCGACCTGGAATCTAAAGTCTCAGAAAGGTTTGGGGTCAGCACGCAGAGTATGGTTGTTCCCCTAGGCGTAGCCCTGCCAGAGCTACCAGAGCGCAAAGCCTCTCAGCAGGCTATTCGAGAAAAGTTCAGCATTCCAGCAGACCATCCTATTGTGTTGTTTATGTCTCGTATCGATCCGAAAAAAGGATTCGATCTGTTGTTACCAGCGCTTGAGAAATTACACCAGAACAACACCCCCTTTCACTTCTTGCTATGCGGCGCAAACCCGCAGGATAGAGAATACGAAAGTACGATTCGAGAGCACATAAAGTCCTCTGACTGGGCTGACTGGGCTACCCTCAGCGGATTTGTCTCAGGTGAGCTAAAAGCACAAATTCTCAGCGCTGCGGATCTGTTTGTGCTGCCTTCTTATTACGAAAATTTTGGAATTGCGGTAGCAGAAGCCATGGCAGCCAAAATTCCGGTAGTGATTTCAGACCAGGTGCATATTTGGCCTGCGATAGAACAGAGTGAATCGGGCTGGGTTGTCCCCACAGAAGTCTCTCCCTTAACGCAGGCGTTAGCAGCAGCGCTCGCAGATGGCACAGAGCGTAAGCATAGAGGAGAGAATGCTCAGCAATGCGCTGAAAAGAACTATGGCTGGAGTGCGATCGCCAAACGCCTGACCACCGAATATCAAAAGTTAGCCGCTCCCAATAAGGCCTTTAGCTCAAACCTTTAGCTGAAACCTTTAACTAAAAGTCTCCGCTAAAAGTCTTAGCCAGAATCTTACCTAAAGACAGATAACGATAACAAATCGTTCCACCCACCCGCCTTTCCCCTTAAACTAAAAAACAGTGTCAAGCCCTATCCAGTAGTTTTCTACAGTAGTTTTCTACAGACTCATTCGTTTTCTACAGTTACCCCATGCCAGACCAGATCGATCTTTTCAGCGCCAGCGGCGTCGAAGTCAACCCCGCCCCTGCTGACTTCGACCCGGCTAAAATTCCCACCAGTGCCAAAGTGCCCATACCCACCGGCACCTACGAATCGCTCGATCCCTTAGCCGAGCACTGCAAAAGCTGTCAGCGCTGTGAGCTAGCCGAAACGCGCACAAACGTAGTGGTTAGCCGAGGCAGCCGCACCGCACCCATTATGGTAATCGGCGAGGGGCCCGGCCAACAGGAGGACGAGCAAGGGCTGCCCTTTGTTGGCAGGTCCGGCCAGCTGCTAGAGAAAATCTTAGGCGCTGTGCGGCTAGATAGTGAGAAAGACGTTTATATCTGCAACATCGTTAAATGTCGCCCACCGGGTAACCGTAACCCCACAACAGCAGAGATCAAAGCCTGCAGGCCTTACATCCTAGAGCAGATTCGGCTGGTAGACCCCAAAATTATTCTGCTGACTGGCGCAACCGCCGTCAAAGGCATCATCCCAAGCGAAAAGCGTGGCATCACCAAAATTCGCGGCACCTGGATTGAGTGGGAAGGTCGCCAGTGCATGCCGATTTTGCATCCCGCGTATCTGCTGCGCAATCCATCGAGAGACCCAGGCAAACCCAAGTGGCTAATGTGGCAGGACATTCAGGCTGTGCGAGCCAAGCTGGATGAAATTAGAGCTGCAAAATAAGCATTACACAACACACCATAGATACAGTTTAGATACAATTCGTCTCGATTCATCACCAACCTGAAAATCACCCAATATCTATCGCTTTCGTTAAGAGCTGGCGATGCACTGTTGTTCCATTTTCTTAGGGGCTTTGGACTCAGAGCTACAGGTATTGAGAGATCTTTTGATACACTTTCACAGTTTCAGCTGCTGTATTTTCCCAGGTTCGCCCAGCCACGATTTTATATCCCTTTTCAGCGTGTTGTTCTCTCAAGCTAGGCGTACTGAGCAGCGCATCTACGCCCTCAACTATCGATTCAACGCTGTAAGGATCCACCATTAAAGCACCGCCGGAGAAGCATTCTTTAAAGACAGGAATATTTGAAATAACGGTTGGCGTTCCAGAAGCAAGCGCTTCGCCAACAACGATGCCCCAGCCTTCATAAAACGAGGGGAACAAAAAGACTTTGGCGCTTTGGTATAAGACCGACAGCTCCAGCGTAGAGAGCTTCTGCTTAGGAATAATAATGTCATTTCTAAGAGATAGCTTTTTCTCTCTGACCAACTTCAACAGAATAGGAAACTCTCGCCGACGGCGAATGCTGCCAATCATAATGAGCTTCAAGTCAGGGTATCTGCCTTTGAGCTGCGCATAAGACTCTATTACCCTACGGTAGTTTTTGTGAGGGCTAATAGCACCTACGTACAGCAAGAAAGGCGTCGTCGGCGATAGTGAAAGCTTTTTTAGCGTCTCTTCACGCTCTACCTTAGAGCGTCTCCCAAAGAAAATCTCATCGATACCCGGATAAACAACGTTGATCTTGCCTTCGAACTTTGGGAATCTCGCTAAAGTTCGCTCAGCGCTAAAGTGACTAGGTGTAATCACATAATCTGTTTTGGCAGCCGCAAGTGCTTCCAGCCGCATCAGCAAAGACTGTCCGTGAGTTGGCTGCTTATAAAACTCATAGTTCACCTGATCGTGAAAAGTAGTAACCACCTTACTCTTAGGCATAAGGCAGCCTGGGTTAAACGGCCCAGGCAGATGAACGATCTTAGATTGGCTGAGCCTAGCTAAGCGGAGATAGGGAAAGGTCAGGTATTTGCTGAACTGGTCAGGGATGAATCTTTGGCTTCTCCATGCAACATTGAATACATTCACGTTGTGCGATCGCATGTACTTTGCCATCATCGCGGTATAAACACTACCACCACGAACACCTGACTGCTTCTTTTGATAGTAGTTGACAAAAATAGCCATGTGGTCTGAGGCCAAAAAAGTGCACCTGCTGTATCAATTTTGGGGTATAACGCACGGTAAATACATAGATGAGCATCAGCGCCCAGTAAATCGTATCAAGAATTGAGAATTCTGCACAAAAAGGCAGTGACAGAATCTAGGCACAATCGCTCAACTACCTATTGTGCCTACTGTAGACAGCAGTCAATCATCCTTAAATCGCGATCGATTCACCCGGTTAGCTGTCCGTCTAAAGCGACAGTATGCGCGATGTACTGCATTAAAGACATTAAAGTTTTATGCGTACATAACAGTTGTGAAAGGACGTACAAAAGCAACGGGAGAAGCAGTAGAAAACTTTTCAGAAGATAGACACGGTGTCTCATTTTTGTATCAGTAAAAAGCTGCTTTCATCTAACTCAGCTGCTCTTAACTTTGGTCAAAATTGCTACACCTTCTGAAAACATTTCTATTAACCGTAGAACAATGAATATTTAGCACCTGCAAGCACACATATTATCAATGGCTAAACGGCATCTGCTAAACGGCATCTGAAGTAAACAAAGACAAAAAAAAGGCGTTGTTATGCCCTTATAACAACGCCTTCCTATATGAGGAACGACTCAAACCTATTGGCTCACGCAAAAAACGCAAAGCGCTTTGCCGCAGGTATTTAGTTCTCATTGCATCAGCATAAAAGAGACTCAGTAAGTATGCATTCACCTAGTCTGCATACTTACATGCCCAAATTTGCGCTCTAGGTGGTAGAAGCCTGCAATCATAGTTGCCAGATTCGGCAACTGCTAAAAAGTTCCACCGCATAAACACCCCCGTTCAGCAGTCAATACAACAATCTGCTGAACCAATAGCCGGCTTATTCAGCCATTACACTTACTCAGCCAGTATTGTTAAATCGGCAGCAGAACTGTCAACGCGCTGCCTTATTGACCCTGCACGGCAATCTCTAAGCCAAGTTCGAACGGCCTGACCCACACTGCTGCGGCTGCTCTCTCTAGGTGGCATCGGCGAAGAGGTTAGCCGCGGGTCATCAATCGCCGAAAACATAAAAGCTAACCGCCAGCCGTCTGCCGCTGGTGCCAAAAATGCCCAGTGATATTCCTGTACGTCGCTGACACGAAGGTCAGAATATTGTCTTGATAACGTCGTAAAAAATACTTGGGTCAACGGTCCGCCTGCCGCCGCATCGGTCGTGTAAGTATACTCGCTGAGGTCTATCGGCGTTAGATCTGCCTGGCTTGCCACAATCACGTAGGAAGGGCGATAGGGCTGACGAACTAGCTCATCTTCAGCAGACCGAAGCCGGTCTGCGTCAGTCCAGGGCAAAACGGCAACCGTTCTTTGCAGAACACGGTTGGTGTAGCTGGGCAAATCGCGTAGCAGCAGAGTCGTTAGCGTCGTTGCCTCACTCGGGCAGGCCGCACGAGGCCGCAAAGGCGCGTAGGGTCTAGGCCTCTACAGCTTCAGCGTCGGGAAGGGGATCGTTAACATCTGCTAGCGCAGGCGATCGCAGCACACCCCACAGCAGCAGCCCTATCAAAACAGCCAAGGCAGCTTTGGCAGCTCCAGTCACGACGTCATCTCCTCACAGATACGTGCGATCGCCCGTTTTGGGTCATCCGCCTGCGTAATCGGCCGACCAATCACCAAATAATCTGCCCCAGCAGACACCGCATTGCCTGGTGTCATCGCCCGCTGCTGATCGCCCTTTTGAGCCCAGACCGGTCTTACCCCAGGGCACACTAGCCAAAAGTCTTTTCCGCAGGCTGCTTTCAAAATGGCGGCCTCATGAGGAGAACACACCGCACCACCTAGACCACTGTCTTTAGCGAGCACAGCCATATGCTGCGCGTAATCTATCACTGGCATCGTTACCTTGAGTTCTGCCGACAGGGATTCAAGGCCAATGCTGGTCAACAAGGTCACGGCAATGACTCTAGGCGGCTCACATCCAGCAGCCAAGGCGCCCTCAGCAGCGCCAGCCTGCGCAGCGGCCAAAGCTGCCTCACCAGCTGTCGCATGCACTGTCAGCAAATCCACGCCGTAGCCGCCTGCCGCTCGGCAGGCCCCCGCCATGGTATTGGGAATATCGTGAAGCTTCAGGTCTAAAAAAATTCGCTTACCGCGTTCTTTCAGCGCGGTAAGCACAGCAGGCCCGCTGCTCACAAAAAGTTCTAAACCGACTTTCCAGAAGGCAACCTCAGGCAGCGCGTCAATCAGCGCGATCGCCTCATGCTGCCCAGGGACATCCAAAGGCACAATAATCCGCTCCAACGGTGTCAGCGCAGGGCCTTTCACAGGAGCCTTCATACCACCAGCCTCACAAACTTCTTCTTCCCAACCTGTAGCACCTTACCCACCAGCTCATCGGGCCCCTCAAAAGTCACAGTCGGATCAACAATCTTCTCCCCGTCCAGTTTTACAGCGCCACCTTTAATATGGCGGCGTGCCTCACTGCTGCTAGCACACAGCGGCGTTGCACCCAGCAGGTAAAAGGCCTTCGCCGGAAAGCCCACCGCCGCCAATGAAAATTCCGGTACCGCCTCAGCAGCGGCGGCTTCTCCAGCCACTAGCGTCAGCGCATCTTGCTGGGCCTGCGCCGCCGCTGCTTCGCCGTGGAACTGTCCGGTTACCGTTTTTGCCAACAGCTTTTGCTGCTCACGTGGATTTTCTGGCAGCGTGTCTAACGGCAGATTAGTGAGGTAGGTAAAGTAGTCACCAATCACCGCATCCGGCACTTTCTCTAGTTTGGAGTACATCGAGAGCGGATCTTCTTGCAGGCCCACATAGTTACCCAACGACTTAGACATCTTCTGATGTCCGTCAGTGCCCAGCAGCAGCGGCAGCAGCATGCCAAACTGAGGCTGCAAACCAAAATGGCGCTGCAAATCACGACCGACTGCTACATTAAATTTTTGATCGCTGCCGCCAAGCTCCACATCAGACTTTAGCGCAACCGAATCATAGCCCTGAAGCAAAGGGTACAAAAACTCATGCAGATATACTGGCGTGCCGCTCTCATAGCGTTTTGAGAAGCCTTCTTTTGCCAGCATCTGTCCTAGCGTCATCGTACTTAGCAGCGCTAGCATTTTGCCTAAGTCAACGCCGTTTAGCCACTCAGAGTTGTAGCGAATTTCTAAGCGACCCGGCGTTTCAAAGTCCAAAATCGGACGTACTTGCTCAATGTAGGTTTCAGCGTTCGCCTTCACTTCGGCTTCGCTGAGCTGCTTACGGACCTCCGAACGATCGGTGGGATCGCCAATGCGCGCCGTAAAGTCTCCAATCAGCAATATCGCCGTATGACCAGCATCTTGAAAAGTTCGCAGCTTGCGCACTAGCGTGCTGTGGCCCAGATGAATTTCACTGCCGGTGGGATCGATGCCCAGCTTGATTCGCAGCGGTCGGTCGCTACTTGTTAACCGCGCCAAAAGATTGTCATCAATATTGGTTGATTCGGGCTGAGATGGGAAAACTTCACTCACACCCCTATAGATGTCTGCAAATTCTGTAGGAATGTCGTTTTTCACACCCACCAGGCTATTCGCAGGGGCCGATGACGTTGAGGTGTTGGTTGCAGTACTCACGGAGGCAGTCATGGAAAAAGCAATGGACAGTAGTTACCATTGGCAACTCACCTGTAAAAGCGATCGCAAAAGGCTATTAGAGTGTAGCTTTTCGAGTCAACCTTCAGAAAAACCATCAAAGAAATAATTGATTTATCTTTTGACGGATTGACTCATTGAAAATGTGTAGACCGGAAACGTGTAGAGCAGAAATATGTAGAGCCAATTGGCAAAAGCTATACTGCATGGCCCAATTCAGTCGCCTGATCTAGCACGTTGCTCCCGCTCTATACGGAAAAAGCTCAGCATTTGGCTGGCATTTTTCTCCGGTTTTGAATAAAACCGGAGAAAAAGACTAGACATTCGGCGGAGATCATCTATATTTACCAGTAACTAAAACCCCTTTTCTGCCCCCCTTTTTACAGTCTCTATCTCTCAACATCTCCCAACGGCCTGTTCCCCACCCGCCTTTTCCAAACTCTTTAAACTAGGAAATATCGTCTGCCTGTGTCTTCTAATAGCTTCCGCAAAGTACGCACGCGCTCTCGCCGAACTCCAGTAGCGGTGCGATCGCCCAAAGCACTTCGATACATTCAAGACGTAGGTCAAGTAGGGGCTGCCGCCCTCCTCACGGTCACCATGCTGGGCAGCTCTGTGGTAGCCGGGGGCCTAGTTGGCCTAGCGATTAGCTTTCGCAACCTGCCAGACGTACGCGTACTGCGAAACTACATTCCATCAGAAACCAGCTACGTCTACGATATCAACGGCAAACTGCTCGACAATGTGCACGACGAAGCCAACCGCGAAGTCGTCGCACTCAACGAGATCGCGCCCAATATGAAGCGCGCCGTACTCGCCATTGAAGACAGCTACTACTACACACACCAGGGCATTAACCCAGCCGGTATTGGACGCGCCTTTCTAGCCAACTTTAAGGCAGGGCAAACCGTCCAGGGTGGCTCCACTGTTACCATGCAGCTGGTCAAAAACCTCTTTTTATCCCCAGAGCGCACCATCAGCCGTAAGCTCGTTGAAGTCGTACTGGCCATGCGCATTGAGCAGATCTTTGAGAAAAACGAAATTTTTGAGCTCTATCTCAACCAGGTGTACTGGGGCCACAATACCTACGGCGTAGAAACCGCCGCCCAAAGCTATTTCAACAAATCAGCGAAAGATTTGACGCTGGGTGAGTCAGCGATGATGGCAGGCCTGATTCAAGCGCCCGAAAGCTTCAGTCCCTTTTTAGATTATGAAGTTGCCAAACGAAGACAGGCGATCGTCCTACAGCGGATGCAGTCTTTAAACTGGATTACCGCAGCTGAAGTTGAAGAAGCTAAAGCGCAGCCGCTTAAACTGGGCGAAATTACTTCCTTCCGCTCTAGCCAGGCGCCTTATGTAACCGAAGCCGTCATGAAAGAGCTGACGGATCAGTTTGGTGCAGAAGCTATGGCGAAAGGTGGCATGCGCATTCAAACCACCATCGACCTAGAGATGCAGCAGCTAGCCGAAGATGTAGTGGCCGATAGCTACTACCGATTCTTTGGCAGCGGCACTTATGCAGACCAGATTGCCTTGGTCGCAATTGACCCACGGACTCACTTTGTCAAAGCCCTAGTTGGCGGTGTTAATCACGAGTCCAGTCAGTTTAACCGGGCCGTTCAGTCCAGACGACAGCCGGGTTCCGCGTTCAAACCCTTCGTTTACTACGCGGCCTTCGCATCCGGTAAATACACCCCAAACAGCGTCATTAATGACGCCGCCGTCACCTATCCAGACGGCTACAACTACTACAAGCCTAGAAACTACGACGGCTCCTTCATGGGCAGTATCACGCTGCGCAAGGCCCTAGAAACCTCTAGAAACGTACCTGCGGTCAAACTGGGTCAGTCAGTTGGCATCAACCGCATTGTTGAAATCGCTCGTACCCTGGGTATCAAGAGCCCCATGGACCCTGTTATTTCCTTGCCGCTGGGCGCGGTAGACCTTACGCCATTAGAACTCGCAGGTGCCTATGCAACCTTTGCCAACTACGGCTGGCATTCTGATCCTACGCTGATTATGCAAGTGACTGACAGCAAAGGAAACACTGTCCTAGACAACACACCGAAGCCTCAGCTTGTCCTCGATCCATGGGCTAGCGCGGCGCTTACCGACGTACTGCAAGGCGTTATTACACAGGGCACCGCAACCAACGCTCAAATCGGGCGACCCGCCGCCGGCAAAACGGGGACCACCGACTCTCAGCGCGACGTGTGGTTTGTTGGCTACGTCCCACAGCTAGCGACCGCTGTCTGGGTGGGCAATGACGACTATCGTCCTTTGGGTAGAGGTGCAACAGGCGGTGGCTACGCAGCGCCCGTTTGGCAAAGCTTTATGCAGCAGGCTTTAAAGGACATGCCTGTAGAAGACTTCCGTGAGCCGGGTGAATTCATTCGACCCTAGGGCATGTAAAGGCATAGGCAAGATGGTAGGCAGTCGTTATGTGTAGCGACACATCTGGCCACACATGATGGCTGCTGAGTGGAGCCATTATTATTCCTTAATCTCGACTATTCCTTAATCTCAGACTTCATTCGCTCTAGCGTCTGGTGCATCTGGTCAAACATTTGCTGAGGCGTTGTGCCAAACTGGCCCAGCTGCGTCTTTAGCTGCTCCATCGTCATCTTCGCCATAAAGTCTTCCGACAGCTCAAAGCGCTTCATAAAGATGCGGTAGCGCTCCATTACCGATTCCATCTGGTCGATGAAAATCTTTTTGCCCTTTTGATCGAACTTGCCGTAGTTGTTGCCCAGCTTCATCAAGGACTGATAGTCCTGAAATAGCTGCGTTGCTTCCTGCTGCACCAGGTCTGAATCGAACATTCCCATGACACTTCACCACTCTAGAGCCAACAATAGACTGCTTATTTTAAAGCAAGCCGTTGAACACATTCGACCGCTTGCTCCGCACTTTGCTACAAGCCGTACCGACGACTACAGGTAAACCTACAGGCAAAATGGTCAAAGCTATATAGCCTACGTCTTTTTAATCTACTGCTATAGCGTAAAAGGTTGCATCTCACTGCGCCAAGGTGAGATATCACTTCCCTCTAAAGTTTCATAAGCCTGTCTATCCAAGGTCTTTTTGGCGGCGTTTTTTTGGTCTCTGGCGTAGGTATAGCTTGATCTTCCTTTACTTTCGCAGCGTTCTTCTCAGCAGTCTTTTTATCGCTAGAGCTTTCGGCACTCGCTTTACCCGATCGACTACCGGTCTGGTCGGGAGGGTATTTTCTCTCACTTGGCTCATCAGTCAGGCCCAGCAATTTGCCATACTTGCGAGCCACTTTATGGTCGGGTCTTAGCTTCAAAGCCTGGCGGAAATGGGCCTTTGCCATCCCTGACAGCTTTTGCTTGTAGTAGGCCTGACCAATCATAGAGTGAAGCTCTGGGCTTTGTGGTGACAGCTTTAAGGCGTCGCGCAACTCTTGTACAGCTAACTCGTAATTTTGTTGAGCTAGGTAGGTTTTGGCTCTGCCTGTATGCTTAGCCGCATAGTTTGTCTCAAGCGGCTGTGCGGCTTGGCTGGCAGCTGACAGAGGGTCATTTAAGGCGTCGTCAGCAGGCACACCCGCAGGCGAATTGGACTGCACGCCAGATAAACTACTCTCTGATGACATAGCAGCGGTAGGTGTTACCGCCATCGATATTAACCCGGCTCTTTTGGTCCGAATGATCTGATCCGCCATCTTACGGCGTAGATAGATTAAATTGAGCTGGCCAATCGCTAGAGAATGGGTATGTAAATCGCCCAGAGAGCGAAATTGCGCGGCGGCGAGCTGGCTCATGGCCTGCTCATAGAAAACCTCAACCTCTTCTTCTGCGAGTGTTTCTAGCTGCTGGGCATCAGGAAAAGTCGGAACTAACTTGTTAGTGCGCGCTAGCCGCCGAACGCGGAGCCGCAACATCGTCAGCGTTTCCTGTCTTGTTTTTTCATGCTTAAGCTTCTGATAAGACGGATTAACAATTCGCGCAATGACTTGAGCAGCAATCTCTTGAGTCAGGCCGAGTGCCGTCGCTTCACCAGAGAGCGCATCGGGATGAAGGTGCTTAGCGATGTGGCGGTAGCGCTTGGCGATTCTTTTCTCATCGGCACTCACAGAAATTCCCAGCAGAGCAAAGGGATCGCTCTCTACTAGATTTGTTAGTTCAGTGAACAGTTCGGCTTCTGACATGCAAAAAAGCGGCTTTGGAAGAGAAACTCAGTGGGTGACTCCTTTATAAAGTGCCCACTATTTTGAGGTAAGTGGCTAGCATATTTGAACCAAAGATGAAGGAGATATCGTTTCTGCCCAGTTGCTTAGAACACTTTTGGAAGCCGCTCTCTGTAGGGAACAAAGCAGCTCGGCTAGCCAATATCCTGATGCATTGGGATATCGACGCCAGCTGGATATTCAGTACTTTTACGGAACGCCGATTGACCATGGACTTAACAGAATAATCTGTGAACAAACGCTCGACGCGCTATGCTCTCCTGGTATGCTTTTTGGGGCCGATAGCTTTCATCAAGATGCGCAGAAAAATTGCGATCGCATTGGCATTCGCAGGCAGTTTACCAACGCCACTACCCCTAACCTGGCTGCATAAGTTTTACCTGGGGCAGTACCTGTGGGGCATCGTTTATTTGGTATTAGCGCCCACCCTGTTGCCCAAGGTGGCCTGCTGCCTAGAAGGCCTCTGGTATCTGACCCAAAGCGATGAGGTATTCTCAACCCGGTTTCCTCAAGCAGGAGCGCTGTTGAGCAGCAGTTCTACCTCAGAAGCACTAGCCGAAACCGCCAACAGTCAAGCAAAGGCAGAGGCCGCTCAACAGATCGCGGCGGCCCTGCGCGAGATCGATCAGCTTCGGAAAGATGGGCTGATTACCGAATACGAGTTCGAGCAAAAGCGTCGAAAGCTACTGGAAGGAGTCTAGCTCGTGCTCAAAAAGTTTTTCCTCAAGACTCAGCATCCACTAAAACAGCGCTTACAACAGGAGCCCTTTTATCGGTTTCAATCGTTTGCAGAGCTACAGCTAGCCGCTAGCTGGGGCATTCGCATTGACGCCAATACCGCCTCGGTAGACGACTGGCTAAGACTGCCCGGCCTTTCCATCCATCAGGCGCGCACGCTCTACCAGCTAACGCAGCAAGGTCTCTCTTTCAGCTGTATAGAAGATGTGGCCGCGGCGATCGCACTTCCGCTCGCTCAAATTCGCCCTTGGGCATCTGTGCTCCAGTTTTGCTACTACGATCGCGAGCAGGCCCTAGAACCGACCCCTGTCAACGCCAATACCGCCACCGCAGAAGAACTGGCCCATGTGCCCAAGCTTGATATTTTTCTCGGCAGAGCCATCGTTCACTATCGAAAAAATGGTCCCTACAAAGATTTAGCTGACCTGCAAGATCGCCTGCGGCTAACCACTGCCATCACCGCCGAATTTCTGCACTACCTAAAGTTCTAACGAATCCTTTTTTACGAGGTGCTACACGCTCACTGTGCCCATTTTATCCAGTGGCCAAAAGCGCAGTGCGGCTCTCCCAATCACGTTTTCAATCGGCAAAAAGCCCCACACGTGAGAGTCATTACTGTCGTTGCGGTTGTCACCCATCACAAACAGCTGTCCGGCAGGGACGCTCACCAATGGCATCTCATACTGCGGTTCTTCTAGAATATAGCTTTCGGCGAGCGGTGCGCCGTCCACATAAACCCGGCCTTCAGTAACTTGCACCTGTTGCCCCGGTAAACCAATCACTCGCTTAATAAAGGCCTGGCTAGCTCGGTAGCCATACTCCTGTAGCTGCGGCGGCGGTTCAAAAACAACAATGTCACCGCGATTGGGTGGATGTAGGTAATAAGAGACTTTTTCGACTAGCAGGCGATCGCCTACCGCCAGGGTCGGCACCATAGAAGGCGAAGGAATAAAGCGCGGTTCAGCAATAAAAAAGCGAACAAAGATAGCGATGGTAAGCGCGATCGCCACCAGCTTAATATTTTCCACAGCTGTCTGACGCCATCCCGATTTCGTCTCGTCTGATGACTGAGCAGCAGGCGAGTTGTCAGACGTCTTAGACGCTATAACGCGCTTAGATTCGGCCTCTTTTTGGTCCGCCATATAGTCTAGAACTTAACAATCGGTTAGCAATCGGCTCAACCAGTGTATGGGAAAAGGGCAGCTTTCTAGGTCTTGCCTGGATTTTCATCCGAAGGTTGAGCATCCGGTAGTTGAGCATCCAACGCTGCCTGCGCATTTCGCCTGAGCATTTCAGGCTTAATTCTTCTGAGCGCAGACGCTGGGAACCGCTGGTTCCAATCAGCTTCAGTCATCTCCGCGAGTTCTAACAGCGTAGGATTCACGTTGCCCGGATAGGGCTCAAAGCCAGGTTCATCGGTCGTTGTCGCAAATCGCTGATTCCAGGGGCAAACATCCTGGCAAATGTCGCAGCCAGCCACCCAGTTTTGTAGGTTTGCAGCGATCGCATCAGGCAGTCTCTCAGCCCGGTTCTCAATCGTGTGATAGGCAATGCAGCGATTCGCATCCACTACACCTGGCGCTCGAATGGCCGCTGTCGGGCAAGCGTCCAAACAGCTTGTGCAGCTACCGCAGTGAGCGGTATGAGGTAAATCGGGCTGTAGCACCGCCGTCGTAATTATTTCGCCTAAGAAAACCCACGAACCGTACTGCCGGGTGATGACATTGCCGTTCTTAGCATTCCAACCAATGCCTGCCTGCTGGGCCCAAAATTTATCTTGAACCGGCCCTGTATCTGCGTAGAGCCGAGCGGATATCTCGCCGCCTTCTGCCGAGTCTTCTACCGCATGAGACCTCAGCCAGAACGTGAGCTGCTTCAGCTTTTTATTCAAAATGCGGTGATAGTCACGCCCCCAGCCATAGCGAGAAATCTTTGCATACTGCTTCCCTTCTGGCCTGACATGGTCTGTGTAATAATTCAGCGCAACACAAATCATTGAGCGAGCACCCGGCAACACCTGCCGTACGTCCTGCCGCCGCGGGCTCTCCATCCAGGCCATGTCAGCGTGAAACCCCTGAGCCAACCAGGCCTGTAATTTTGTCTGATTCGTACGCTCCGCCTCAGACATCTCAGGTGGAATAGCAGCAATCCCTACCCGATGAAAACCGAGGGTGATCGCCTGCTTTTTCACAGCATCGGCATCCAGCTCATTATCGGATTCACGTCTCAACGTCATCCTATTGCACCGCCCCTGTAGAATCGACAGGCAGCGCAGATGGGCGCGCCATCACCACCCGGTGCTTCTGCGCAAACCCGTAGCGAGCCTCATGCTGCACAATCGCCCTGAGTTCTGGCGACCAGTGCTTAGCCTGTAACAGCTCAAACACTGACCGCTGATAAAAAGGAATATTCCACGGCACATAGCGAAACGTGGTCAGCGTCACCCACTCGGCCCCTCTTGCTTTCGCCCCCTGACAGCAAGCCGCGATTAGCGCCCTGCCCACGCCCTGACGGCCATGATCGGGATGCACGCTCAGCTCCACAATAAAGCAGCTTTCTGGCAAAAACTTAGCCACAATAAACCCCACTGGCAGCAGCGCAGACTGAGCAGTCGAACGGTCTGTAACAGCATTCATAGGTACCGCCACCCATAGCCGACGCTCTGCCTGCGCGCGTCGTAAAAACGATCTCGGCGTTAGACCTTCCAGCAGCTCAGCTGAAATTTCTAGCTGCGATAGATAGGGCAAAAACCGCTGAGCCGCTGCCCGCTCGACCTCAGGCAAGCCTTCAATGTCGGTCTCTTTCGCTAGCCGAACCGTATAGCCAAACACCTACGACACCTGAATCAATGCACAGGTTTCATCATAGGCAACCACCACAGAAACGGATAGTGCTTGCACCCGTGAATAGTAGACAGGCGTTACGAAAAATTAGACGACTGAGCCGACAGTACTTCAGCCAGCGCAAGATCTAAGCTCTGCGCTAACCGCAGCGGATCGACCCCCAACACGGTTCGTGTCTGGCTAGCATACAGTGCCGCCTGAGAATGCCACCACACGGCGCTGGCAACAGGACCTGCAAAGTCATCACTATCCCCCGTTCGAGCATGAGTCGCCAATAGGCCGCCCATCAAACCCGTCAGCACGTCGCCACTCCCGCCTCTGGCAAGTGCAGGCGTACTTTGAGGATTAAACCAGAGATTTTGACCTGAAGCGACGACACTCTTTGGGCCTTTTAATAGGACGATCGCATCGCTTGCCTGCGCGGCGTGAGCTGCGATCGCACCCGGTAAAGTCTGCAAGGACGGTTGAGCATAAATCTCAGGAAAAAGACGCTTAAATTCTCCGACATGAGGCGTCAGAACAGTCGCAGCAGTCCTGGTTTGCAGTCGCCCAATAGCCCCCCTTTTTGCCAGCAAGTTAAGGCCGTCCGCATCTAGCAGCAGCGGGCAGTCAGTAGCCAACACCGTATCTAACAGGTCAGGAACGGTTGGGGTCAAACCAGGTCCAAGCGCGATCGCATCGTATTTAGCCAGATCTAAACTGTCAGGCAGAGCGGCGATCGCACTCGCCTCAGTCTCTTCGCAGCCGACCAGCAAAGCACTGGGTAGCTGAGGCAACAGTGCCAGCCGGATAGAGTCAGGCACGGC
The DNA here is from genome assembly GCA_937911865.1 of uncultured Synechococcus sp. GTDB lineage: Bacteria > Cyanobacteriota > Cyanobacteriia > Phormidesmidales > Phormidesmidaceae > Phormidesmis. The sequence goes on from CALDSK010000026.1 coordinate 38,619, forward strand.
CAGGGTTAACATACCAACGCCACTCGCGATCGCACCTAACCCTGCTAGCAAAGCCGCCCCTGCATACTGACGAGACCCTGCAATCAGCAGCAAATGCCCTGCCGTATATTTATGGGCTGTCACCGAACGATTCAGCGGTAGACAGCCCAGCATTTGGTGAGGCGTCATTCGTTGAACCGCTGGGCTTTCACCCAAAACAGCCGCAATATCATCTATTGGAATATCAAAATCAATTAGGTCACATTGACTGATGTGGGCGATCGCAGCGTCCTGAACAAACGCCCGCTTCCACAGCCCTAAACAAGCGGTATAGCTCGCCTCTATCGCTACGCCCATCACGCGTCCCGTATCGGTATGTATACCCGAGGGCAAATCGATACTAAAAACAGGCGCAGACAGTCGATTAATCGTCTCAATATCATCTGCGCGCGCGCCTTCAATCGGTCGCGTCAGGCCAAAGCCAAACCAGCCGTCAATCACGGCGTCGCAATCGGCTAACGCTTGCACCGTTTCTACAAACGAAATGCCTAGATGCCGAGCATAGCTAGCATGCTGAGCCGTCAACGACTTGCAGCGATCGAAAGGCTGATAGACAGTAACCGCAAACCCCAGATGATGTAACTCTCTCGCCATTACCAACGCATCGCCGCCATTGTGACCAGGCCCGGCTAGCACCGCAATCCGGCCACGCTTATCCTTTCCGTAGCGCTCAACAAACCAGTGAGCGAGCTTGTGAGAAACCTTCTCCATCAGCGCTGCCACCGGCATTCCAGCGTCGAACAGGTTCCCCTCTATCTGCTGCATTTGTTCAGCAGTTACCAGGTAAGGCTCAATGACAGGTCTAGTCATAGGAAAATAGGTGAGTGGCGAGCGTTAGAACTGGATTTGGCTAATGTGAATCATGCCTGGCGAACCGCAGGCGTCTGTGTTGTACCAGTCACCCAAGCGCCCATAAATATTGATATACACTCTCGTATCAATAGAGCAAATAATGCGCCCATTCGGCGAGGCCCGCACATTTGAAGAGGGATCGTAAACGAATGCCTGTTGGGGAGCAGCAGGATTCTCATTTAAGGCAGGCTGATTTAAGGCAGACTGAGCAGATTCGTAGGGCTCCACAGCGATAGGAACGGAAGGGTCTACATCAATAAACGGCGGCTCTACAACAGGCTCTACAACGTCAGAGGGCGGCGCTTCTGGCAGGGGGTTGTCGGCTGGTAGCACTGATGAAGCCGGTGACGCTAAGGCGGGTCGCTGTGCAATTGACCGGTCTGAGACTAGATAGCCACAGACAATCCGCACCATATCTCGGGTCGCCTGGGACTGCGCGTAATGAACGGTACCATCGCTCAAGGTCGTCCAAGCACCGACACCCACACAATGTGCCTGGCTAGCAATTCGCTCTTCTCCTAGCAGATAATCGAACTCAGCATCGCCATCGCCAACACTCGCAATTGAATTCAGGTCTACTATCAGCTGCTGACCGTTCTCTGCTTGGCCAGCGTAGTAGAAACTTGTTTGCGCAACGGCTGCTGACCCAAATGTTGAAAGGCCCATAGTGAGCGCAACCATACCCAAGATAGATTTCATCATCAGAGCATTCCGTAGATGGCTTAGGGTAAGAGGATAAGCGATCTAGGAAGATCAAGACCTTGAAGAAATGTAGCGTTCAAAAATCAGGCACGGTTCGGTCTTCCTTGCCGCGCAAGGTCTAACATCGTAAAAGCGCAGCTTCAAACAGCACAGATCACAGCGAAGTTTTCCCTATGCTTCTCACCATTGCAACCACTCACCAGCCAGCGACAGAATTAGGCTATCTTCTCCACAAGCATCCAGAGCGCTGTCAAACGTTTCCAATGGGGTTTGGAGAAGCGCATGTGTTCTATCCAGAAGCAAGCCACGAAAGATGTGCTGCCACCCTGCTGCTAGACGTTGATTCGGTTGGCCTGGTCAGAGGCAAATCTTCTCATCGGTCTAGAGGAAGAACCCACGAGAGAACCTTTGATCAGTACGTTAATGACCGGCCTTACGTCGCCTCTTCCTTTTTGAGCGTGACGCTTGCCAAAGTGTTTGGCACAGCGCTTTCAGGTCGCTGTAAAAGCCACCCTGAACTGGCGAATACAGCCATTCCGCTGGAAGTTTCTATTCCAGTTTTGCCTTGCAGAGGTGGGGAAGATTTTTTGCGATCGCTCTTCGAACCTCTAGGCTACAGCGTCACTAGCCAAACCAGCCCGCTAGACGACACCTTCCCAGACTGGGGCAATAGCCAATACCTCAACATCACCCTCAGCAACACCATTCGCCTATCTGAGCTGCTCAGCCATCTGTACGTTCTCATCCCCGTCTTAGATGAAGACAAACACTACTGGTTTGGAGAAGACGAGATTGAAAAGCTACTGCGACACGGAGAAGGCTGGTTAAAAGCCCATCCGGCCCGCGAGCCAATTACCCGGCGCTATTTGAAACGCAAGCGCGAGATGGCAGAAACCGCCCTCGCACAGCTGATGGAAGGTGAAGACCCGGACGCAGCCGCTGAAGCCGCCGCTGAAGGCTGGCAAAAGCTAGCCGCCAAGAAACCTGTGAGCTTAAATCAGCAGCGAATGGCGCTAGTTGCTGATGTCTTAGTGCAAGCAGGAGCAAAGCGAGTCATTGACTTGGGCTGCGGGGAAGGCAGTTTGATCAAAGAGCTGTTGCAAAACCGTTCGTTTGAAAAAATCACGGGAATGGATGTCTCTTACCGAGAACTAGAGAAAGCGAAGAGACGATTGAAGTACGAGCTGGGCCCGATGCAACAGCAGCACCGAGTAGACCTGATACAAGGGTCGCTAATCTACAAAGACGACCGGCTAAGAGGCTACGACGCAGCAACGGTCATTGAAGTGATTGAGCATATGGATCTAGATAGGCTGGCCGCCTTTGAACGTGTACTGTTTGAGTTCGCGCAGCCACCCGTCGTGATAGTAACCACACCGAATGCAGAGTTTAACATCTGCTTTCCCGCATTGCAGCCCGGCAGCTTACGTCATCAGGATCACCGATTTGAGTGGAGCCGGCAGGCGTTTCAAGACTGGGCGAAGGGCGTGTGCGATCGCACAGGTTATACCGTCACCTTTCAAGGCATCGGCTACAATCATCCAGACTTCGGTACACCCACGCAGCTAGGTCTGTTCAAAAAAGCAACCGCTCATACGCAAAACAAACCGTCAGAGACCGTACAAAAGAGAGACTTCTAACAACAAACTTCCAAACTATGAAAATCACATTCCCAGAACTCTCTCTTGTACTGATGATAGGCGCATCCGGATCCGGCAAATCCACCTTCGCCCATCAGCACTTTCTAGAAACGGAAGTTCTCTCTTCCGACTTTTTTAGAGGCATGGTCTCTAACGATGAGAGCGATCAGTCAGCGACTAAAGATGCCTTCGAAATATTGCACTACGTTTTAGAAAAGCGCTTGGCCGCTGGCAGACTGACAGTAATTGACGCCACAAACGTGCAAAAAGAAGCCCGGCGACCTCTCATAGACCTGGCCAAAAAGTATCATTTTTTCGTCGCTGCGATCGCCCTCAACCTTCCAGAGTCGCTCTGCCACGAACGCAATCAGCAGCGCCCCAACCGGCAGTTTGGCCCTCACGTTGTGCGCAACCATGTGCGCGGACTGAAGCGATCGCTCAAAAACCTAAAGCGAGAAGGCATTCGCTACAGCTACACGCTCAACAGCCTAGAAGAGATAAAAGCGGCTACCGTAGAGCGCCAGCCCCTGTGGAATAACCGTAAGCAAGACCACGGCCCCTTCGACATCATCGGCGACGTTCACGGCTGCTGCGACGAACTAGAACAGCTGCTGCGATCGCTTGGATACGAACAACAGCCAGCCCAAGGCAGTCCAGACAGCTTTTGGCATGCTCCCTTCTACAGCCATCCCGAAGGCAGAAGAGCCCTATTTTTAGGAGACTTAATCGACCGTGGCCCTCGCATCCTCGACACCCTAAAGCTAGTGCACAACATGATGGCAGCAGGGTCTGCCGAGTGCATTTTGGGCAACCACGAAAACAAACTCATGCGCAAGCTCAACGGGCGAAACGTCAAAATCTCCTACGGCCTAGCGCAGACGCTTGCTGAGATAGAGGCCATCGACGCCGACAGACGAGAGCAAGACTCACAAGCGATCAACGCTTTCCTTAGATCTTTAATCAGTCACTATGTCTTTGATGAGGGCAAGTTAGTCGTTGCCCACGCAGGCCTAAGAGAAGACTTGCAAGGTCGAGGATCTAACTATGTCAGAGACTTCGCTCTCTACGGTGAAACCACTGGTGAGACGGATGAATTTGGACGCAGGGTTCGCTATAACTGGGCCGCAGACTACCGAGGGAAAGCGGTGGTCGTCTATGGCCATACCCCCGTACAAGAACCAGCCTGGCTGAACAACACTATCGACATTGATACAGGCTGTGTGTACGGCGGGCGGCTCACAGCGCTCCGCTACCCAGAAAAAGAAACCGTTAGCGTAAAAGCGCTCAAGGTATACAGAGAGCCTTCAAAACCACTAAGCACTCCAGAAGAGAAAGATGAGCTGAGCGCCCAGCAGATAAACGATGACGTGCTTGATATTTCAGACGTGCTCGGTAAAAGAATAATTAACACCCGGCTGTATAAAAAGATTACGATTCGAGAGGAAAATGCGATCGCCGCGCTCGAAGTCATGAGCCGATTTGCGGCCAACCCCAAGTGGCTAATTTACCTTCCGCCCACCATGTCACCGGTCGCTACCTCCAAGCTCCCTGGACTGCTAGAGCATCCTGCCGAGGCCTTTGACTATTACCGCCAGCAAAAGATTAAAACCGTCATCTGCGAAGAAAAGCACATGGGCTCACGGGTCGTCGTCATCGTCTGTAAAGACGAGGCAGCGGCCAAACGACGCTTCGCGGTAGAAGGCGAAGGCATTGGCATTTGCTACACCCGAACCGGACGCCGCTTCTTTAGCGATCGCTCATTAGAAACTGAACTCTTGAAGCGAGTCAATACCGCGTTAGAAGCCGCTAATTTCTGGCAGACCTTTGAAACCGACTGGGTCTGCCTAGACTGTGAACTGATGCCTTGGTCAGCCAAAGCGCAGGGCCTGCTAAAAGAACAGTATGCGCCAGTCGGCGTCGCGGCAACGCAGGGCCTTAGCGCAGCTGTTGATAGTCTACAAAAAGCTGTCGCTAGAACAGCAGAAAAAGGCACTGCCGCTGAGACACTTTTGCAGCAATATCAACAGCGCTCAGTACTCGCGCAAAAGTACACAGACGCCTACCGTCAGTACTGCTGGCCTGTTACCACTCTGAGCGACCTCAAGCTTGCACCTTTTCACATTTTGGCCACCGAAGGCAAAGTACATATCGACCAAACCCATCAGTGGCACCTGCAACAGATTGCAAAAGTCGCGAAGGCCGATCCTGAGATTCTGTTGGCAACTCAACACAAAGTTGTCGAGGTAGAAGACGAAGCTAGCTGCCTGACTGGCATTCAATGGTGGGAATCACTCACCGCCGCTGGTGGCGAAGGCATGGTGGTTAAATCAATAGACTTTCTTCGGCAGACGAAGCGAGGCCCGATTCAGCCTGCGGTAAAGTGCCGAGGGGCAGAGTACCTACGCATTATCTATGGACCAGAATATACCCTGCCAGAGAACTTAGATAGGTTGAAGAAAAGAGGATTGAGTCGGAAGCGATCGCTCGCCCTTCGAGAATTCTCTTTAGGCATAGAATCGCTAGAACGGTTCGTAGCCAAAGCACCACTAAGACAGGTTCACGAATGCGTTTTTGGCGTTTTAGCACTGGAAAGTGAGCCGGTAGATCCACGACTGTAAATCTGAGCGGATCGCAGATTATAGACGCAGTCACTTGTACTACACTCATGAAATCCGAAGAGGAGTTCCTTACAAGTTGCTTCTAGTAGCTACCGGTAATATCAACAACAAACAGCTTGTGCAGCTATTTCAAACCAACATACATCAGTTAGTAGAAACATTCGAAACCTACAGCTACATCGAATTAGGCTCTTCAGAAATGATCATTCATCAGTAGTATTTATTGAACATAGCGTTCCGAAATGCACAGTTCAGTTACGGAAAATCTCTTGATACGGACGATTGGTTACTTGTTCTGTTTTCTCAGCAAGTTTAAACGTCGGGTTCTCTTTCATGGAGTCATAGGCCGCATAGCCCAGCGGCAGCAGCGTGAAAACGCCTAAAGTCACACTGCTTGCCACACACAACCCCTTGACCGCCTTCGACGCTCGCAGCGCTTCTATATATTTACCTTTTTCAAAGGAACGCTTGACCTGAGCCGCCTGTACAAAAGCAGGAATAGCAAAAGGCGGAAACATCACTGCGGTTGAAATAGCCGCCTGCCAGTTGCTCGGCGGACAGGGCTGACCCTTATACAAATCATAAGACTGGTTCCAATCGGGGCGGTTCACCTCGCCCGCCCGGCCAATGAGCTGAAAGTGGCTAATTTCAGCTAGGTGTAAAGGCACAAGATGCTTACGAATGAGATCGGGCAGTGTGTAGTAACTAACACCAGTCCCCACTTCTCGATGAACGTGAATATCCAACCGGTAGCCTTTGTGCTGAACTTTCACACTCAGCCCTTTCTCTGCCAAAGGGCCTGCTAACACTTGAGTCAGCTGTGCGTCATAAGCAGCCTGCTGGATATTCTCTAACTGTTGTCTGGCAGAATCCAGCGTAAAGTCATTACAGATAGCATATTCCCAATCAGCAGCAGCGCCCGGAATGTCGCCTAGCTGGTAGCGCAAGTTACCGCGCTGCAAGTAAGCAACTGCCAGGGTTAGGTCAGCTGCAATCGCCGCGTCAAGATCGGCTAGCGCTCCGGCATGATGGCCTTGGCTTAATAGCACTAGGGCGCGGTGATAGTGCGGTTGAGGATAGGTGGGATGATGCGCGATCGCAGCTGACCAATCCGCCAAAGCACCCGCCTCATTGCTAGCTTGCTGACGTAATAGAGCGCGGTTGTGATAAGCCTGTGCCAGAGAAAAGCTAGGTGCCTGATCAGCCGACTGCTCGGTCTCAATCACCGCTTCAAAATCAGCGATCGCACCCTCTATATCCTTTAGCTGAATCCGATTAACTCCTCGTTTTACCAGCGCTTCTGCTGGATAGGCATACCCCTTCTCGATCGCCAGACTAAACGCACGGACGGCCTCTGAATAAGACTGCTGCTGTTCATACGTCAGTCCCCGACGATACACCAGCTTCGCGCTCTGCTGTTGGTATACAGCTCTTAAAGATAGTGTCATGCCAGGTTCCTAAATAACTCAAAAATGGTAGCGCTGAAAAAATTTCAAAAACCGCGTGGGGTACCACTATTTTTAGCGCTTCAGTTAAACGTCGCGAATAAGGGCTCTCAGTAAACTAGAAAACGGTTTCTGTCATTTTTGCTACCTCAAGCCTAATCGGAGCATCCAGCAAACGAAATCGGAGCTAAGACCGAAGCACCAAGCTACAAAACGAACAGTTACGGTTACGTATATTCATCAAATTCAACTGTTAATGCATCGGCCAAAAGGTAAACAATTCTGCAAAGCCCTCTGCAAAGCAACCAGCGCTACAGACGTCGACAAGAACGGTATGCTGGTCTGAGTTGTTTGTAGGCGCTAATGCTTGTGGCTCCGATTGTAGAGGTCAAAAATTTGACCAAGCGCTTTGGCAATACGGTCGTGTTGAGAGGAATTAACCTTACGGTAGAACGGGGCACGGTACTGGGCGTGTTAGGCCCCAACGGCGCAGGTAAAACAACTGCGATCAATTGCCTGACTACCTTACTCACACCCGATGGCGGAGAAGCGACCATCGCTGGATACAATGTCGTCGAACAGCCGGAGGCGGTGCGATCGCTCATCGGCCTCACAGGTCAATTTGCCGCGGTCGATGAAGTGCTCACCGCACGCGAAAACCTCATTCTATTTAGCAGACTGCTGCGCTTATCTGGCGGCGCTGCTAAGCGCAGAGCCACTGAGCTACTGACCCAGTTTGACTTGCTAGAAGCCGCCGACCGTCAGGTCAAAACCTTTTCTGGCGGCATGCGTCGCCGACTGGATCTCGCAGCCAGTATTGTTGTCTCCCCACTGGTCTTATTTTTAGATGAACCCACAACCGGGCTAGACCCTCGCAGCCGTCAGCAGCTCTGGGCAGTAGTCAAAGACTTAAAGGCTCAGGGCATCACAATTATCCTCACCACGCAGTATTTAGAAGAAGCCGACGCCCTGGCCGACCAAATTGTAGTGATTGATCAAGGGCAGGTGATTGCAAAAGGGACGGTCGATGAACTCAAAGATAAGGTCGGCGGCAAATTTTGTGAGCTGCGCCTGGCTAATCTAGAAGATTATGAGAAAGTCAAAGATTTACTAAGTGACATGGGCGAGGTGATTGTAGGAGAAATGGGCAAAGAGGGGCCGATTGCGATCGCCGCACCCGATGGCGCTAACACGCTCACTGAGGTTGTGCTGCGTCTGGAATCTGCCAACATTCCGCTGGCCGACATCTCGCTCCGACGACCTAGCCTGGACGATGTCTTTTTCTCTCTCACCGGTCACACTACATAAGCCAAATGTCTAATTCTAAAGAGAACATGCGTGCGACAAAAGTAGAGGCGATCGCACCTGAGATCAGCGCATTGGCCCAAAAGATGATTGCCAAGCGACAGGAAACCGGCTGGCGACGAGCCATCGTAGATAGCTGGCTAATCACCGGGCGAAACCTGATTCGACTGAAAAGGAATCCGATTATCATTGTTGCGATCGCCATCTTTCCTATCGTCTTTCTCGCAGGCTTTTGGATCGTCGGCCAAAAGCTAATGGCCACCCAGGGCGTCAACTACATTCAATATCTGGTCCCTATCATCAACCTGCAAGCGCTATTCTTCGCGGGCCTTGGCTCTGCGCTGATGTTTGCCCAAGACATTGAGTCTGGCATGATGGACCGCTGCCGGGCCATGCCCATTGCTCGCATCGCCACCATTGCCGGGCTGGTCATGGCCTACATGGTCAGAGCCCTACTCTCAACATTAATTCTGCTCTTAGTGGCCTTCGCTATCTTCGGCTTCCGCTTTCAAGGCAGCGTGATAGACGCACTCGGCTACCTGCTGCTCATCGTGATCTTCACAGCGACTTGCATTACCGGCTACAGCGTTTTGGCCATCAAGCTTCGTCGACCTGATCTGGTAAACGCGGTGGCCATTATTCCTTATACGCCGCTGCTGCTGCTGAGCAATGGATTTAGCCCAACAGAAAACTTTCCAACCTGGCTACAGCCAATCATTCGCTACCAGCCCGTGAGCGTGACTTCCGACGCGCTGCGATCGCTCGTTGCCGGAGGGAGCAATAGCCTACCGCTATTCGGCTTCAGCTTACTGTGGCTGGTGGGGCTTTTAGTTGTTTTTGGAGTATGGGCCAAGAACGCCTATAAGCAATTGGTATGATGACGCAAAAACTTGCCCAACCTGAACTAGACCCAGATACCATCGCCGCAATGGTGGCCGCCCGCCGCGAAGGGGGCTTACAGCGCACGCTACACGATATTGTTGTCGTCGCCTGGCGAAACATGCTCATAGACTTTCGCAACCCGGCCTCTCTAGTCGTGTCTGCTCTATTTTCAACCTCGCTACTCTTCGTCTTTACAGCTAGCTTTGCCCAGGTCGTGACCCCTGGTGAAGGCTTCAGCGGCTACGCCCAATTTTTACTCCCCTTTGCATCCGTTCAGGGCCTGATGTTCAACACGGTTGATATCGGTGTTTTTTTCTACAACGACTTAGAAAACGGTATGGACATTCGCCTGCGAGCAATGCCCATCGCCCGCCTATCTGCCATCGGCGGCAGACTGCTCTCTTCTGGGGCCAGATTACTCATTCAGGTGGCGACCATTGTGCTGGCAGGTCACCTGATCGGCTTTCGATTCCAGGGTGGGCTGCTAGGTGCCATCGGATTTTTCTTACTGCCCGTTGTCTTTACCCTATCGCTCGCCCTCATCGGCTTCTACATTGCCGTTGGCGCAAAATCTGCCGAAACCGTCTCCGCCGTACTCAATCCGTGGATATTGCCTTTCACCTTTTTGAGCGTAGGCTACGTTCCGATAGAAGGCTTTCCTGACTGGGCACAGCCAATCGTGACGCGCAACCCGGTTTCTATTTTGTCTGAGGCGATGCGATCGCTCGCTAGCGGTGAACCCGCCCTACAAAACGTCATCATCATCTTGCTTTGTAGCCTGGCACTATGTTTACTCTTCGGGACGTTGACAGTACGCGCCTATCAGCGAAGAATATAGCGAGATAGAGTCAGTAAAATAGAGCGAGATAGAGTCAGTAAAATAGAGATAGAAAAATAGAAGCAACGAATAAAATAGCAAGATAAAATGTTCTTTATAAAATATATTTTAGGAATGAGAATTAAATAACGTCTAACTTACCAAAGCCCCTCACCTGCTAAAACCCAACTATGCCGACAGCTCAACACTACGATGTGATCATTATTGGCACAGGCGCTGGGGGCGGAACGCTAGCGCACCGGCTAGCCCACAGTCATAAGAGCGGGGATAAAAACGGCGGAAAGAAAATACTGGTTTTAGAGCGCGGCACTTTTTTACCCAAAGAAAAACTGAACTGGAGCACAGACGCAGTCTTTCGCGACGGCCGCTATCAAACCAACGAAGTATGGGCTGACAAAGACGGCAACGATGTAAACCCGGGCATTGGCTACTGGGTCGGGGGAAATACCAAAGTATATGGCGGCGCACTCTTTCGTCTGAGAGAAGAAGATTTTAACGAGGTCAAGCTGCACGAAGGTGTTTCACCCGCTTGGCCGCTAAAGTACGACGACTTTGCGCCTTATTATGACGAGGCCGAAGCCCTCTATCAGGTGCATGGGAAACAAGGGCTAGACCCCACAGCACCCCCTCGCAGCGCAGAGTACCCTTACCCCGCCGTTAGCCATGAGCCTAGAATTGCCTGGCTAGACAAAGCCTTTCAAAAGAAAGGACTCAAACCGTTCTACCTACCCCTCTCAGTAAAGCTAAACGAGAAAGACGCCTTCTTGAGCGAGTGCATTCGCTGTAACACCTGCGACGGCTTTCCCTGCTTTATTGATGCTAAATCAGATGCGGACGTGAACTGCATTCGCCCTGCTATGGGTCACGAGAATGTACACCTAATCACAGAAGCGAAAGTCAACCGGCTACACACCAGCGCATCTGGGAAAGAGATTACCGGTGTTGAAACAGAAATAGCAGGAGAAACTCATACATTTTCTGGCGATATTGTTGTTGTTGCCTGCGGCGCGGTGAACTCATCCGTACTGCTGCTGAAATCGGCCAATCAGCAGCACCCCAACGGACTCGCCAACAGCTCTGACCAGGTCGGACGAAATTTCATGAAACATCTGGCCGCGGCGATTGTCGGGCTCTCCTTAAAGGAAAATCACAGTGTCTTTCAAAAGACACTCGCCATTAACGACTATTACTGGGGAGAGCCTGGCTTTGAGTATCCGATGGGTCATGTGCAGCTGCTGGGGAAAGTGAACCATCGAATGCTGGCACTAGATGTTCCGAAAATTGCACCGACGCTGGCCCTTAGAATTGCCTCGAAGCGTACAGTGGACTGGTGGTTGACAGGAGAAGATGCACCAGAGCCAAACAACAGAATACAGGTTAAAAACGACAAGATTACGCTGAACTATACGCCGAACAATATGACGGCGTTTAAGCGGCTGATTAAGCGATGGATTAAAACGGTGCGTGCAGTAGATAACGAAGGCAGTGTGCTGCCTGTGTCCTGGTATTTTAGTAAGATTTTGCCAGTGGGTGCGATCGCGCACCAGGTCGGCACCTGCCGCTTCGGCACAGACCCAGCGACATCCGTACTCGACACCAACTGTAAAACTCACGACATAGACAACCTCTACGTCGTAGACGGTAGCTTCTTTCCATCTAGCGCCGCTGTAAACCCTTCGCTTACCATCATGGCCAACGCTATGCGCGTAGGTGACCATTTGATAGAGCGGCTTGCATAAGGCATCTACGATGACGCATCTCTATCGATCTAAACTTGCTCATTCTAAAATTTCGGGGTCAGGTTGTTTGATAACTTGAATGTGCAAGAATTCTTCGCCAGTGCAAAACCCTCTCGCTAGCACAGGCGATATGCCCTTCACGCGAAAAGAACTGTTGACGTCGCGACGACGATTAACAAAGTCAGAGATTTGGTAGTCATCAACATAAACAACGCCATTAAGTGCGTCGCTCACAGGCTTCACAATGGCATCGCTATCTGGCAGAGCACCCCCTTCTAAGGTGGCAGAATCGTAGTAGTGGGTAATGGTTACTTGAACAAGATCGCCAACAGGCGCTGTTGCAGGCCAATTTGCGATCGCAGCTTCTCGAACGACCGAACGCCAACGCCGCAAGTCAGCCTTGTCTTTACTTCCATGTGGAACTGGTCGGCCTATCACAACAAATTCGAAGGGCATCACGGCAACAACTTAGAGAAAAGAAATTAGGGGAAATAAATAATTTGCTTAAGTTAACTTTCGTCCCTAGAAGAACCTTATAAAAATTACGGGTTCATATTAGGTTCTTACTTTACAATCATCGAGCTTGTAGCCCCTCACCTATATCCAGAATCGGAGTTTGTTCAGGTGATGTGGTTTACCGATGTGACACCTCTATGTAGAGAACACACCCTTAAAACAGTCGTGTACTCAAGCGTTAGAGTTTAAAGCTCAGAAAATATTTCCAAAAATCTCCAAAGAGTCTCTACGGCTGGTCAGCACCTATTGCAGTAGGCGATGTCTCTTGTCTCTACACCGCTATTCTCTATACCGCCATATAACTGTGAAGGCTCAATACATACATACCATTAACTTATTTCATCAGAGTCCTGACAGTCAGGGTTGACTCGAAGAAATCGTAAGTGAAAAAAAGTTGCAGAAAAGTTCTATGCCACAGGCGCTAGTTAGCCTGTGGCATAGAATCAGCAGAGCGAGGATTGGTAACAACAAGCTCAAACTCCCAGTTCGCTAACCTCTGTATGCGTTCGCTAATTCGACAGAGATCCTTATCACCTGCCTGTGTCAACGTGTCGCGCGTTCTGACAGCAACGGCGACGGTTTTCTCTCCGCACTTCGCGACCAGAGACAGCGCACAGTCCGCCAGAGCAGGCGGAATATCTTGAGCTGACGGGTAAATAATCACCTGGCAGCCTTCATGTCGATACTCTCTCGCAAGCGTTATAACCCGCTGGTGCTCTATGTTTTCAACCCGCTGACGCTCTGTGCTTTCAACTCGCGGGCGCTCTGTGTTTTCAACTCGCTGGTGCTCTGTGTTTTCTGGGCGTACCATACCAAAACTATCGATTTATTTGAGGGAAGCCGGGTCGAGTGAAGCTTCTATCCTAACATGCAAAAATTGCTCACCTTTGCTGAATCCCTGAGCGAGTACTGGCGACATGCCTTTAATCCGAAACGAGCCGCTAAGGTTGCGGCGGCGACTAATAAAGTCAATAACAGCTAGGTCAGGAACAAAAATCAAACCCGCTAGCGCCTGTCTGACTGGCTTGATAATATTGTCGCTGTCTGGCACACCGCTCTCATCTGAATGACCCACATCGTAAAAGTGAGTCATCGTAATTCGCAGAGGTTCATCTAAAGGCGGATTCTGCCAGACAGCCTTGACTGACCGCCGTACAGAAGCCTGCCAGCTTTGAATACGGCTACGGTCTTTCGTCTGCTGGGAAATGGGTTTACCGAAGACAACAAATTCGAAAGGAAGCACTGGTCGCCTGCTGAAAATACGCCATGAGATAAGTAGAGGTGAAAAGCACAGATAGTAAAAGCACTTCAATTGTTCAGACGACTTCAGCACCCACCTCTAGAAGCCCCCATAGCCGCCCGCTATACTACCACCGCCAGCCGTTGATCTATCTTCAAAATTGTTACCGTAGTCTTTACCCTTGTTGCTACGGATAAAGCTGCTCACATCGTCTAAATCGCTGCTGTCGTAGATATCGTCATCCGCTTTTTTGAGAACTCGACCTTGCGCGTTAAGGCGATCGCCTAACGCAATCACATCCATCGCACTAAATTCAGTATTAGCAAAGGGTAAGTGCTGAATTATCTCCTCACGAGTAATGCCGTAGTCGTAGGGCTCTGCCATCGTACTGTAGTAGGCATCAAAATCTGACTGAGAACAATATAGCGCCAAACCATAGCCATCGTGGGCCGTACTGTAGCCCCACTTGCGCATCATATATATCACTTGCTCAGCGCTGTAATAGTCCTGCAAACCATGACGCACTCGCAAAACGCGGCCTAACCTACGCACATAGTCACGCAACGCACTGCGCTTTTGATGACGATTGATGAGACAGCCAGGCAAAACAGTCATCGGAGCCACTGTCCCCGACAAGACACCGACCAAAATTAAGAGGTTGAGTAATGTCGCCATAGGTAAAGTCCAGTAAAGTCCACAGAGATTACATCGGCAGTCTGCGCTAGTACTCAGCGAATACTCAAACGTAATACACAGAGACTTTCTGTCATTTCGGAAAATCTATCAAAATATTTTAGTCAGCACGCAAGCTATCAATACTCAGAGGCACTAGCTGATTATCTGTTGTCCAAGCCATCCAAAGTTCTTCATAGGGCTCGATGATGCTGCCAGTCAGCGCACAGTGCTCTTGCCTTTGAGCTTCTCCAGCCAAAATGGTACGAATGTTTTCACGTTTTATCCGCAATGCTGGTTCATCAGAATGATGGTTCACATACTGCCAAAGAACTTCGCGCACCAGCGATTGGTATCCTTGGCTACCGGCCAAGGCCTTTAACTTATCAATAAGTTCTCGTTCAAAACGGATGCTAGTGACTTGCATTTCGGTCGTTGCGGGCTGAGTTTTCAAGGTCATAATGTAAAGTTTGAGATTTTTCTAAAAAAGGGTGGACATTTCTATACTACAACTGTAGTATAGGGGGTAACGAGACTAAACAAGTGCTGCTAAGCGGTCGAACTTTGCAGATAGCCTTGTGCCCTCACTTGTACCCTCAGTCTCACCCAAGCAAGCGTTAATATAAAACAATCCAGCTAAAAGATAGTTAGCGACAGTCATGATATTCACCTGCCACTCTACAGATAGCACTTCCACTACGACACAGCGTGAATCTGTCTTTTGCGCAGCACGGTTAGACATGCCGCAAGCAGGCTGTGCTATACGTGGCGCTTGGGATAGAGATATTTTCGCTAACAATATTTTCGCCAACGATAATTTCGCAGGTGCTAGCTTGCAAGCCACTGCTCAAAAAGCGGTGATCAACAGATTCGAGAGTCTTCTCAATGCAGATGGTGGCAACCAATTTGATCGTCACTATCTAGGTTCAGACCTGAACCCCGCAAACCAGTCGGTCAGTCTGCTGGTCGGAGAGCCCACACACAAATCATTAGAACCCAAAACATACCGAAGCAGGGAACAATGGCGTATAGCTGCTGTTTCTAGTTAAAAAAGACCTGTACATACCAGGCTTTTATCCCCTGTTTCCTTCTACCGGAACCAGGGGTTTTGTTTTGAGGCTCTATCTCACCCTTTTGATACTTACTCTTCTGATACTTACCCTTTTAATACTTAGCGGTTTGATGTCATGTCCTTATAGCCTTAGAAGTCCTGCGACGCTCACACCCGCCACTGTTGTGGCAGTAGAAAACGGCACCTTTGCAGGTCAGTTCTAGAAAGAACAAGAGCTAGAGTAACGCTGCGCCGCCTCCGGTGCAGGGCAAAAGTACTGCACCTTTGGTGCAGAACAATATTGCACCTTTGGTGCAGAACAATCAAAGCGGAGGCTATTAACAGTGTTGAAGCTAAACTACAACGATTACGGATTGTTTCTTGAGCGAGTAACGGCGTCTTTGGATGCGATCGCCACTCAGCGCGTCATGTTGGCTGTATACACCGGAAAAACACTGCACCTAGAACCAGGGCGAGCGGCTTTCTTAGTATCAGCAGAAGCAACAGGCGTAGACCAGCTAGAGAGCGTACTACAAAAAGATACTACGCAAACTATGACGTTAACTCACGTTGACGACGAGTTTGTAGAAGTGAGCTTGAAGGGTACGTGGATTGCTGATAGCGCGAATGCAGAAGCCGGTATATTTATCACCGCCCTCGCACCTACGACTGAAACCCTGATCTATCAGCTGTGGCAAGTGACTCAGCGTCAAACCGCTTTCTCACTCTAATTGCGATTTCGTTCATTCTTTCTCATTCTCGTCTTCTCATTTTCTGTGAGGCGTACTGAGCGGTACGCCTCACAGTTTGTCCTTTCAGATCTTCACAGAGATATCATGTTTTTTGTATCTACTTTTCGGCACGTGCGGAAATGGCATAAGCAGTTTTCACACAGAAAACCTTTCGAACAACACTCATCTACAAAGGAAATATCAACAGCAGAAGATATGCGATTACAAAAGCATCATCTCGCTGCTGTTCATGAGCAACAGAAAGTAAAACGGAACTATTTTTTAGAACGTCGTACTTTTCTGTAGCACAGCCAAACGTCATACACAAAGAGGCTTTTACAGATTCCCAGCTTCCCCAATATAGCTCTCGAAGAGTTGCTTAAGACACTAACGAGAAGCTACAACCCATAGCGCACAAGCAACTCTTCTGAGCAAATGTCCTAATGCATCAGGACATTTGCTATGGCGCATTTTAGTAAGAGCATCTGTTTGAAAAGCAGGAGGCCATCCATTTAAATAGGTTCAAGTCCTACTACCCAGCCATGCCGAGTGGACGAGTTAGCCAGTCACCTGACGCTGAATCAGGAGATTGCAGGTGACGCGCCTGCCTCGGCATCCGCTTTTTTCGTCTTTTCTCTCGTAGTATAGTCGGCAACATCTCACACTTTAACTGTGAAGTTCCAGGTTCGAATCCTGGCGAGAGATTTCTCCCTTTTGACGCGAATGAAATATGTACGGTTGTGCAATTACGCTTTACCGCCACGTGTTGATGTCTAAAAACCCTATCCACTAACTCGCTCAACAAAAAACTGTTGATCTTGACTAGCCAAGCTTCTCAACTACAAGCTTTGGGTAAGGAACAATAGCACTGATCACATTGATGGCCGTTGCTTCTGTCGAGAGAATGGCATTGAGGGTGCTGCCTACCGCGGTCAAAGTTGTTGGGACACTCAGTAGCGTATGTCCCTCCTTATTCTTGATCACGATTCGACGAACGTTACCCTGCCGAATCAGGTCGTTCACTTTGCTCATTAAAGCGTCGCCAGAAATTTTTAGACTCTCTACAACAAAACACTCCTTACGGGCCTGCGAAGCTGTTGAGCTAGCTGTTGAACTGTCGCCAATGTTTGCGGCTAACCATCGCTGAGCAGCCTGCCTTAACTCTCTACCGTAAGCATCTGTATCCTGAATACCCGTACTGCGAACACCTGCATCTTGTACACCTGTACTACGGATATCTATACTCATAACTCAGCGGTGCCCCGGGGCCTCAGATTAGCTGTATTGCTCACCATACTATTCATCTATGAGGAAAGTATGAGGGTCAAGACCCTACACGCCTTAAAATGACACAATCAGCATCCGTAATATCACGGCAAAAACATCCAGCTCTTCGGAATTTAGTATGCTGAAGTAGCAAAGGCTGTACCATTTCAACAATAGCTCCGTGTTAGCACTTATCAGCATCAAAATCACAGCTACCTAGTGCGCAACTAGTTAATCCCGCCTAGTCAATCCCGCCTAGTCAATCCCGCACAGTCAATCCCGAAAAGCCCAAACTGTAGAACCCAAAATATAGAGCCCAAAATGTAAAGCCCAAAATACAGAGTCAAAATAATGATTAGCACCCTGAAAACAGAGACGTTGACAGCTACGTCTTCCCAGAAAAAGCAGTGGTCATTTTTGCCAATTATTTTGCTTGTCTCTTTGCTCCTAAGAGTTTATCAACTAGGGACAGAGAGCGTTTGGATAGACGAGCACTTTAGTATCGTCGATGCCAGAAATTTGGATTTAGGAACCCGGCCACTTTACTACTTGCTATTACATGGCTGGATGCAGGTAGGCCAAAACGACAGTTGGCTCAGGGCCCTGTCTATTCCCTTTGGCTTGGGTTGCGTACTTTTAACGTACCTGTTGGGACGGCGCTTGCTATCGCAGTCGGCGGGCATCGTAGCGGCGATCATGGTAGCGCTATCCCCTTTATTTGTCGGCTACAGCCAACAGATTCGGATGTATTCACTCAGTACCTGCTTGGGTCTATGGGGGACACTGCTACTGGTGAAACTATTGCAAACGCAAAAGGGCATTCGGCTGACCAACGTGATTGGCTGGTTAGTGGCCAGGCTGTTAGCTGTGATGACAACACCACTCAATGTAATGCTGCTGTTGCCCGATGCTGTACTGGTATTGTGGCGGTTTCGTCGAGATCGGCGCGTCATCGTTTCCTTTGTCATTGCACTGGCATTAGTGGGTGTCATATGGCTGCCGTTTGCTCGGGCTTTGCAAGAAGCGCTTCCCCAATTTTTGGGCGGCTGGGTAGCCCATCAACCAAAACCTGGCCCCATTAGAATGGCTGCTCTGCTAACTGGGCTAATAGCTTTCTGGCCGACGTCGGATCTATCTTCGCTACGAGATATCCCGCTCAATATTTCGACCTGGGGCCACAAAGACATCGAATTTGTTTTCTACATGCTCTTTACGATTGTGTTAGTTAGCGTTCTGAGCGTTGGGATGTGGAAAATGGTAACCGCTTCTAGGCAGTTTGTGCGCCCAGAACGCTGGTGGCTAATGATGTGGGCCTTTCTACCCACGATTGTGATCGCAGGTGTCTCATGGATGAGTGGTTCTATCTGGCGAGAGCGCTATTTGATGTTTGTGGCACCCTACGCCATCTTACTTATTGCAGCAGGCATATGCTACCTGTGGCGACACTATCGACGCGGGGCTATTGCCCTTGCCATTCTCTATGGCATCGCTATTGGTGGGGGTCTAGGGCACTACTACACAACGCTATATCACGATGACTGGCGAGGCATTGCTGCACTCATTGAATCACGTGAGCAGCCGAGTGATGTGATTGGGTTTTATGGTTGGGAATGGGAAGACCCACAGCTAACGGTGCCCCGCTATTACGAAGGCGAGGCACCGTTCTATGTGATGAGTAAACAATCGATTCCGCCGCTACCTCAAGAATCCGAAGCCGCAGATCGTTTTATTCAAGATATGCTGCAGAACCTGCCGCCTACAGAGTCTCAATACTGGCTGGTGTACTACGAGCCATCAAGCTTGAAAAGGCAAAGACTTCGAGAAGCAATTGAACAGCGCTTTGAGGTGAAAGATCGTCAGGAATTCTACAACTCGGTCAACGCTGAACTTCATGTATATCAGGTAGCGCCCATACGCTAGAGAGAGCACAGAGCCACTAGTCATGTCGTAGAACGGCTCAACCACCAGTTGAAGCTGATTGGGCGCTGGTCACGGCTTCAGAAACTGCGAGCGCTTTTGGCTGCGATGTCTCATTGGTTGGCGCTTGCCTCTCGACGCTACGTAATTAATCTTGGAGAGCCAAACATCAGCACAGGTCAGCCAGTTTAGCTCTTTGCACAAGCCAGTTCTTTGAAGGGGTTAATTCCTGTATTTTTGCATTCGCATGAGCTAATAAAAAGAGATTGCTGAGACGACGCTGAGTAAGCAATCAGAAAAGATGAATAGGCTCTCTTTAAATATTAATAATAAAAGACAGAAAGCATTAATTACTATCAGTATCTAATGGCTATCTCAGGTTAGAGCTTTGCTGTATACGGTCTACAAGATCCCTGCAAAGCATAGCTTTAAGAGGCATAATCCCTGCTGAAAGTCTAATGATTCAGCAGAAATAATTCAATCTCAATCCTGATCAAGCCAGAACTTATTATTCAATTCTAAGCCAACATTCAGATTGGATTTGGGCCATTTCACTATAGTAATTACTACCAACAAAGCTTCTGCAAGCTATGAATTTGAAACGAGCTTTTTGGCTCGACGTTTAAGCATAGACAGCAGAAATAAGCTTATGCAATCGGTGGCTGCGATCGCACATCCCCTAGCGAGATTCAGCAGCCCACACTACAGGTAAAACCTACTATGAACCCCCAAAAAATAGATTCAGCAGCGTGCAATGTGCTGCTGACAGCCTGTGGTGCCTTGCACTTGTACCCGTGGCAGCCTCAGCGCCGCTGTCGGCCACTCATCGCTATGGGGAGGCCTGACGACCCACCATGCTAAGAAGACTTATCAAAACTCTCTTTTACCAGCGTCAAACAACCTGGGAGATGATTATTCCTGGTGCGTTAATGATTGGACTTGTCTGCATGCTCAAGTTTAGCAGCCTGCTACAAACCCAAGAATGGCGAGTACTCGACGCCTACTCTCGCCGCTGCCCTCAGCAGAACAGAACCCGGCGTGTCACCCTAGTTACGGTAGATGAGAGTGACTATCAAACGACAGGCTTTCCGATCTCAGGAGACATCTTAGCTCAGGCCTTAACCAACCTACAGACCTATCACCCTCGCGTTATCGGTCTAGATATCTTTAGAGATCTGCCCCAAGGGCAAGGACAGGAGATGCTGAAGAAGGTACTAGCAACAACGCCCAATGTCATTGCGGCAGAAGTCGCACTGAGCGCGGAGCACACTATGAATGTAGAAGCACCGGCTGGGATTCCACCAGAGCAGGTAGGATTTGCCGATAGCATTATAGATGCCGATGGCAAAATCCGGCGAATTGTTCTTACTGCAACAGATCAAGCGGGCAATACCAAACGCTCACTGGCGCTGCTGCTAGCAGAACAATATCTAGAGAAAGAGAATATTTCTATGGATGAGGCAATCTTTCCTGTCTTTTCGCCGAATACGGGCGGCTATGTTCGAGCGGACGTAGAAGGGACACAGATGCTGATGAACTTCTGTATGCTGCAAACGCCCTACGAGACCATTAGTCTAAAGGAAGTATTGCAAAATAATGTAGATGCGAAGAAAATACGCGATCGCATTGTTCTCATCGGCAAAACAGTTGCCCAAGCCAAAGACAGTTTCATCACCTCAGCAGTTGAGAAAACTCTATATTCTCAAAGGATCTCTGATCGCACCTATCCCACCAAAATCATCTACGGCGTTGAGATTCATAGTCACGCGACTGAACAGATTATTGATTCTGCGCTGGGTATGAGGTGTGCTTTAGAAACCTGGCCAGAACTCGGAGAGTATCTATGGATTGTTCTATGGGGCGCAGCTGGTATCAGTATTAGCGTACGGCTACAGTCGCCCTGGAAAAGCGTTTGCCTACTGATTGCGATTACTTTCTTAATCGCGCTCATAGGCTACGGCCTGCTTACACAAAGCATCTGGATTCCTGTATTTCCAGCGGTCTTGGCCCTGTGTAGCGCCGGACTCATTACGGCCTTCTTCGATCGAGATATGCGCTTTGAACTCAACCAAAGACGTCTCACCATTGAGCGGACTTACGAAGCCGTCCACAATGGTCCCCTACAGAGGCTAGCCGATATCACACGCAGTATTAGAACAGCGCCACACGGCACAAAGAGTCAAAACGAACAGATTCTCAATCAGCTTGTGCAACTAAACAATGACATGCGCAGCATTTTTGAACGAATGCAAATAGATACCCTCTCACGCAGCCATAGCCTATATTTAAGCGATCGCACTTTTCTAAATCTGCGAGACTCTCTTAGCGCTCTACTCTATCAGGTCTATGAGCATACCCTCTCTCAGCAGCTGCCAGGCTTTGCAAACATCCAGACCTTCGTTACGCCTGTCTTCGAAATCTTTGAATCCAGAAATTTCAGCCTCGAAGAAAAAAGAGGGCTGTGTTTATTTCTGCAAGAGGCGTTGCTAAACGCAGGGAAATATGCAACAAATGCAACTCGCCTAGATGTGATTTGCACAGTAGAGGGTGCGGTTTATCGACTACAGATTATCGACGATGGTGCAGGGTTCAAGCACAACAGAGAGAATCGTCAAGGGACTCGTCAGGCACTTGCGATCGCAAAAAAGCTGAAGGGTCAATTTCAGCGAGTCTCTCGCCCAGAAATCGGCACTCGCTGCGAGCTTACCTGGACCAAATAAGCTGCCAACCAGCACTAAATCAGGCCGCATAGCCATGTAGACTCTTATTCAACTCGACTCAATTTCAACTCAACTCAATACCGACTCATTCCAATCTAGATTCAATATCTTTCGTAAAAGTCTCTCATTCATATGTCACAGTCAGCATTACGAGATACCCCTCATCAGTTTTTGATAGTTGATGACCACGAGGCTATTTTGGCAGGCATCACGCCTGGGCTACAACAGCGCTACCCCCAAGCAGACATCATCACCGCACAGGACGCTCAAACAGCAAAATCTAGACTCTCGCAGCAGATGCCTACGTTTGTTGTACTCGATTTGATTTTGCCAGAAAGCAAGCAATCGCCAGCAACGGCGCAAACAGGTATTCAGCTATTACAACAGATTATGAACAGTCCAGCAGCGCCTCATCTGATGGCCCTAAGCGTTGATATCAGGCCGCTGATTCAAATTAAAGCCGACATCAACGCGTACCGTAGTGGCTTTGTCGCCATGAATAAAGCCGAACCGTTAAAGGAGATTGTTGACACGGTTGACATTGCGCTTAGAGGCTCAATTTACCTCCCTCCCGAGGTTAGGTCTAGACCCGAGTTTGACCAGAGATGGCTACAGGTGCTGACGCTAAAGTATCAAGAAGGGCTCTCAGATCGGGCGATCGCTCAGGCAATGGGAATCAGCGATCGCACCGTTCGCAACTACTGGTCACGCATTCAAGACGCGCTTAATATATACGACGACAATCAAAAAGATCTGCGTATCCAAATCCAGCAGGCGGCTAAAAGGGTCGGCCTCATTCCTTAATGTGTCAATTCGTCAGAGGTGATAGCTTTAGTAAAAAAATCTTAAGATTCAAGTACAAACTTTCCTAGAAAGCTATCAATTGCTGTCATCACAACGGCGAAAAATCAAGGTATAGCAAAGATAGGAGGACTTTACGCAGATAAGTTCGACGCTGTTACATAAAATAGCAATCTATCGGCGCTTTCCAAAATCGGAAAGCCGTTTACCTCTATTCTAAGTGTTTTTTTCTAGCCTCTAAGGCAAAATGTGAAGCAGTAAAAGTTCCTTCCTAAGTTGATTTACCTTTTCTACCAAGGGAAATTAGCCAGTTCTGGTTCGTATACTGCTCACTTAAACCTAGCGCACTTAAATCTAGCCACATAGACAACGATCTGTTCACCTAAACCTGCTCACCTAAACCTGCTCACTCAGACCTTGTTCACTCAGGTAAAGAAGAATGCTTTTGGATGTACGCGCAAGCTCAAGCACGTCACGCACACAGACACTTCAGCGGTCTCACTATCACAAACTCAAGCATGTCATGATTATTGCTGACGAACCAGAGCTTGCCGAATCCCTACAGATAGATCTGCATAGCGAAGGCTATCAGGTCAGCGTTATTAACGATGGGCTTAGGGGACTATTAGCAGCCAAACGAGTTGCAACAGATCTAGTCATTGTAGGGTGGTCTCCACCGCGACTGTCAGGGTTAGAAGTCTGCCGCAGGCTAAGAACCGGACAAAATGACGAGCCAATTATTTTACTCACGCAAAAAGACAGTCCAGCCGAGAGAATTGCCGGACTTGAAGCGGGTGCCAACGACTGTATTTCCATTCCCTTCAACCCGGAAGAGTTTGTCGCTAGAATTCAGGCGAACTTATCACGATTCACGCCCGCCGACCATCAATCTGCGATTGTTCGATGCGCCGACATTCAGCTCAATCGTAAAACCCGAGAAGTCTTTCGGGGCGATCGCTTTATTCGCTTAACGGCGAAAGAATTCGATCTGTTGGAGTATTTAATGAGTCACTACTTTCAGGTACTCACCCGCGCCCAAATATTAGAGAATGTTTGGGGATACGAATATGCAGGCGGATCTAATATTATTGAAGTGTATATCCGCTACCTGCGCCGAAAGCTACAGGGGGAAGAAAAGCAGCAAAGGCTAATCCACACGGTTCGTAGCGTGGGCTATATTTTCAGAGAAGATGAGGTGGCTTGAGCGCAGCAACCAAAGTCTCAAGCTCGGGATCAAACTTGATCAAACGTGTAAGTAACTTGGCGGCTCTTTTCCAATGAACTACCAAGTTGCTATAGCTTTGTTGCGACAGCTTTTCATGTCTTGCCTACTACACGACGAAAGGCTACAGCCCATTATCAGCGATGCCCATTATCAGCGATGCAAAGTGCATAGCAATGCACGAATACATCCGCGCATTGCTATATCTATACTGATATCTAGCTGATCGCAGCCTTTCTATTTAGTCTGGTTGTCTAGATGCTCTAGGCGAGTTTCTTGAACATTTTCAACACTCTTCGTCTGGTTATCCAAATGCTCTATGCGACGCTCATGTACGTTTTTGCCGCCAGCGACTTCATTTAGCTGATCTTCAGAAAGCTGTTCATCTTGCTGAACGGACTTGTTTTCTTCTGCCATGGTTAACACCTTAAAATTTCAGAAAAACGGTTTAGCTGGAAAAATCTTGACTCATTGCAAAAAGCACGTGAGCTAAATCAATCCAAAATCAACAATCCTAGAACTGTTGCATGTTAAAAGGCCATGACTTGCGATCGCAGAATTATCTGTGCTCGCAACGTTTATTAGCCTCATTTACAGAGCCTACAAGCCGTTTATGAGAAGAGAATGAATAAGCTGTGAGAACTTAACATACTTCTCAATTAATTTAATTAATTAATTAGCAATTAACCCAATGTGTTCTAGTAGCTGCTACAGTTCTTCTAATTCTATAGTTTGTTTATTAGCCAGGCCGAATACACAGCCACCGAATATATCGCCGCCGAATACACAGCCGAGGTCGCGCATGTCAGATATTTTGCTTCAAGAGCTTACTAATACAGACCTCGACTGGCTAGTTACCACTGGCGAGCATCAGCCTATGAAAGCAGGCACCGTCCTATTGATGCCCGGCGATACGTCAGAAGTGTTGTATCTCATACTAGAAGGAACGCTGGCCATGAGTGCGCCCTGCAGCGGGCGAGAGTTTGCACAGCTCCATCGAGGCGATATTATCGGCGGTGGGTGGCTGTTCAAAACTGAGCCAGTAAGCGTAACAACGGCTAAAAGTGATGGCGTTGTGTTAGCAGTTCCCAAGGCTGAGTTAGAGAGCAAACTAGGAACAGACGTTAGTTTTGCGGCTCATTTTTACCGGGCGATCGCACTTATCCTTTCGCACCGCATTCGCAATCAGTTTGTTGGCAGCCAGCTCGAAGACGCCAGCATAGCAGACCAGCACTTACAGTATCAGGCCAGACACAGCGTAAAAGAAGCGCTCTTTGTGTTTGGGGAACTGCACGACAGTGACATCAGCTGGATGATGCAAACGGGCAGGCTGCAAAGAGTGCTGACTGAAAACGTTCTCTTAAATATGGGTCGCCCTGTAGACGCACTTTATATCGTACTAGAAGGCGCACTAGAAATTGCCACTACCGCTCGGCCCTGCGATCCGCTGTCTACCTGCTCTCATGGGCTAGCAGAACAGGCACATCAACAGAACTTTACCTCCCTTGCCAGCGTTGGTAGAGGTGGGTTGCCGGGTATTATCTCCTTTTTAGACTTTCAGCCGCTCCCCGTCAGAATCCACGCCATCAAAGATACGCAGCTACTCACCTTGTCACGACAGCAGGTCATCATCAAGCTTCAGGAAGATCCGAGCTTTGCCGCCCGCTTTTACCGGGTGATTGCCACTCAAACCGCTCACTTACTTGTTTCAGTCACCGCAACAGAATGTCGAACCGCGAGCGAAAGCGAAGCGCCAGCTACAGCACTAGCCACAGAAGAAGCCTTACAAGACAAGCTAGATGAAGAAGAGCTAGATATGGAAGAGCTGCAATCTGTCTCTGAAGGGGGAACCAAGTTTGATTGGATGCTTCGACAGCTAAAAGTGGAGGTATAAGAAAATGGATAACAACAGTATTTTTCGTAAGGAGGCGCTAGAGCGACTCTCGTCTCCCGAACAGCTCGATCAGCTGATGAAAATAGTCACCCCTCGCAGCCTGCTACCGCTGCTAGCCTTGGGCGGTTTGTTAGGCTGCGGGCTGATTTGGAGTATTGTTGGACGAATTCCCATTACGACCACTGGCCAGGGCGCATTGGTCTACGCCGATACGGTTGAAAATATGCTGCCCGAAAACGACTTCAACATGGCACCAGAACAGCTGATCGGGGTCGCGTATTTTAGTGCAGGTGAGATTGCTCAAATTCAGCCGGGAATGGAAGTCTTGCTTATTCCTGATGTAGAAGGTGCGCAGGTTGCAGGTGGGCTGACAGCAGAGGTGCTCTCTGTCTCACAGCCGTCTGTCACCACCATTGAAGCTGCTAGAGAAAATAGGCTCGATCGTAGCTATGTAGAAGTGATTACGCTGCCAGGACAAGATGAATCGGGCAACTATCAGTGGTCTACCGGCACCAGTGAGATGGCACCCATTGCGGGGATGCCCGCGATCGCCCGCGTCACCTTAAAAGAAAAATCACCCATCTCATTCGTATTTCCCTTTCTAGATCAGTCTTCTTAAAAAACCAGTCTTCTTAAAAAACCAGTCTTCTTAAAAAACCAATCTTCTTAAATAGCCCGCTTACGGTTAAGTGAGGTGCGTTCACAGCATGGCAAAAGTAAAAACCCCCACCGTTCTCCAGATGGAAGCCGTTGAGTGTGGCGCTGCCGCACTGAGTATGATTTTGGGGCATTACGGCCGATTCGTTCCCCTAGCTGAACTGCGACAGGGCTGTGGTGTTTCTCGCGATGGCGTTACCGCGGCCAACGTTCTCAAGGCAGCTAGAAACTACGGATTAATTGCTAAGGGATTTAAGAAAAGTATCGAGTCACTCAAGCAGCTACCGCCCCCATTTATTGTCTTTTGGAATTTCAATCACTTCCTGGTTGTCGATGAAATCAGCGAAAATAGCATCCGGCTTAACGACCCTGCGCTCGGTCCACGCAAAGTCACCTTAGAAGACTTTGACCAGGGCTACACCGGAATCGCGCTCACCTTCACACCCGGCGAAACTTTTCAGCGCGGGGGCAGCAAACCTAGCGCCCTCAAAGGGTTGAAAAGAAGACTCAGCGGCTCTCTGGGCGCGCTTGCATTTTGCACCTTTGCAGGTTTTTTATTGGTTCTGCCAACCCTAGCACTACCTGCTTTTAGCCGCATTTTTATTGACAACATTCTGCTGGCGAAGCGATTGGATTGGCTGCCCTACGTGTTGCTAGGCATGGGGCTCACAGTAGTCGTGCAGTCTTTACTAACCGCGCTTCAGCTGCGTTATTTGCGATCGCTCAAAATAAAACTCTCCGTAGGCATGACCAGCCGATTTGTATGGCACGTGCTGCGCCTACCTGTCGGCTTCTACGCCCAGCGGTTTGCTGGGGAAATTAGCGATCGCATTGACCTTAACGACAGCGTCGCTAGCGTTCTCTCGGGTCGCCTAACAACAACAGCTATCAGCCTGGTAATGATTGTGTTCTATGCGATCGCCATGCTGCAATACGACATTCCGCTCACGCTAATTATCATCACCTTTGCGGCCATCAACATTTTCACATTGCAGTGGGTCTCTCGCACCCGCACCGATGCCAACCGCCGCCTCGCCCAAGAGTACGGCAAAGCCGCAGGCGTCAGCATTGCCGGGCTTCAAAGCATCGAGACGCTTAAGGCCTCCGGCCTAGAATCCGATTTCTTCGCCCGCTGGTCTGGCTACTACACCAAAGCCAGCAACGCCCAGCAAGAGCTAGGACTCACCAACAGATTGTTGGGCCTGCTGCCCTCTTTACTCACCACACTGACGGCCCTATCACTTTTAATCGTCGGTGGCTGGCGAGTGATTAATGGCAGTCTCTCAATTGGCATGCTAATTGCCTTTCAGCTGTTAATGCAAAGCTTTCAAAGCCCTGTGAGAAACCTGGTGGGTTTTGCGAATACATTGCAGGTGCTGCAAGGAAGCCTGGAACGACTAGATGATGTATTAGAAAACGAAGTAGACGAGGTATTTGGCTATAAGAGATTTGAGCGTACCAACCAACCTACAGACGAGAATTCAGACAGGCAGCCAACAGCCGTTCGCCTCTCTGGCTCTATTGATATTAAAAACCTCTCTTTTGGATATAGTCCCCTAGATGCTCCGCTCATTCAAGACTTCAATCTCTCTATTAAGCCAGGGCAGCGAATTGCTTTTGTCGGTGGCAGCGGATCGGGCAAATCTACGCTGGTAAAAGTCATTGCCGGACTATATCAGCCTACTGCCGGAGCCGTCTTTTTTGACGATATCTCAAGCAAAGAGATTCCCCGTCCGGTCCTCACCAACTCTATCGCTATGGTGGAGCAAGAAATTTTACTGTTTGCAGGCTCTGTTAAAGACAATCTCACTCTATGGGACAGTACCGTTCCAGACGAACAGCTGCGCCAGGCCTGCCAAGATGCCGAAATAGAAGAAACGATTTTATCTTTACCCTACGGCTACGATGCACAGCTACTAGAAGGCGGTCAAAACCTCAGCGGTGGGCAGCGTCAGCGCCTAGAAATTGCCCGTGCGCTGGTCGCAAATCCTTCTATTTTAATTATGGACGAAGCAACCAGCGCGCTAGATTCTGAAACAGAAAAGATTATCGATCAAAATCTGCGTCGCAGGGGCTGCACCTGCCTAATCGTGGCGCATCGGCTAAGCACCATTCGCGATGCCGATGAAATTATCGTATTAGAGCGCGGACAGGTTGTTCAAAGAGGAAGCCATAATGAACTGTGGCAGCAGCCAGGACACTACGCAAATTTGATTCAACAGTCAGGGACGGCATTGTAAAAAGCACAAAAAAATTACTCACAAAAAGCCATTACAACCTCAAAAAACAATATTCAGAAGAAAAAGTTCAGAAGAAAAATAAAAAAGTAAGCAACAGATGTCATGGTTTCTACTCGGCTATTCTCTGCCAATGAATTTTCTCAGCTCAGCTCAAAGCAAAGAGAACTTTCAGGCAATGAAACATTTCCACTAAACCAGCCAAACAACATTTGGCAAGTAGACGCCGGCACCGTCGGTATCTTTGCCGTCACCTGGAAGAACGGAGAGCCGACAGGGCCGCGTCATTACCTGTTCACCGTGAATGCAGGAGAGGTAATGATGGGCTGCGTGCCTGCTGCCTATGGATTGATTGCGATCGCATTCGAACCCACCACGCTCAGCATTCTGAACAAGCCACGCAACTTAGCGAAAACAACCACCTGGTTCAACCACTTCAGCCAAATCGTAGGCTTCCCCGTTCCTGCAACGCCTATAGAACCGAGCACGGCCAAACATCTCTCACTCAGCAGCCACCAGCGCTATGGCCCTGAGCAACAGATGGTGTGGATACAGATAAAAGAGCATGAGAAAGAGAATAAAAAAGAAAGCAGAAAAGCCCTTTGGATATCAGACAAAGCAGCCAAACTCACAGCACGGTCTGGAGTTTTTCCATTGGGAACAGGTACCTGGATAGAGGCGGGTACCGAGCTAGAGCTACAGGTTTTCGATGCAGAAGACCTTGAATGCTCAAAGCATATCCTTCAAGGCATTGAACAGTTTCATCGGTTTGCGCTGACCGCAATTGAAACAATCATTCGCGACAAAAACAAAAACAACTTTCAACAGTTTCAGCAGCGGCAGCAGCTCAACCAACAAACCGCGCAAACCACCTTAAAATGTCTTGCATCACTGCTTCAGCCCGAAGACGACGGCTATTTATCCGCCAAAACGCCTTTGCTAGTCGCGGCGGGCGCAGTTGGGCACGAGCTAGGCGTAGCCATCTCACCACCCGGTGATTCTGAAAACTTGCAGACCGTTAAAGAACCTCTAGAAGCAATCGCCCGTGCCTCTCAGCTTCGTCTGCGACAAATTTTGCTGCGCGGCCAGTGGTGGACACAAGACAGCGGCCCCATGGTGGCCTATACCCGAGAAGATCAAACCCCCGTGGCGCTGCTACCGGTTAAAAACAATCGCTACGAACTGCTAAACCCAATCGCACTAGAAAAAACGCCCGTCACAGAAGACATCGCAAACCGCTTGGACCCAAGAGCGTTCGTCTTCTACAAACCCCTGCCAGAAGGCAAGCTTAACGCTTGGACGCTGTTGAAGTTTGCTTTCTACGGCCACCAGCGAGACCTGTGGATGATTTTGGCGACAGGTCTCGCCATGAGTCTGCTCGGCATGGCCATTCCTCAGGCTACTGCCGTCCTGATCGACGACGCTATTCCCTATGGCAATGAAACCACCCTCATTCAGCTGGGCGCAGCGCTGCTAGCGATTGCCTTTGGCCGCACCTGCTTCCAATTCGCTCAGGCGATCGCAGCCATGCGTATAGAAACTAGCTCCGACGCCGTCCTCCAAGCTGCCGTCTGGGACCGCTTGCTTAAACTCCATCCCTCCTTTTTCCGAGACTATGCCACAGGCGACCTGCAAGCCCGCGTATCCAGCGTCAACGCCATCCGCCGCAAGCTCAGCGGCACAGCCCTAGACGCCATTCTCTCCGGAGCCTTTGCGCTGCTGAACCTAGGACTATTGTTTTACTACAGCACCCGGCTCGCGATTCTAGCCCTTTTCGTCGCGTTGCTAGTCGTCAGCGTCACCCTCATCTCTGGCGTTCTGTTGCTCAAGAAACAGCGCCCGCTGCTAGAACTCGACGGTGAAATTTACGGCCTGATGGTACAGCTCATCAACGGCGTTTCTAAGCTACGCATTGCAGGCGCAGAGCCACGCGCCTTTGCCCAGTGGGGTGAAAAATACAGAAGACAGCTTCAGCTGGATGCCAGTACGCTCCGCTTAGAAGACGCGGTAGATGTGTTCAACACCGCAATGCCTACCCTGACGGCCATTGGCATGTTTGGCCTAGCAACAACACTCGTGAGTGCAACGGGCGACGGACTTTCTAGCGGCACCTTTTTAGCCTTTAATGCAGCGTTTGCAATTTTCATTAGCGGGGCAACTAGCCTCAGCCAAACAGTGATTGAGGTACTGGAGGTAGTACCGCTTTGGATGCGATCGCAGCCCATCCTCACCGCCACCCCCGAAATCGACGCCCAAAAAGCCGACCCTGGTCGCCTCACTGGCCGCATCTGCCTAGACAGCGTCACCTTTCGCTACCGCGAAGACGGCCCCCTCATTCTCAAAGACGTCACAGTAGAAGCGCACCCTGGCGAATTTATTGCCCTAGTCGGCCCCTCGGGCTCTGGCAAATCCACCGTACTTCGCCTGCTGCTCGGCTTCGAAACGCCTCAATCTGGAACCGTATACTACGACAATCAGGACGTCACCGGGCTAGACATTGCCGCCGTTCGCCGTCAGCTGGGTGTCGTGCTACAGAACGGCAGAATCAACACGGGCTCTCTATTCGAAAACATCTCTGGCGGTGCCCTCATTACGCTTGACGATGCGTGGAAAGCCGCTGAAATGGCAGGCTTCGCAGAAGATATCAACAGCTTTCCGATGGGGATGCACACGGTAATTAGTGAAGGTGGCGGCAACCTGTCGGGCGGGCAAAGACAGCGACTAATGATTGCCAGAGCGCTGGCCTTAAATCCAAATATTCTGTTGTTGGACGAGGCAACCAGTGCCTTAGACAACAGAACTCAAGCCATTGTGAGTGAAAGTTTAGACACACTCAACGTCACCCGCATTGTAGTAGCCCACAGGCTAAGCACCATTCGCAACGCCGATCGCATCTATGTAATTAAGGCAGGGCGAGTCGTGCAGCAGGGAAGCTTTGATGAACTAGCAGAGCAGGACGGCGTGTTTAAGCAGCTCATTAAACGACAGATGGCTTGATCCAAACAGTTTTGAGAACAGCGTTAATTGAGAACAGCGTTAGTGGGGGTGACTGCTTGAGGATGCGATCGCTCAGCACAGGTCCTACTGATCTGCCCCACTTACCTGTCCTACTGACCTTACGACTGCTCTACTGAGCGGGTCTACTGAGCGGGTCTACTGAGCGGGCAGTAAAGCTTGAGCAGCGGCTTGGTCGCAAGTGCCGCCTAAGCCATCGACGATAGTGCAGGTATTAGTAACCAGCATTCCTTGATAGGTCGCGGCGGATGTTTCCGCATCGCCCAAGCCATCGGCATAGATTGGGTCTTGTGAGACTGTAATATCAGTTTCTCTAGAAACTGTTTCAATCAGCCCAGGATTGCTAGTAGACTCCACAAAAATGCTTGGCACCCCCTTCGACTCAACGACCTCTGTCAGTTCTTTGACAGTTGCCGCTGAAGGCCGCGCTTCGGTGCTAAAGCTGTCGAGCGCAGGCTCAATTTCAAGACCGTAGGCATCGGCGTAATAGCCCAGCGCTTCATGAGTGCTGATAATCGTGCGGCTAGAAGCAGGGACAGTCTCTATCTGGGTCCCGATCCAGGTATCGAGCTGTTCTATTTGAGCGACTAGGGCTTCGGCATTGGCTTCATACAGCTCGGCATTCTCTGGAGAGATTTCGCTGAGCTGAGCCTGAACCGCTTGCACCATAGCTATGCCATTTTCAGCATCGTGCCAAACGTGAGGATCTGGAACCATTTCGCCTTCCGCATGATGCTCATCTTCTGAGTGTGCTTCACCTTCCGCATGGTGTTCATCTTCTGAATGCGCCTCGCCCTCAGCATGATGCTCATCTTCTGAATGCGCTTCGCCCTCAGCATGATGGTGATCGTCTTCTGAATGCGCCTCACCTTCCGCATGGTGCTCATCTTCTGAATGCGCTTCGCCCTCAGCATGATGGTGATCGTGCGCTTCACCCAGTAACGGATCTGACACGGCAACCTCTGACACAGCGACTTTGGGCGCGGGCGTATCAGTCGCCTCAATCATTTGAATGATTTCAGGTTCAAACTCATAGCCACCGTACAAAACCAGATCAGCTTCTTCAATGGCTCGCCGATCTGCCGGGGTGGCACTGTAGGCATGAGGATCTTGACCTGCGTCAATTAGGCAGGTCAAATCTACGGTGCTTTGAGCGATTTGCTCAGTCATGTCACAAAGTACGCTGTAGGAGGCAACCACCTGAGTCTCGCCAACCGATTCTGCTTCAGTTCCAGATTCGGCTTGAGGTTGATTGCTGTCGGGCTGAGTACAGCTCACGGCGACTAATGCCAGTGAAAAAGGTACTATTGACAAGGCAGATAGTCGTGAAAGAAGGCGTAGTGATTTGTGCATAGCGCTGTACTCTAATGCTGTACTTTAGATGCTGTACTTTGATAACGATTATCATTGTCAAAACATACTATCGCAAGAAGCCCTCTCGGCAATATTCTTTCTGCGAATAGTTGATCATTCTTTAGCTTTGCTTCGGTTTCTCGGATTCAAGCTCGTTAAAGTTCAATGGTGGTTCAATGGTGACTGATCGCTAGAATGGGTTCTATTAATTCTCATGTGCCTAAATTTGTGATTAAAGCTTCGTCAAAAACGCTGCCAAAGAATTTGTCTAACAGTTCACCCAAAGCAGGAGCCAGGGACGTTTGCCAGGTTCAGTGCTTTAATCCGGCGCTGGTAAATCAGGTCAGTGCAACCATGCCAGAGGAGGAACTACTGGCAAGTGTTCAAGTTCTTTTCAATGCGCTAGCAGACAGATCGCGCCTAAAGATCCTTCTCGCCTTAGGCGATGGGCAAGAGCTTTGTGTCTGCGATGTAGCTTCGCTGCTCGACGTTAAAGTATCGGCGGCTTCTCACCATCTACGAAAGCTGCGCGACCTCAAAATATTGAAACACAGAAGTGACGGCAAACTTGCCTACTACTCTCTAGCAGATCAGCGGATCGTAAATGTTCTAAGTCATGCTTTGCAGCAGCTGAGCGAGTGACGAGCTGTCTCAGCATCGTAGTCAGCATTGCAAAGATCGGCGTCGTAGTCGGCACAGAGATGTTTCCTCAATCATCTACTTATCCGCAAACGCTAGGCTAGCCTTAGTTAGCGCGGGAACAATGCGATCGCATGCCATCTTTGCCCCAAACAAATTTCGCGCCACTGGGCCTACTTGTAATGCCGTCCAAGGCCCCATCAAGAACAGCTCACAGCCCGGCCAGCGCAAATGTTCATTTAACACAGGTAAACCATTAACAATCTGAATGGGATGCTGTGCCAATACCTCTGTCAAAAGTGGATGCGCTGTAATATCTAGCTGATTGCCAGTTGCCAGCCAAATTCGATCAATCGACTGGTGAGCAAAACAATCGTGCAGCGCCGAATTGTTGCATGTTACCTGCCATTTCCCTTCTCGCCAGACCGCATTAGTCACTTCACAGTTTTCATAAAGGAAAAGACGACCTTCTCGGGAGAGCTTACGCAGTTTTGTCAGTGCTTCCGGCGTAAAGGAACCGCCATCTCGCGCCTGCTGGATCATCCGCCAGCGGGTCCACCAGTCTGTTTCTGCATTGAACCCCTTAAGATACTTTGGCCCTAGCCAACCCGGTTCCGCATCAAAAATCTTATCTTTGAAAGCGCTTCTACCAAGCAGTAGCACCTTCGCACCGCGCCGCAGCGCACCCATTGCCAGGTGAGCGCTGGTGAGCCCGCCACCGACAATTAACACCGTTTCTCCAGCCAATGTAGATAAAGTGGGAAGATGAACAGATTGAGCATGGCATAGCCGCTCAGGTGGATATTGGATAGCGTGAGAAGTAACACGCTGCGCCCAGTCTGGCAGCCTAGCAGCTGCTGCGCCCGTCGCTACGACGACCCGTCGAGCAGTTACCGTACGCCCGTCGGATAGGGTCAGCTGAAATCCTCGCTTCTGAGGCACTAGCCCCACTACCCGAGCTTGGGTAACCTGCTCTCGCAGATGCCAACGATCAATGACGGTTTCACAAAAATCTCGAAATAGCTTTGTTCCTGGCCGATTATACGGATTAAACAGTTCATCCTGGCGCTTTTCAGCAAAGCTGAGCAAGGTGTGAGCATTGCAG
Source organism: uncultured Synechococcus sp. (assembly GCA_937911865.1). GTDB lineage: Bacteria > Cyanobacteriota > Cyanobacteriia > Phormidesmidales > Phormidesmidaceae > Phormidesmis. Next base: position 73,715 of record CALDSK010000026.1, read on the forward strand.
TCTGGGTGGTGAACTGCCGGAGAACGCAGATGTGGAATTTCTTGCGCGGCAAACTGTCGGTGCCATTGGGCTAGCCAGGTGCCGCTAGGGTCAAAAACTTCAAATCCGGGAGAGAAACCCGCGTTTAGGCGATCGCGCCTGCGCTTACTCTTTTGTAACAAATGAGTTACCAGCGTCAGCGCCTGTGGACCAGCACCAATAATCGCAATATCAGTCTGCAGCACGCTCACACACCCTCTCTCCTTTGGCTAACTATAGTAGAATGATAATCATTCTCACACCATAGAACATATGGAGATAGATGTGAACCTTTTGTAAGGTTGGTGTCTGCTCACTTTAGTGTCTGCTCATCTAAAGCAGAAAGAGACAATCATGACTATCCCTTCAGCAACAGATTCTGCCAGCACGATGTCGTCGCTGGCGATAGACGACAAAAGATTACCCGTCACAATCGTAACGGGCTTCTTGGGCAGTGGAAAAACCACCTTGCTCAACCACATACTAGAGACCTTTGAAGACTTCAAAGTTGCCGTGTTAGTGAATGAATTTGGCGATATCAATATCGATAGCCAGTTTATCGTGACCCTCGATCAAGACATGATTGAACTCACCAACGGCTGCATCTGCTGCAGTATTAACGATGACCTGCGCAATGCAGTTTATCGAATGCTAAATCGCCGCGACCAAATTGACTACCTGGTTGTAGAAACCACAGGGGTAGCCGATCCGCTGCCGATTACCCTCACCTTTTTGGGAACAGAACTGCGCGACATGACTCGACTCGACTCGATCCTGACCTTGGTGGATGCTGAGTCTTTTGCGCCGGATATCTTTGAGAGCCAGGCAGCGTATAGCCAAATTGCCTATGGCGATATTATCGTGCTCAACAAAACTGCTCTGGTAACGAGCGATCGCATAGCGTCGTTAGAACAAAGCATTCGCGACATTAAAACAGGTGCAAGAATTATCAGAGCCGAACAGGGCAAAGTGCCGCTGCCACTGATCATTGATGTCAAGGTAGGAGAAACAGGCGCGTACCAGGAAGAAGCCAAAGAGAAAATAAGAGAAACGGAACTAGCCGAATCTCATAGACATCAAAGCGAGCACGGCCATTCACATGATCCCTCACATGATCACTCGCATGATCACTCGCATGATCACTCACACGAACACTCACACAACCACGATCATTCAGACCATGACCACTCGACCCACGACCATTCACACGATCATGACCATCACGCTGGCCATCTAGAAAATGACGGATTTATGTCGTTCTCTTTTGAGTGCGATCGCCCCCTCTCACTCAAACAGTTTCAGCAGTTTCTAGACAATCACCTGCCCGAGAATATTTTTCGCGCTAAAGGCATTCTGTGGTTTCAAGAGAGTCCTGCTAGACATTTCTTTCAGCTTACGGGTAAACGGTTCCAGCTTGAAGATAGTGAATGGAGTGGCCCTCGCGGCAATCAGCTCGTGTTTATTGGCCGCGACCTGGACGCAGAGGCCATTACACAAATGCTAGAAGACTGTGTAGCGCCTGTCGCCCTGCCCGCGTAACTCGCGCTCAACAGCTGGCTATGAGCTCTCGGCCGCTGAAGAGCTGGCACAGGGAGCGCATAGCCCAAAAAACTCCAGGGTATGATAGAAAATCTGAAAATGGGAAGACTGGCCTAACTTGTCTTGCAGAGACTGCACCGGACACTCTTCAACAGGAACAGAAGTGCCACAGTTTAGGCAGGTTAGGTAGTGGCTATCATCAGAGGTGAGCGTGTACATCCACTCACCGTTCGGTAGCGCTCTGGCTTGAGCGAGTCCTTTAATTTGGAGTGCTCGCAGTGAGCGATAAACCGTCGCCAGTCCAACAGGCCGCTGCTGATCTTTTAGCTGTTGATAAATTGCCTGAGCAGTTAGCGCCTTGTCAACTTGCTCTAGCAAAATATAAATCTGCTTTTGGGCGCGGGTTAAATCGGGAAGCGAAGAAGATTTTGAAGAGGGCTCTGCAGCAGGCTCAAGAGAAGCAGATTTAAGAGAAGCAGGTTTCATGACGTACTGACTCATTACAACAAATGTAACAATTTGCTTAGCCTCGCGCCCAGATCGAATTCAGTGGACACAGTTCGGCTACATACATATAGCCTAGCAATGATTATCATTCTCATTTTAGTCCGTGAGGTGATAATTGACGCAACACTAACCTATCAATTTTTCGTGGTAACATTCCAACATTCGTTTGAACGTTATATCGAAAAGCGCAAATCATGAGCGATAGCTGCTGTCAGAGTAAGGGTTGTGAGCTAACAAAGCTGAAAAAGGATCAGACCCAGGTGCTGTGGGCTGTGCTAGCCATTAACAAGATGATGTTTGTAGTAGAGTTTGGCGCGAGCATTCAGGCGGCGTCGCTTTCTCTAGCTGGGGACTCGCTCGATATGCTGGGCGATGCGCTAGTGTATGCCAGCAGCCTGTATGTAGTGAACAAGGGCCGCAAAGCGCAGGCGGGGTCTGCTTTCTTTAAAGGCATCCTGATGTTTCTGTTTGCGATCGCTCTTTTCGCCAGGGCCAGCTATCAGCTATTCACGGGCATAACGCCCACAGCAGGCGTCATGAGCACAGTAGGCCTCATTGCGCTCATAGCTAACATCATCTGTTTGCTGCTGTTGTCTCGGCACCGCAAAGATAATTTGAATATGTCTTCGGTATGGCTGTGTTCTAGGAACGATATCATCGCCAATACATCGGTGCTAGTCGCGGCGGGCCTGGTGTTTCTCACGCAATCTGGACTGCCCGATCTTGCCGTGGGCTTTGTATTGACCGTTGTTTTTGCCAGATCTGCGGGGCAAGTCCTCACGCAATCGTGGCAAGAGATGAGATGATTGCATGATAATCATTCTCCCTTCAACGACAATATGGACTGGCTGCTAGATCCCTTGAACTATGAGTTTATGCGGCAGGCGCTGATGGCCGGTGTGTTCATGGGCATTCTATGTCCGATTATTGGCACTTACCTGATTGTGCAGCGAATGGCGCTATTGGGTGATGTCGTTGCACATGCGGTGCTACCGGGATTAGCGATCGCAAACTTCCTCAATTTCCCTTTGCTCATCGGCGCCTTCATTTCTGGGATGTTTGGCACCTTCGTTACCAGCTGGATTCGCGCCCAGTCCAAAGTCAAGGTCGACGCGGCCATGGCTATCACTTTCTCCAGCTTTTTCTCATTGGGCATTGCCCTACTCACCAGCTTGCGCAGCCGCTTAGATCTTGAAGAGCTGCTGTTTGGCGATATTCTTAGCATTGCCCCAGCAGACGTGTGGGAAATCGGGCTTGTGACCGTCGCTGTCTTGATCGCAGTAAAAACCTTTTATAAGGAGCTGCTGTTTTTTACCTTTGATCAGCTAGGCGCAGAAGCGGTTGGCCTACCGGTGGGGATGATTAATTTTGGGCTAATGGCCGCGATTACGCTGACGATTGTGGCCAGCATCAAGGCGGTGGGTGTGATTTTGGTCGTGGCGCTAATGGTGAATCCGGCGGCGGCAGCCTACTTGCTCACGAAAGAACTGCACTGGATGATGGCGACAGGTGCCGGTTTAGGCGTGCTGTCTTGCGTGACTGGAATGTACATTAGCTACTATCTCAATACGCCTTCTGGGCCAGCGATCGCGCTGACCCTTTTTGCCTGCTTTTTATCGGCGCTGCTGTTCAGTCCTAGTCAAGGAATTTTGACCCGCAGCCGAGGGCGAGCCAAGGCTTAATTGCAAAATCTGTTGATTTATCATTTTAATAGCTCGTCTTAATAGCTCGCCTTAATAGCTCGTCATATTCAGCGTGCATTCCGAGCCAAAAACAATAAAGTGCTTTTGCTCTAGCAATTCAATGCCATGTCATTGAGACTGATGTCATTGAGACTGAGGACAGCGAATCTGTCTAGGAGTCAATGATGATGTTTTCGAGCCGACTCTTGTGCGCAACTACCGCCGTTTAGGATTGCTGCCTAACGGTGCGCTTGAGCGGCTGTCAATAGCTTGTGAAACGAACCAAGGACCTTTTGGCAGTCCGCTCCCAGCGAATTGTTAGACCCCGCTGCATTATCACTGACACTCGACTACCGCCAGCTGCAAAACCCCAGAGTACAGACTCGCGCTAGGTGCTCGGCTGAGAGAGCTGACGCTATTAGTCAGCCCGTACACCCACACCCACACGGCCACTAGACAAAGAAATTGATAATGATTATCATTCTCATATCTTTAGTCATTCAGGAAACCCAGCGTGAGCCAATCCCCAACAAAGATTTCCTATGACGTTGTGATCGTCGGCGCGGGAGCAGCCGGCATTGGCTGTGGCGTCGTGCTCAAAGAGCTGGGATTAGAGCGCTTTACGATTTTAGACAGGCACCAGGCTGGAGCCTCCTTTAGCCGCTGGCCTGAGGAGATGCACTTCATCACGCCGTCATTTCCCAGCCATGGCTTTGGACTGCTCGACTTAAATGCAGTGACCATGAAGACCTCGCCGGCGATCGCCTTTCGCCGCGAGCACGTCACCGGCAAACAGTATGCGCTGTATCTGCAGACTGCTGCCGATCACTTTGAGTTACCGATTCAGACTGAGGTGGATGTGCAGAAGGTTGAACCTTTGCCACAGGGAGGCTTTATCCTGCGTACCAGCAACGGTGATGTCTCTGCTCAGTTTGTTATCTGGGCCGCCGGAGAATATCAGTATCCTCATCTGCATCCCTTTCCGGGAGCAGAGCACTGCATCCACAACAGTCAGATTCGCTCATGGGCAGACTTAGAGGGAGATGAATTTATCATTATCGGCGGCTACGAAAGCGGCATAGACGCTGCCGCCAATCTCATCGCGCTAGGCAAGAAAGTAAGCGTGCTTGATCGCAATGGAGCCTGGGCTAATCCTGACACCGACCCTAGCATTTCTCTCTCCCCCTACACGCTACATCGACTAGAGCTTATCTACCGCACCGGGCGTCTGGATATCGTCGGTGACGCTGTCATTGAAGAAGTCAAACGCACTCCCGACGGTTACGAAGTCTATAGCGAATACCACAAGTGGATGACAGCCCATCCTCCGATTCTCTGCACGGGTTTCGACACCAGTTTGAAACAGATTTCGCCCCTGTTCGATTGGTCTAAAGGCTACGCGGCACTCACAGAAAATGACGAATCCACCCTCACCCCAGGACTCTTTGTGAGCGGTCCCTCTGTTCGTCATGGGGACCTAATTTTTTGCTTCATTTATAAATTTCGTCAGCGGTTTTCCGTCATTGCCAATGCGATCGCCCACCGCCTGGACCTTGACTCCACCCCGCTTGAGGCCTATCGCCAGGCCGGACTCTTTCTCGACGATCTCTCCTGCTGTAGCAATGACTGTGTTTGCTAGCTGTATTTGTTGTTAGCTGAACTTTCTAGCTGGGTGCTAGACCCATCACGCTTCCTATGTACACTGCACCACCCACCCGCCGCACCACGGTAATCGTCGGAAAAGAGAGCACTGGCAAATCTGAACTGGCCGCAGCGCTCACGGGGCGATCGCCCACCAGTACGAATATCCGGGGCTCGACGATCGCCTGCGAGACCTATCAAACCCGAAACGATGTCTTTATCGATACCCCAGGCATTCTCTTTCGTACTGATACCATCACTACTCGCACAGCTCTAGAACAGCTCCAAACCCACGACAGAATTTTGTTAGTCGTTAAGGCAACTCACATAGATGATGACCTGGCGGATTTGCTACCGCTAGTAGCCGGGAAGCAAGGGGTTGTGGTTGTCACCTTCTGGGATAAGGTCATGGCTTCTGAGTTCACCCAGCAGGTCATAGGCCAGTGGGCACAATCCGCTCAGGTGAGGTTTATGCCTGTGGATGCTCGCCATCTAAACTCAAGGCAACGTCAGCAGATTTTAGCAGCCCTTCAGACTCCGACTAAATTTCCTCAGCACTGGCAGCCAATTTCGGCGAGCTGGCGAATCGAGCCTGCGCCCACCTGGCTAGAGCATCCGCGCTGGGGCTGGTTGCTAGCCATCTTGTTGTTGTTGTTGCCTGCAGTGATTGCTGTTGTCATGGCTAATGGGGTAGCGGAGGTCCTAGATCCTCTTGTTCAAGCTGGATTGGGCCCTCTGGTCGCGGCCTTGTCTCGGACGCCATTACTGCTAAGAGAGATTTTGATTGGCCGCTATGGCTTAGTGACAATGGGGCCGTTGTTGTTTATCTGGGCAGTGCCGACAGTGATTTTGTACGCTCTGTTTTTAGGGGGATACAAGGCGAGTGGGTTAGTAGAACGCATTACCGTAGCATTGCATCCACTGCTGAGACCTTTTGGCCTGTCTGGGCGAGATTTGGTACGTGTGATTATGGGGTTTGGCTGCAATGTGCCTGCTGTCATCAGCACGCGGGCCTGTTCTAGTTGTTCCCGGCAGACCTGTATGAGTGCGATCGCCTTTGGCTCTGCCTGTTCCTACCAGTTTGGAGCGACCTTGGGGGTTTTCAGCGCGGCCAATTTGCCTGGTTTAGTCGTGCCCTATCTGAGCTACCTAACCCTGACCACCCTGATCTACACCCACCTGGTTGCGCCTAAAGCTGCCCGTTCGCTTCACAACGCCCTGATGATTGAACAGCGCACATTTTTGGAATTGCCACGCTGGGCTGCCATCTGACGCGAAACCAAGGGCACCC